>CAYZEL010000001.1:0-49490 GCA_964477515.1 uncultured Microbacterium sp.
GGCGACCCGGGTCGGGCGCGTCGAGCACCGCTATATGGGGCTTCAGGAGCTCGAGCGGCCGGATCTCGTGACGCTTCTTCTCGCCGCCCGAGAAGCCCTCGTTGACGTTGCGCTCGGCGAACTTCGCGTCCATCCGCAGGTTCTTCATGGACACACGGATGTCCTTGACCCAGTTGCGAATCGAGGGCGCCTCGCCGTCGATCGCGGTCTTGGCTGTGCGCAGGAAGTTGCTGACGGTGACACCGGGGATCTCGACCGGGTACTGCATAGCGAGGAACAGGCCCGCCCGCGCCCGCTCGTCGACGGTCATCGCGAGGACGTCCTCGCCGTCGAGCGTGATCGACCCGGAGGTGACGGTGTACTTCGGGTGACCGGCGATCGTGTAGGCCAGGGTCGATTTGCCGGAGCCGTTGGGGCCCATGATCGCGTGGGTCTCGCCCGTGCGGATGGTGAGGGTGACGCCGTTCAGAATGGGCGTGACGCCGGCATCCGTGTCGACGGTGACGTGCAGGTCGCGAACTTCGAGGACAGACATGTGAAGGGTTCCTAACGGACTCGGCCGGTCAGACGGCCACGGTGGAAGCGGGATCGATGAGGACGTCGTCACCGTCGATCTGGACGACGAAGACGGGTACCGGCTCGTACGCCGGAAGGTTGAGGGGACGGCCGGTGCGCAGCGAGAAGGCCGAGCCGTGCGCCCAGCACTCGAGCGTCTCGCCCTCGACGAAACCGTCCGAGAGCGAGATGTCTCCGTGTGTGCAGACATCGCCGATCGCGTGGACTTCTCCGTTGCCGTCGAGCACGACGGCTATTGCGACGCCGTCCAGCTCGACGCGCCTGGCCGTGTCCTGCTCGAGTTCGCTCAGGGCACAGGCGCGCTGCAGGGTCACGCGACTCCCTCGGCGAGCTCCGCCTCGATCGCGGCCGTGAGCTCTTCTTCCAGAGCAGGGACACCGAGCTTCTGGACGATCTCGGCGAGGAATCCGATCACGACGAGGCGACGCGCCTCGTCCTCGCTGATGCCACGGGCCTGCAGGTAGAAGAGCTGCTCGTCGTCGAAACGTCCGGTAGCGCTCGCATGGCCAGCGCCCTGGATGTCTCCGGTCTCGATCTCGAGGTTCGGGATCGAGTCGGCGCGGGCGCCCTCGGTGAGCACCAGGTTGCGGTTGGCCTCGTAGGAATCGGTGCCCGTGGCATCCGGTCCGATCAGCACGTCGCCGATCCAGACGGAACGAGCCCCGACGCCCTGCAGCGCGCCCTTGTAGAGCACGTCGGCGCGCGTCTGCGGTCCGCGATGGTGGACGTAGACCTGGCTCTCGAGGTGCTGGCCGGCGTCGGCGAACGACAGACCGTACACCTCGCCCTCGGAGCCGGAGCCCGCGAGGTCGACCGAGGGGTTGACGCGCACGACGCCTCCGCCGAAGCTGACGACCGAATGCCGCAGGATTCCGTCGCGCTCGACGCGCGCCTGGTGAGCCGCGGCGTGCACGGCATCGTCGTCCCAACGGTGCACCGACACGACGTTCAGCCGAGCACCCTGGCGCACGATGATCTCGACGTTCTGAGCGAACGCCGCGGAACCCTCGTGGCGCAGGATGACGGTCGCGCTCGAATTCTCGCGGGCCTCGATCACGATGTGGGCGTGGGCGCGCAGGCCCGCTCCCGCGCCCGTGAACGTCACGACGACGGGCTCGGCGAGCTCGTCGTTCGCGGGCACGGCGAGGTACAGGGCTTCGGCGGCGCGCGACCAGGCGATGGCGCTCGGCAGATCCTCGGGCTCGAAGACCTCACCGCGCGGCGCCTGACCGATCGTCAGTCCTGCGGCCGCGAGCGGTCCCGTGACGGTGATCCCCACGGCGCCGTCGTCGCCCGCGACATCGTCGAAGAGCGGCGCCAGGCGCGCGACGGGCGTGTGCTTCCAGTTGACCTCGCGGCCCGTGGGGCGGGCGAAGTCTGCGGGAGCGAACGAACGGGGGCGCGCGGAGCGCGTCTGGACGGGGATGGTGCGCGCAGTCTTCTGCCCCCATCCTCCGTCGGTGTGGGGCACGTTTCCGGGCACCTGGCGGGGGGTGGTCGTTGTCGTCGTCACGCTCCGACTCGTCCTTTCGTCGTCGGTCGAAGAATCATCCGACGCTTCCTTCCATGCCCATCTCGATCAGCTTGTTCAGCTCGAGGGCGTACTCCATGGGCAGTTCGCGCGCGATCGGCTCGATGAATCCGCGGACGATCATCGCCATCGCCTCGTCCTCGGCCATACCCCGGGACTGCAGGTAGAACAGCTGCTCTTCGCTGACCTTCGAGACGGTCGCCTCGTGGCCCAGCTGCACGTCGTCCACGCGGATGTCGATGGCCGGATAGGTGTCGCTGCGCGAGATCGTATCGATCAGCAGGGCGTCGCATCGGACCGTGTTGGCCGAGTGGTGCGCATTCGCGTCGACACGGACCTCGCCGCGGTATCCCGCGCGTCCGCCGCCACGAGCGATCGACTTCGAGACGATCGAGGACTGCGTGTACGGAGCCATGTGGATCATCTTGGCGCCGGCGTCCTGGTGCTGGCCGGGACCGGCGAAAGCGACCGACAGCGTCTCGCCCTTGGCATGCTCGCCCATCAGATAGACAGCCGGGTACTTCATGGTCACCTTGGAACCGATGTTGCCGTCGATCCACTCCATCGTCGCCCCCTCGTGCGCGACCGCGCGCTTGGTGACGAGGTTGTAGACGTTGTTCGACCAGTTCTGGATCGTCGTGTACCGAACGCGGGCGTTCTTCTTCACGATGATCTCGACGACGGCCGAGTGCAGCGAATCGCTCTTGTAGATCGGCGCCGTGCAGCCCTCGATGTAGTGGATGTAGCTTCCCTCGTCCGCGATGATCAGGGTCCGCTCGAACTGGCCCATGTTCTCGGTGTTGATCCGGAAGTAGGCCTGCAGCGGGATCTCGACGTGCACGCCCTTCGGGACGTAGACGAACGATCCGCCCGACCACACGGCGGTGTTGAGCGCCGCGAACTTGTTGTCGCCGGACGGGATGACCGTGCCGAAGTACTCCTCGAAGATCTCGGGGTGCTCACGGAGCGCGGTGTCGGTGTCCATGAAGATGACGCCCTGCGCCTCGAGGTCCTCGCGGATCTGGTGGTACACGACCTCGGACTCGTACTGCGCCGCGACACCCGAGACGAGGCGCTGACGCTCGGCCTCGGGGATTCCCAGGCGCTCATACGTGTTGCGGATGTCTTCCGGGAGGTCTTCCCAGGACTGCGCCTGCTTCTCGGTCGATCGCACGAAGTACTTGATGTTGTCGAAGTCGATCTCGCTGAGGTCAGCACCGAACGTCGGCATGGGCTTGCGGCCGAAGAGCTCGAGCGCTTTCAGACGGCGCTGCAGCATCCATTCGGGTTCGGCCTTCAGGGCCGAGATGTCACGCACCGTCGCTTCGCTGAGGCCGCGCTTGGCGGCGGCCCCCGCAGCGTCGGGATCGTGCCAGCCGAACTCGTAGACTCCGAGCCCCGCCAGTTCGGGGCGATCGATCAGGACGTCAGACATGGTCACACTCTCCTCTTGGCCGCAACGGTTTCATCCGCCCCGGCGATCCATTCGTTCTCTGTGTGCGAGAACGGGGTCCGCCGTTTCCGGGCCAGGCTCAGGGGCACACGGTTCGCGCGCCTAAACTGTTGGCAGTGCGTCGAGTGCTTTCGCACGCGCACCGCAACCCCTCGATTCTACAGGGTCGCCCCGACAAGCGGGCCGACCACCGCCCGCGCCCGACCCGACGCGGCATGCCTCAGGAGGCGATCCGTTTGTCGCAAGAACCCGGTCTCGCGCAGAGACTCTGGCGGATGCTCCCCGACACCGTCGATCGGCGCGTCGTCGTCGCCGCCTGGGCGACGTTCGTCGTACAGGTCGCGATCGTGGGCACCGGCGGTCTGGTCCGTCTGACCGCTTCGGGACTGGGATGCCCCACCTGGCCGCGCTGCACGCCCGAGTCCTTCGTGAACACTCCCGAGATGGGTTTCCACGGGATCATCGAGTTCGGGAACCGTCTGCTGACGTTCGTGCTCGTGGCGGTCGCGATCGTCACGTTCCTGTTCGTCGTTCGGATGCGTCGCGCCCGACCCGACCTGTTCTGGCTCGCGCTGATCATCGGTCTGTACGTGCCGGTCCAGGCGGTCATCGGCGGAATCACGGTGCTGACGAACCTCAACCCCTACGTCGTGGGCCTCCACTTCTTCGCGTCGGTCGTGCTGGTCGCCTTCGCGACCGTGTTCGTCGTTCGCGTGTATTCGATGCCCGGTCGACGCGTTCTCGTCGTGCCTCGCGGGCTCGCGATCCTCGCCCACCTGACCTCGGTTGTCGTGCTCGTCACGGTGCTGGTCGGGATCGTGGTCACCGGCGCCGGTCCGCACGCCGGCGACGCGGGTGCGGCGCGCAACGGACTCGACCCGGAGCTCATGCAGCACCTGCACTCGTGGCCGGCGTATGCGACCCTCGCGCTCACCCTGCTCTTGCTGGTGGGCAGCTGGCGGCTTCCGCTGCGGCGCTGGGTTCTGATGTTGCTGGCCGTCGAAGTCGTGCAGATCGCCGTCGGCCTGTGGCAGGCACGAACCGGCCTTCCGGTCGCGCTGGTGAACATCCACATGGTGCTGGCGGTGCTGCTGGTGGCGGCCATGACCGCGGTCATCATGCACGTGAAGGTGGCGAGCGGAGCAGGGATCTCATCCGACGAGGCCGCGCCCGTGATGTCCGCATCCGCTCGTTAGGGCCGCGCGTTCGCCGCAGACCCGGGTCGCACGCACAGCGAACGCATAGGCTTCGGATAGGTCCCGCACGACCGAGCCCGGAATAGTCTCCCCCGCGGCTCCCTACGCCGTGCCTCGAACAAGGAGAACTTATGACCGCCCGTCCCCGCCTCGTACGCAGCGTTCCCTATTGGGCCCTCGTCGTCGGCTCCGTAGCAGCCGGCGGTGTCGGTCTGTGGCTCACCCTCGACAAGCTCGGCGTCATGACCGCCTCGATCCTCGACGGCAGCGCCACCGGCGTCGAGGTCTACGCGGGTCAGTCGTGGGCCGTTCTCGGATCCGTCCTGATCGGCGCGGGCCTGATCGGCCTCGCGCTCGCCCTGACGCTCGCCGTCGCCGCATCGCTGGCCAAGCGTGATGAGCCCGTCGTGATCGTCGCGGACACGCTCGACGACGAGATCGACGAGATCGACGAGGTCGCGCCCAGCTCGACGGGAACCGTCGTGGTCGACGATGTGACCGCCGATGAGGCTGCCGTGCAGGCCGACCTGGGCACCGCGCCGGGCGAACAGGGCACCCCGCTCAAGAGCTGAGCACGGACGCGCTGAGCGTCCAACGTCCGATCGCCGGGACTTTGAGCATTCAGCCCCGGCGATCGGGCGTTGCGGCTAGAACGGGAGCAGCGGGTCGACCGCGATCGCGACGAAAAGCAACGTCAGGTACGTGATGGACGCGTGGAACACACGCATCGGCGCGGGCTCGGTGCCGCGCACCGCACGGTTGTAGAGGCGGTGCGACTCGTAGATGAACCATCCGCCGAACACGAGCGCGGACGCCGTGTAGACGATCCCCATGTTCGCAACGGGGATGAGCAGCAGCGAGCACGCAACCGTCGCCCAGGCGTACAGGATGACCTGGAGTCCCACCTGAGCCCCGCTGCGGGTGGCGCCGAGCATCGGCACATCCACGTTGTCGTACTGGGCCTTGTACTTCATCGACAGCGGCCAATAGTGCGGCGGCGTCCAGAGGAAGACGAGCGCGAACAGGATGAGCGCGGTCCAGCTCAGCGACCCGGTGACGGCCGACCAGCCGATCACGACGGGGAAGCACCCGGCGATCCCACCCCAGACGATGTTCTGCTCGGTGCGCCGCTTGAGGATCATCGTGTAGATCACGACGTAGAAGAAGATGGCCGTCGCCGACAGGATCGCGGCCAGGGCGTTGGTCGTCGCCCAGAGCCAGAGCGTCGAGAACACCGCGAGCGACCAGGCGAAGACGAGAGCGCCGCGCGGCGAGACCTCGCCCGTCACGAGCGGCCGATTCTCGGTGCGCTGCATGTGAGCGTCGATGTCGCGATCCAGGTACATGTTGAACGCCGCGGCGGATCCGGCACTCAGCGAACCGCCGATCACCGTGGCGAGAACGAGCCACAGGTTGGGCAGCCCGTTCTGGGCCAGGATCATCACCGGAACGGTCGTGACGAGCAGCAGTTCGAGCACGCGGGGCTTCGTCAGAGCGACGTAGGCGCGCAGCGTGCGACCGAAGGACCGCGGAACCGCGGGTGCGTCGGATGCCCGGATGTCAGGCGTCGTCGTGATGTCCATCGCTCCCCGCTCGGCGCTCGCAAATACGCCTCGAGTCTATGGCATCGTCGCGGCGCGCCTCCCCGTGGGGCGGCACGGCGAACCAGCGTCTCGCACGAGCCGCCGCGCGGGGATGCCCCTTCGCTATGCTGGAAGCACATGACATGCGCCCTCGCGCCCTCCCCCGTGAACACCCCCGAAAAACGATTCGGCGTGTGCTCGAGTGGCGGCTCAGGCGCTCTCTAAGACGAAGGGCGGTCCGGTGTCGGAACTGCGTTGGGACGAGATCGACGAGCAGGCCGTGGACACCGTCCGCGTCCTCGCGGCAGATGCGGTCGAGAAGGTGGGCAACGGTCATCCCGGAACCGCGATGAGCCTCGCCCCCGCGGCGTATCTCCTCTACCAGCGTGTGATGCGACACGACCCGGCCGACCCGCACTGGCTCGGGCGCGACCGTTTCATCCTCTCCGTGGGGCATTCGTCCCTCACGCAGTACATCCAGCTCTACCTGGGCGGCTTCGGCCTCGAACTCGAAGACCTCGAGGCCCTGCGCACCTGGGGTTCGAAGACCCCCGGGCACCCCGAGTTCGGCCACACCGATGGCGTCGAGATCACGACCGGCCCGCTCGGCCAGGGCCTCGCCTCTGCCGTCGGCTTCGCATACGCTGCCCGGTACGAGCGCGGGCTGTTCGACCCGGACACCACGGCCGGAAGCTCACCCTTCGACCACTTCGTGTACGTCATCGCCGGCGATGGCGACCTGCAGGAGGGCGTCACGAGCGAGGCATCCTCTCTCGCCGGCCACCAGGAGCTCGGCAACCTCATCGCCATCTACGACTCGAACCAGATCTCGATCGAGGACGACACGAACGTCGCGTTCACCGAGGACGTCGCGAAGCGCTACGAGGCCTACGGCTGGCAGGTGCTGACGGTCGACTGGAAGAAGACGGGTCAGTACGTCGAGGACGTCGCCGAGCTGTACGCCGCGATCGAGGAAGCCAAGGGCGAGACCAGCAAGCCCTCGCTCATCATCCTCAAGACGATCATCGGCTGGCCGTCGCCCGGCAAGCAGAACAGCGGCAAGATCCACGGCTCGGCGCTCGGCGCCGACGAACTGGCGGCCACGAAGAAGGTGCTCGGATTCGACCCCGAGAAGAACTTCGTGGTCGACGACGCGGTCATCGCCCACACCCGCGGACTCCGTGACAGAGGGGCCGCAGCGCACGCCGAATGGCAGACCGCGTTCGATGCCTGGTCCGCCGCGAACCCCGACCGCAAGGCGCTGCTCGATCGTCTTCAGGCGCGCGAACTGCCCGCCGACATCGCAGACGCGCTGCCCGCTTTCGAGGCCGGCAAAGAGGTCTCGACGCGCGCCGCATCGGGTCTCGTGATCAACGCCCTCGCCGAGAAGCTTCCCGAGCTCTGGGGCGGTTCGGCCGACCTGGCGGAGTCGAACCTCACCACCATCAAGAACGCGAAGTCCTTCATCCCCGCCGAATGGTCCACTCACGAGTGGACCGGATCCCCGTACGGCCGCGTGCTGCACTTCGGTATCCGCGAGCACGCGATGGGCGCGATCATCAACGGCATCGTGCTGCACGGCCCGACGCGCCCGTTCGGCGGTACGTTCCTGATCTTCAGCGACTACATGCGCCCGCCGGTGCGTCTTGCCGCGCTGATGAACGTCCCGTCGCTGTTCGTCTGGACGCACGACTCCGTCGCGCTCGGCGAGGACGGCCCGACCCACCAGCCGATCGAGCAGATCGCGACGCTGCGGGCGATCCCCAACTTCGCGCTCGTACGCCCGGCCGATGCCAACGAGACGGCCGTCGTCTGGCTCGAACTGCTGCGTCGTCACGCCGGCCCCGCCGGTATCGCTCTGACACGTCAGAACATCCCGGTGTTCGAGCGAGGCACGGGTGAAGCATCCGGCGACACGTTCGCATCGGCCGAGCTGGCCACGCGCGGCGCGTACGTCCTGGCGGAGGCGCCCAACGGCACGCCCGACGTGATCCTGATCGCCACGGGGTCCGAGGTGCAGCTCGCCGTGGCCGCACGAGAGACCCTGGCCGCCGAAGGCGTCAACGCACGCGTCGTCTCGGCCCCGTCGCTCGAATGGTTCGACGAGCAGGACGCGGAGTATCGAGAGAGCGTCCTGCCGGCATCCGTAACCGCACGCGTGTCGGTCGAGGCCGGCATCTCCCTGCCCTGGCGTGCCCTCGTGGGCGACCGTGGTCGCTCGGTATCGATCGAGCACTTCGGCGCGTCCGCCGACTACAAGACCCTGTTCCAGAAATTCGGCATCACCGCCGAGGCCGTCGTGGAAGCGGCGCGCGAGACTCTCAAGGAGAACGCATGACCACCCCCACCGCAGACCTCTCGGCCGCGGGCGTCAGCATCTGGCTCGACGACCTGTCCCGCCAGCGCATCACGACCGGCAACCTGCAGGAGCTCATCGACACGCGAAACGTCGTCGGCGTGACGACGAACCCGACGATCTTCCAGGGTGCGATCTCGGCCGGGATCGGCTACGAAGAGGCGATCGACGCGCAGCGCGCAGCCGGTGCCACCGCAGACGAGACGATCTTCTCGCTGACGACGACCGACGTACGCGACGCGTGCGATGTCTTCCGTCCGATCTTCGACGCCACGAATGGCGTCGACGGCCGCGTCTCGATCGAGGTGTCCCCCGACCTGGCACACGACACCGACGCGACGATCGCGCAGGCCAAGGAGCTGTCGGCCGCGGTCGACCGCCCCAACGCGCTCATCAAGATCCCCGCGACGAAGGCCGGGCTTCCGGCCATCACCGAGGTCATCGGGTCGGGCATCTCGGTCAATGTGACGCTCATCTTCAGCCTCGAGCGCTACGCCGACGTGATCGACGCGTACCTCACCGGGCTCGAGAAGGCCCGGGCGGCCGGGATCGACCTCGCGTCGATCGAGTCCGTCGCCTCGTTCTTCGTCTCGCGTGTGGACACCGAGGTCGACAAGCGCCTCGGCGCCATCGGAACGGACGAGGCGCTCGCCCTCAAGTCGAAGGCCGGTATCGCCAATGCCCGCCTCGCCTTCGAGTTGTACGAGCAGAAGTTCTCATCGGACCGCGCCACGGCCCTGCTCGATGCCGGAGCGCACGCGCAGCGTCCCCTGTGGGCCTCGACCGGCGTCAAGGACCCGGCGCTACCCGACACGCTCTACGTCACGGAGCTCGTCGCCCCGGGAACCGTCAATACGATGCCGGAGAAGACGCTGCAGGCGACCTTCGACCACGGTGTCGTCACCGGCGACACGATCACGACCAACTACGCCGACGCGCACGCCGTGATCGACGCACTGGCGACGGTCGGCATCGACATCGACGACGTCACCCAGGTCCTCGAGGACGAGGGCGTCGAGAAGTTCATCGCCTCGTGGCACGACCTGCAGGAGACCGTCGCGAAGGCGCTGGCCGGAGCACCGGAGTCGGCCCGATGAGCTTCGAGATCCACGTCTCGGGGGCCCCGAAAGAGGCCGCCGAGCGCGTCGTACCGACCCTCGTCGCCGACCTCGTCGCCTCGGGGATCACGAGCGGCGACGCGAGCCTGTGGGGTCCGGCCGCCGAGGCCGAGGCCTCCAAGCGTCTCGGATGGGTGCAGGCCGTCACGGTGTCGCGTCCCCTCGTCACGGAGATCGAGGCGCTCCGCGCAGACCTCCTGGCGCGCGGAGTCGACCGCTTCGTGCTCGCGGGAATGGGCGGCTCGTCGCTCGCTCCCGAGGTCATCACCCAGACGTCCGGTGTACCCCTCGTCATCCTCGACTCGACGGCACCCGGCCAGGTGCTCGCGGCGCTCGACGGCGATTCCGAGACCGGTGGCCTCGACCGCACCGCGCTGATCGTGTCGTCGAAGTCCGGCTCGACCGTCGAGACGGACTCTGCCCGCCGCACGTTCGAGGCCGCCTTCCGCGACCTCGGGATCGACCCCGCCGAACGCATCGTCGTCGTGACCGACCCGGGATCGCCGCTGGACGCCTCGGCTCGGGCCGCCGGCTACCGCGTCTTCAACGCCGACCCCACCGTGGGTGGGCGTTACTCCGCCCTCACCGCGTTCGGTCTCGTGCCCTCGGGCCTCGCCGGTGTGGACATCGGCGAGTTGCTCGACGAGGCGGATGCGACACTCCTCGAGGTCGCGATCGACAGCCCCGAGAACCCCGCACTGGTTCTCGCGGCCGCGATCGCGGGCACGAACCCCCGCCGGGACAAGATGGGCCTGATCAGCGACGGCACCCACATCGTGGGGCTCCCCGACTGGATCGAGCAGCTCGTCGCCGAGTCGACCGGCAAGCAGGGCACGGGAATCCTGCCCGTCGTGCTCCTGCCCGTGTCGCCCGAGCTGGACGAGGACCTGCCCGACCTGCAGATCGTGCGTCTCGTCGACGACGCCCAGCACTTCCACCTGTTCGAGCGTCACCCGGGCGAGGTTCTCGTCAGCGGTTCGCTCGGCGCGCAGTTCATCGTCTGGGAGTACGCGACGGCAATCGCCGGTCGCCTTCTCGGCATCGACCCGTTCGATCAGCCCGATGTCGAATCGGCGAAGATCGCCACACGCGGGCTGCTCGAGGCGCGTCCCGAACCCGCTCCCCCGGCGTTCGTCGTGGACGGCGTCGAGGTTCGTGTCAGCGACCCCGAGCTGGCGGCATCCGGCACGATCGCGGGTGTCCTCGACGCTCTGTGGTCGCGCCTTCCCGCCGACGGCTACGTCGCTGTGCAGGCCTATGTCGACCGCCTGTCGATCCCGCAGCTCTCCGGCCTGCGCGAGCTGGTCGCCGCCGACTCCGGTCGCCCCGCGACATTCGGATGGGGACCCCGCTTCCTCCACTCGACCGGTCAGTTCCACAAGGGTGGCCCCGCGGTCGGCGTCTTCCTCCAGATCACCGAGCGGACGGATGTCGACCTCGAGATTCCGGGACTCCCCTTCACCTTCGGCCAGCTGATCGAAGCGCAGGCATCGGGCGACGCGTCCGTGCTCGCCGACCACATGCGACCGGTCGTGACGCTCACGCTCACCGACCCGTCGGTCGAAGTCCTGGCGCTCTTCGAAGCCACCCAGTAACACCAGAGAGGCACACCCGTATGCCCATCGAGATCTCGCGCGGGCACAATCCGCTGCGCGACCCGGACGATCGTCGTCTGAACCGCATCGCCGGTCCGAGCGCCCTCGTCATCTTCGGCGTGACAGGCGACCTGTCCCGCAAGAAGCTCATGCCGGCGGTCTATGACCTGGCCAATCGCGGCTTGCTTCCCCCCGGGTTCGCCCTGGTCGGGTTCGCGCGTCGCGACTGGGAAGACCAGGACTTCGCGAACGTCGTCCACGAGGCCGTGAAGCAGTATGCGCGCACGCCGTTCCGCGAAGAGACCTGGCGACAGCTCTTGCAGGGGATTCGATTCGTCTCGGGCGAGTTCGACGACGCGGATGCGTTCCGTCGCCTGCGCGAGACCGTCGAACGACTCGACATCGAACGCGGGACGATGGGCAACCACGCCTTCTACCTCTCCATCCCCCCGAAAGACTTCGCGATGGTGGCGAAGCAGCTGCGGGACTCGGGACTGGTCAACGAGAATGCGAACGGGGACGACGCGTGGCGCCGTGTCGTCATCGAGAAGCCGTTCGGGCACGACCTCGCCTCGGCGCGGACGCTCAATGACGCTCTCGAGGTTGCGTTCCCGGCGGATTCGATCTTCCGGATCGACCACTACCTCGGCAAAGAGACGGTCCAGAACATCCTGGCCCTCCGGTTCGCCAACGAGCTGTTTGAGCCCCTCTGGAACAGCAACTACGTCGACCACGTGCAGATCACGATGGCCGAAGACATCGGCGTGGGTGGCCGTGCAGGTTACTACGACGGGATCGGCGCGGCACGCGACGTCATCCAGAACCACCTCCTGCAACTGCTCGCCCTGACCGCGATGGAGGAGCCCATCTCGCTCTCGGCGCACGACCTGCGCGCGGAGAAGGAGAAAGTCCTCGCTGCCGTGCAGCTGCCCGCCAATCTCGCCGAGGCGACCGCTCGCGGTCAGTACGCCGGCGGATGGCAGGGCGGCGACAAGGTCTCCGGGTTCCTGGAAGAGGACGGCATGGACTCGGCGTCGACGACCGAGACGTTCGCGGCGATCAAGCTCGAGATCGCGACCCGCCGCTGGTCCGGCGTCCCCTTCTACCTGCGTACGGGCAAGCGCCTCGGTCGTCGTGTCACCGAGATCGCGGTTGTTTTCAAACGCGCACCGCAGCATATGTTCCTGCGCAGTCAGACCCTCGAGCTCGGGCAGAACGCCCTCGTGATCCGGATTCAGCCCGACGAGGGCGTCACCATCCGTTTCGGCTCGAAGGTTCCGGGCGCCGGCACGCAGGTGCGTGATGTCACGATGGACTTCGGCTACGGTCATGCGTTCACCGAGGCGAGCCCCGAGGCATACGAGCGCCTGATCCTCGATGTGCTGCTCGGCGAGCCACCGCTCTTCCCGCGTCACGAAGAGGTCGAACTCTCGTGGCGCATCCTCGACCCCGTCGAGGAGTTCTGGGCGGCCCAGGGTGGACCGTTGGAGCAGTACAGTCCCGGGTCGTGGGGCCCCGCATCCGCGGAAGAACTCCTGGCCCGCGACGGACGAGTCTGGAGACGCCCATGATCATCGAGATGCCCGACACGACCGTCAGCCAAATCGCGAAGGCCCTCGTCAACGCCCGCGAAGAGGGCGGTGTGGTCGCGCTCGGCCGTGTCCTCACGCTCATCATCGCAACGAGGCACGGTCTCGAAGAGGATGCCATCGAGGCTGCGAACGACGCCTCGCGCGAGCATCCGATGCGGGTCATCGTGCTGCTGACAGACACGGTGGGCGAGCCGCGACTGGATGCGCAGATTCGTGTCGGCGGCGACGCCGGGGCGAGTGAGGTCATCGTGCTGCGCGCTTCCGGCGCCGCGGCGTCGAACGAAGAGAGCCTCGTCACCGGTCTGCTCCTACCCGACGCGCCTCTGGTTGTGTGGTGGCCGGATCAACCGCCGCGGAAACCGTCGGATTCGCCGCTTGGGCGGATGGCTCAGCGGCGGATCACGGATGCCTCGACCGCCCCGCACACCGCGGACCGCCTCTCCATCCTGGGTGCGAACCATGCTCCGGGAGACACGGATCTCTCGTGGACCAGGCTCACGCACTGGCGCGAGCAGCTCGCCGCGGTTCTCGATCAGCCGCCGTTCGCCCCCATCACGGGTGCCGTCGTGCGAGGTGCGAGCACATCACCGTCGACGGCTCTCCTGGCCGCGTGGTTGCGTCTCAAATTGGATATCCCCGTGACCTGGGAGTACATGCCTCCCGAGGAGTGGGTGGACGGCATCAAGTCCGTCGACCTGCAGCGCGAGAGCGGAGACATCCTGCTCGAGCGTTCCTCCCCCACGGTCGCCTGTCTGACGCAGCAGGGTCAACCTCAGCACGACCTCGTGCTCCCGCGTCGGACGCTCAGGGAATGCCTCGCGGAGGAGCTTCGCCGCCTCGATCCTGACCTGCTGTATGGTCGTGTGATCACCGAGGGTTGGGAACTGTTGGACCCGCCCGTCAGCCGGGAGCCGCATGTCGACTGAGAACCTCACCGATCGACGGGTCATCGTCAGCACGGACCGCGACACGGTGGTCGCCGTGGTCGCGCGCCGCGTCGTCGAGAAGCTCACCGTGCTGACCGTCGAGCGTCCGATCGTGCACGTCGCCCTCACCGGGGGGCGTGCGGGTACCGGTGTTCTGGCCGCCATCGCGGAGCACCCGGGTGTGGAACTCATCGACTGGGCCCGCGTGCACTTCTGGTGGAGCGACGAGCGCTACGTCCCCGAATCCGATCCGGATCGCAACGCCCTGCAGGCTCGAGAGGCGCTGCTCGCCCGTCTCTCCACGCCGAGCGAGAACGTGCACGAGATTCTCGCGTCCGATCGATCGGAATCCGCCGAAGCCGCCGCGGAAGCGTACTCGGCCGAACTCGCGCGCTTCGTGTCCTCGGAAGACGCCGGGTCCGGGGCCTGGCCGAGTTTCGACATCTGCCTCCTGGGGGTCGGCCCCGATGCTCACATCGCATCGCTGTTCCCCGACCGCCCCGAGATCGGTGTCACCGACCGGGCGGCCGTCGCCGTGCACGACTCCCCCAAGGCTCCGCCGGTGCGGGTCACACTGACCCGCCCGGTCATCAACGCGTCACAGCGCGTGTGGCTGGTGCTCACCGGATCCGAGAAGGCGGCCGCGCTCGGTCTCGCTCTCGCGGGAGCTAGCTATGTGAGCGTCCCCGCCGCTGGAGCAAAGGGACGTCATCGCACGCTGTTCTTCGTCGACGCAGATGCCGCCGCCGAGGTTCCCGCGGAACTCATCGATCCCGACTGAGTCCGCGAGGTCACCGTTACCGGGCGAGCTCAGTCCAGGCCGCGACGCTCGCGAAGGGCGCGCAGGGCGTCGTCGAGGAGCGCGGCGGCCTCTTCGTCCGTGCGACGCTCCTTCACGTACGCCAGGTGCGTCTTGTACGGCTCGGACTTCGCGAGTGACGGCGGGTTGGCCTTGTCGCGGCCTGCCGGGAGACCCGAGTGCGGGCTGTCGATCGTGTCCGGGATCTCGTCCTCCGGCACGCCGGCGGCGAAGTAGCGAACCGTCTCGTTGCCGAGCGCGTCCCAATAGGGAACGGCGATGCGCTCCGCGTGGTACCCGTGGTCCTGTTCGCCCATCGGACCCGCGCCCACCCGGGTGCCGCGGATCGCGTTTCCGCCAGTAGCCATGTCAGATCCCCTGGAACTTGGTGATGAGGCCGAGTGCGACGATCGCGACGAACCACGTCAGGGCGAGCACGATGGTGAATCGGTTGAGGTTGCGCTCGGCGAGCCCCGACGACCCGAGCGACGACGTCATGCCGCCGCCGAACATGTCGGAGAGTCCACCACCGCGCCCCTTGTGGAGCAGGATCAACAGTGTGAGCAAGAGGCTGGTGATGCCGAGGATCACCTGCATCACGAATTCGATAATCTGCACCGGTAAAGCCTTTCAGAGCACCCGTCGGGCGGGCGCAACGTCCTCAAGTATAGGCGGTGAGCCTAGACGCCCACGTGCTTCTGGTAACGGATGATGGCGGCGAATTCGTCGACCTTCAGACTCGCGCCTCCCACGAGCGCCCCATCGACATCGGGCTCACGCATGAAGCCCGCGATGTTGCCCGCGGCAACCGAACCGCCGTAGAGGATGCGCGTTGCCGCTGCTGCGTCGTCGCCGAGGGTCTCTGCGACGACCGCGCGCAGCTTCTCGCAGACCTGCTGTGCCTGATCGGGCGTCGCTGCCTGACCCGAGCCGATGGCCCAGACCGGTTCGTACGCCACGACGACCTCGGTGCCGGCAGCCACGTCGGCCAGAGCCTTCTTCAGCTGCGCGACCGGGACGGCACTCGCACCATGGGTTTCGAGATCCTCGGCTGTCTCACCGACGCAGATCACCGGTACGAGGCCGTGCTTCAGGGCCGCCTTGACCTTCGCCGCCACGACGTCGTCACCCTCGGCGTGGTACTGACGACGCTCCGAGTGTCCGATCAGGACATACCCGCAGTCGAGCTTCTTCAGGAACTGACCCGAGATCTCTCCCGTGAACGCCCCCGAGTCGTGCACCGACAGGTCCTGCGCACCGAGCGAGAAAGCGATCTTGTCGGCAGAGATCAGTGTCTGCACACTACGCAGATCGGTGAAAGGCGGAAACACGGCGACCTCGACGGAACTCGCATCGTGCTTGGCGTCCTTCAACGCCCAGTCCAGCTTCTGAACGAGAGCGATCGCCTGCTGGTAGTCCAGGTTCATCTTCCAGTTGCCGGCGATCAGCGGTATGCGTCCGGGGCGCGATCCGCCCTGATTCACTGTTGCCATCCGAGGACCTCCAGTCCGGGGAGCTTCTTGCCCTCGAGGAATTCCAGGCTGGCTCCGCCACCCGTCGAGATGTGACCGAACTGGTCGTCCGAGAATCCGAGCTGACGCACGGCGGCAGCGGAGTCTCCGCCGCCGACCACGCTCAAGCCATCGACCTCGGTGAGCGCCTTGGCGACGGTCTTGGTGCCGGCGGCGAAGGCAGGAATTTCGAACACGCCCATCGGGCCGTTCCAGAAGACGGTCTTGCTGTCGCGAATGAGTTCGGCGAACCGGGCGGCGGACTCCGGGCCGATGTCTAGACCCAGACCGGAGGATCCGAACGGGGTGTCCTCCATCGCGTCGGCGGCCGTAACGACGTGCTCGGCGTCCGCACCGAACTTCGATGCGACGACGATGTCCGTGGGCAGCACGAGCTCGACACCCGTGTCCTTCGCCCGCTGAACGTACTCGCGGACGATGTCGAGCTGATCGGTCTCGAGCAGACTCGACGCAACCTTCAACCCCTCCGCCGCGAGGAAGGTGAAGACCATGCCGCCACCCACCAGGATGCGGTCGACGCGCGGGAGCAGGTGCGAGATCACGCCCAGCTTGTCACTGACCTTCGACCCGCCGAGTACCACCGTGTACGGCCGCTCGGGGTTCTCCGTCAGCCGGTCGAGCACATCGAGCTCCGTCTGAATCAGCAGGCCCGCGGCGGACGGCACCAGCTCCGCGAGCTCGTACACGCTCGCCTGCTTGCGGTGCACGACACCGAAGCCATCCGAGACGAGCGCGTCACCGAGCGACGCCAGCCGTTCCGCGAACGCACGGCGCTCCGTGGCATCCTTCGACGTCTCACCGGGCTCGAAACGCAGATTCTCGAGAACCGCGACATCGCCGTCCTCGAGAGCCGCAACGGCCTCCCGAGCGGACTCCCCCACCGTGTCGCGCGCGAACGCGACCGGCTTGGCGAGCAGTTCCGACAGTCGCTGTGCTACCGGCTCGAGGCTGTACTTCGGATCGGGAGCACCATCGGGACGACCGAGGTGGGAGCAGACGACGACACGGGCGCCGCGCTGGATCAGGGCGTTCAGGGTCGGCAACGACGCGCGCACGCGGCCATCGTCCGTGATCCGACCATCCCGGAGGGGGACGTTCAGATCACAGCGGACGATGACCCGCGTGCCGACGAGCGACCCCAGCGAATCGAGGGTGCGCAGGGGCATCAGCGGAACCTACAGACGCTCGCCGACGTACTCGGTGAGGTCGACGAGGCGGTTCGAGTAGCCCCATTCGTTGTCGTACCAGCTGGAGACCTTCACGAGGTTGCCGCTGACGTTGGTGAGCTCGGCGTCGAAGATCGACGAGTGCGGGTTGCCCTGGATGTCGCTCGACACGATCGGGTCCTCGGTGTACTCGAGAATGCCCTTCAGGCGCCCCTCGGCCGCGGCCGTCTTGTAGACGGCGTTGATCTGGTCGACGGTCAGGCCCTCGGTGGGCGTGACGATCGTCAGGTCGACGATCGAGCCGGTGGGAACCGGAACGCGGTAGGACGAACCGCTGAGCTTGCCCTGCAGTTCGGGCAGCACGAGGCCGATGGCCTTGGCGGCACCGGTCGAGGCGGGGACGATGTTGATCGCGGCACCGCGCGCACGGCGCAGGTCGCTGTGCGGGCCATCCTGCAGGTTCTGGTCGGCCGTGTAGGCGTGAGCGGTCATCATGAAGCCGCGCTCGATGCCGAACGCGTCGTTGAAGACCTTCGCGAGCGGCGCGAGGCAGTTGGTCGTGCACGACGCGTTCGAGATGATGACGTCGGTCTCGGGGTTGTAGGTCTCTTCGTTGACGCCCATGACGATGGTCGCGTCGTCGCCCGTGGCGGGCGCGGAGATCAGGACCTTCTTCGCGCCACCGGCGATGTGCTTCTTGGCGTCTTCGGCCTTGGTGAAGCGTCCGGTCGATTCGATCACGATGTCCACGCCGAGCTCGCCCCAGGGCAGGTTCGCGGGGTCACGCTCTTCGAAGACGCGGATCTTCTTGCCGCCGACCGTGATGGAGTCGGCGTCGTACGACACGTCCTCCGCGAGCGGGCCGCCGACCGAGTCGTACTTGAGCAGGTGAGCGAGGCTCTTGTTGTCGGTGAGGTCGTTCACCGCCACGATTTCCAGGTCAGCGCCCTGCGCGAGCGCCGCGCGAAGGTAATTGCGTCCGATACGGCCGAAGCCGTTGATGCCGATCTTGACAGACACGGTGTCTCCCGATTCTCGTGGCGCGGGGCGGCGCCTTTAGGTGCGCGGATACGCGCGTTTTCGGATGAAGGAGGACGCCGGATCCCCCGACTCAGCAAGGGCTCAGCGGCGTCCTCGCCTTCGTCACGACATTACCAGGAGACCCGCAGTCTTCTCGCGGGCGGTCTCGAAGCGGGTCTGAACGTCAGCCCAATTCGCGATGTTCCAGAACGCCTTCACGTAGTCGGCGCGGACGTTCTTGTAGTCCAGGTAGTAAGCGTGCTCCCAGACGTCCAGCAGCAGGAGCGGGACGGTGCCCGCGGCGAACTGCGACTGCTGGTCGAAGAACTGCTGGATGATCAGGTTCTGGCCGATCGAATCCCAGAACAGGCCGGCCCAGCCGGAGCCCTGCACACCGAGAGCGGCGGCGGTGAAGTGGGCGGTGAACTTGTCGAACGAACCGAAGTGGTCGTCCATCGCCGCCGCGAGCTCGCCCGTCGGCTTGTCTCCGCCGTTCGGCGAGAGGTTGGTCCAGAAGATCGAGTGGTTGGTGTGTCCACCGAGGTTGAAGGCGAGATCCTTCTCGAGCTTGTTGACGAAGGCGAAGTCACCCTTGTCGCGGGCCTCGGCCAACTGCTCCAGCGCCGTATTGGCGCCGGTCACGTAGGCCTGGTGATGCTTGTCGTGGTGCAGCTGCATGATCGAGGCACTGATGTGCGGCTCGAGAGCGGCGTAGTCGTAGGGAAGTTCGGGCAGCGTGTAAGTCGCCATAGTCGTATTTCCTCCTGTCGGTGCCACGCTTCGCGCGGCGCGGATGACGTTCTCATCCTATCGAGGGGCAACGCCGAGACCAGGGCCTTGCTTCCCGATCCGGGCATCTCTGCGGGCGCCCGGCGCACGCAGCGCCCTTCGATCAGGCGTCGACGTCGGCCGGGATACCCGCCTCGGTGCCGGGGATGCCCTCGTCTTCGGCGCGCTTGTCGGCCATCGCGAGCAGACGACGGATGCGTCCCGCGACGGCATCCTTCGTCAGCGGCGGATCGGCGTGGTGGCCGAGCTCATCGAGGCTCGCCTCGCGGTGGGCCAGGCGCAGCTCTCCCGCCTCGCGCAGGTGGTCGGGGATCCCCGGGCCCAGGATCTCGAGAGCCCGCTCGACACGCGCACACGCGGCGACGGCGGCCTGGGCTGAGCGACGCAGGTTGGCGTCATCGAAATTGACGAGGCGGTTCACACCGGCGCGCACCTCACGGCGCTGGCGGAGCTGCTCCCACTCCGCTGCGGCACGCTGGGCTCCCATCGTCTGCAGGATGGCGCGGATCGCCTCGCCGTCGCGCACCACGACGCGGTGCACCCCGCGAACCTCACGGGCCTTCGCCGCGACGCCCAGACGATGCGCCGCCCCGACGAGCGCCATGGCGGCCTCCGACGAGGGGCAGGTGACCTCGAGCGCGGCCGAGCGGCCGGGATCCGTCAGCGTACCCGCGGCCAGGAACGCCCCGCGCCAGATGGCCGCGAGGTCCTCGCGGGACCCGGTCGTCAGCTTGTTCGGCAGCCCGCGAACGGGACGACGACGCTGATCGAGAAGACCCGTCTGGCGCGCCAGCGTCTCACCGCCCTCGATGACCCGGACGACGAAGTGACCCTCTTGGCGCGAGGACGAGGCCTGCACGTGCCCGAGCTCGGGACGGACGCCGTAGAGCTCGACCAGGTCACGAGCCGTGCGGCGCGCGAGAACCTCGGAGTCGAGTTCCGCCTCAATGGCGATCCGGTTCGCGATCGAGTGCAGGCCGCCGGAGAAACGCAGCAGCGACGTCACCTCGGCGACGCGCGCCGTCGCACGTGGGTCGCGAATGGCTACCAATTCGGCCTTGACATCGGCGGTGAGTGGCAACCTGCGCTCCTCGGATCGGGTCGGACGTGAACCCGCCTAGCCTACTCGCGACCGAGATCGCGATGCTTCACGCGCACGGCGACTCCGGGCACGGTGGACAACCGAGCGGCCAGCTGCTCCGCCATCACGACGGAACGGTGCTTGCCGCCGGTGCACCCGACGGCGACCGTGGAGTGGCGCTTGTTCTCGCGCTGATATCCGGCCAGGACGGGCGCCAGGGAGAGGGCGTACGCGTCCAAGAACTCCATCGCACCCTCTTGCGCGAGCACGAAGTCGCGGACGCGCTCGTCCTGCCCGGTCAGGTGGCGGAGCTCCTCGTTCCAGAACGGGTTCGGCAGAAATCTCATGTCCGCGACGAGGTCGGCATCCGGCGGCACCCCGTACTTGAACCCGAAACTCTGCACCGTGATGGTGTGGCGGGCCGAACTCTCCTCGAGGAACAGCTCGGAGACGGTCGTCGCGAGCTGATGGATGTTGTAGGCGCTGGTGTCGATGATCAGGTCGGCGCTCTCGCGGATCGGCGCCAGGCGGCGGCGTTCGCGGTGGATTCCGTCGAGAATCGTTCCCTCGCCCTGCAAGGGGTGCGGGCGCCGGACCGCTTCGAAACGACGGACGAGCACTTCGTCCGAGGCGTCGAGGAAGACCAGACGCACCTGACGACCCTTGCGGAGAGCATCCATCACGTCGGGAAGGTCCTCGAACAGGCCTCTGCCCCGCACATCGACGACGGCCGCGACCCGCGGAAGGGCTCCGGCGGCGAGTCCGGTGATGTCGAGCAGGGGCCGCAGCATCTGCGGCGGGAGGTTGTCGACGACGTACCAGTCGAGGTCTTCGAGGGCGTTGCCGACCGTGGATCTGCCGGCCCCGGACATGCCGGTCACCACGAGGACTTCCCCCGCGCTGCCGCCCGTATCCGTCATCGCTCCAGCCCCCCTCAGCCCGACTCCTAGCCTACCGACTCGGCGAGGGGTGCGACGTTCGAGCCTTCCGCCGCCGCCGCTACCTCCGCTGCGTCCTGCAGTCGTGTCTGGATCGTTGCCGCGAGCTTGGGCCCGATGCCCTTGACCGCGGTGATCTCGTCCGCGCTGGCACGCCTCAGCGCGGCGACCGATCCGAAGTGCCGCAGCAACACGCGGATCCTCTCGGCGCCCAGGCCGGGGATCTCGGCGAGCACGCTCTGGATGTCCTTCCGGCGACGGGAACGCTGGTGCGTGATCGCGAACCGGTGCGCCTCGTCGCGCAGACGCTGCAGCAGATAGAGCGCCTCGCTCGTGCGGGGCAGGATGACGGGGTACTCGTCGCCCGGAAGCCACACCTCTTCGAGGCGCTTGGCGATCCCGCACAGCGCGATCTCTTCATGGCCGGAATCCGCGAGGGCGCGCGCGGCCGCCTCGACCTGCGGCCGGCCGCCGTCCACGACGAGAAGCTGGGGAGGATAGGCGAAGCGCGGTCGCTTGCGCACGACACCCTCGACCTCGGGTTCCTCCGGCCGGTCGAGATAGGCGAGTCGGCGCGTGAGGACCTGATGGATGGAGTCCGTGTCATCCGTCGTCTCGGCGATCGAGAACGAGCGGTACTGGTCTTTGCGGGGCAGCCCGTCCTCGAAGACGACCATCGATGCCACGACGTTCGAGCCGCTCAGGTGCGACACGTCGAAGCACTCGATCCGCAGGGGCGCCTCGGCGAGCCCGAGCGCCTCTTGCAGGTCCGTGAGGGCCTGGCTGCGGGCGATGTAGTCGCTGGTGCGGCGCGTCTTGTGCAACATGAGCGCTTGCTGCGCGTTGAGGTTTGCCGTGCGCTGCAGATCGGCCTTGCGCCCGCGCTGCGCCGTTTGCACGGTCACCGGACGACCGCGCTTCTCACGAAGCCACTCCTCGAGTTCGGTCGCATCCGGGGGCAGGACCGGGATGAAGACGCGACGCGGGATGTCCGCTGCCGGGGCGTCGCCGTACGCGCGTTGCAGGACCTGGTCGACGAGGTCCCCGCCCTCGATGTCGAGTTCCTTCTCGATCGTCGATGCCCGCACACCGCGGATGCGGCCGCCCCGGATGACGAAGTGCTGCACGGTCGCCGCGAGTTCGTCCTCGGCGATACCGAACAGGTCCGCATCGACGTCTTCGCCGAGGACGAGCGCGCTGCGCGACAGAACCGCGTCGACGGCGGCGAGCTTGTCTCGATACGTGGCCGCGCTCTCGTAATCCATGGCAGCCGAAGCCTCGCGCATGCGAGCCGACAGCTGGGTGCGGAATCGCTGGTCGCCCCCCGACATGAACGCGACGAAGTCGTCGACGATCGCGCGGTGCTCTTCGACCGTCACCTTCATCGAGCACGGCCCACCGCACTTGCCGATCTGGCCCGGAAAGCACGGCCGACCGGTCTGCATCGCCTTGCGGTAGCTCGAGTCGCTGCAGGTGCGGATCGGGAAGACCTTGATCATCAGGTCGATCGTGTCGTGCACGGCCCAGATCTTCGGATACGGGCCGAAGTACTTCGCGCCCGAGATCCGTCGATTGCGGGTGACGACGACGCGGGGCGCCTCGTCACCGAGCGTGATCGCCATGAACGGGTAGGACTTGTCGTCGCGGTAGCGCACGTTGAAGGGCGGATCGAACTCCTTGATCCACATGTACTCCAGCTGAAGTGCCTCGACGTCGCTGCCCACGACCGTCCACTCCACGGAGGAGGCGGTCGTCACCATTCGGCGCGTGCGCTCGTGAAGGGTGTGCAGGGGGGCGAAGTAGTTGCTCAGACGGGAGCGCAGGTTCTTTGCCTTGCCCACGTAGAGAACGCGCCCGGAAGCATCCCGGAATCGGTATACACCCGGGTTGGTCGGGATCTCACCGGCTCGGGGACGATACGGCAGCTGAGGCCGGGATGACGCGGCGGCCACGGCTACCCCGCCTTGCGCTGCTCGCGCTGTCCCAGCACCTCCGCCAGGAAGGCACCGGTGAAGCTGTTCTCGTTGCGCGCCACCTGCTCGGGCGTTCCCGTCGCGACGATCTGGCCGCCGCCCGAGCCGCCCTCGGGGCCGAGGTCGATGACCCAGTCGGCCGACTTGATGACATCCAGGTTGTGCTCGATCACGATGACGGTGTTGCCCTTGTCGACCAGGCCGCCGAGCACCTCGAGCAGGCGGCGGACGTCCTCGAAGTGCAGTCCCGTGGTGGGTTCGTCGAGCACGTAGATGCTGCGCCCGTTGCTGCGGCGCTGGAGTTCGGTGGCGAGCTTGACGCGCTGCGCCTCTCCCCCGCTCAGCGTCGTGGCCGACTGGCCGAGCCGGACGTAGCCGAGACCGATGTCGACCAGCGTCTTCAGGTAGCGATGAATCGCCTGGATGGGTTCGAAGAACCCGGCCGCCTCTTCGATCGACATCTCGAGGACCTCGGCGATGTTCTTACCCTTGTAGTGCACGGCGAGCGTGTCGCGGTTGTAGCGTTTGCCGTGACATACCTCGCAGTCGACGTAGACGTCGGGGAGGAAGTTCATCTCGATCTTGATCGTGCCGTCGCCCGAACAGGCGTCGCAGCGTCCGCCCTTGACATTGAAGCTGAAGCGCCCCGGCTGGTAGCCGCGCACCTTCGCCTCGGGCGTCTCGCTGAAGAGCGTGCGGACGCGATCGAACACCCCGGTGTAGGTCGCCGGATTGGAACGCGGTGTGCGGCCGATCGGGTTCTGATCGACGTGCACGACCTTGTCGAGGTCGTCCAGGCCGGTGACCCGAGTGTGCTTGCCGGGAACCGTGCGGGCGCCGTTCAGGCGCGAGGCGAGCACCTGGTACAGGATGTCGTTCACGAGTGAGGACTTGCCCGAACCGCTCACTCCGGTGACGGCCGTGAGCACCCCGAGCGGGAAGTCCGCGCTGACGTTCCGCAGGTTGTTCTCGCGAGCGCCGACGACCGTGATCTTGCGGTTCTTGTCGATCTTGCGACGCTTGGTCGGCGTCGGGATCTCACGGCGGCCGGCCAGATAGTCGCCGGTCAGCGAGTTCTCGTCCGAGAGCAGAGCCTCATAGGGACCGGAGTGGACGACGGTTCCACCGTGCACACCCGCGAGGGGTCCGATGTCGACGACCCAGTCGGCGGCCTGGATCGTCTCTTCGTCGTGCTCGACGACGATCAGGGTGTTGCCGAGATCCCGCAGAGTCTCGAGCGTGCGCACCAAGCGCCGATTGTCCCGCTGGTGCAGGCCGATCGATGGCTCGTCGAGGACGTAGAGCACCCCCGTCAGGCCGGAACCGATCTGCGTCGCGAGGCGGATCCGCTGCGCCTCGCCACCGGAGAGCGAGCCCGCCGAGCGCCCGAGGTTGAGGTAGGTGAGTCCGACCTGCAGCAGGAAGTCCAGGCGAACCCGGATCTCACGCAAGACCTGAGCCGCGATCTTCGCCTCGCGTTCCGTGAGCTGCAGGGTCTGCATGAACTCACGTGCGTCCGACAGGCTGAGCCCGGTGACCTCGGCGATCGAGTGGCCATGCACCTTGACGGCGAGCACCTCGGGCTTCAGGCGTGTGCCCTGACAGACCGGACACGGAACCTCGCGCAGGAACTCGCCCCACCGACCGCGCTGGGTGTCGGACTCGGCCTGCAGCCACTGACGTTCGATGTAGGGCACGACGCCCTCGAACCCCGAGGCGTAGCGCATCTCGCGCCCGTACCGGTTCTTCCACTTGACGGTGACCTTGTAGTCCTCGCCCCGCAGTACGGCCTCGCGGACCGACTCGGGCAGCTTCCGCCACGGGGTGTCGAGCGAGAAATCGAGGTCGCGAGCGAGTCCCTCGAGCAGGCGCTCGTAGTACTGGAACAGTCCCTTGCCCTGTGTCGTCCAGGGCACGATGACGCCCTCGCGAATCGACGCGGATTCGTCGCCGAGCAGGAGTTCGACGTCGACGGCCATGCGGGTGCCGAGCCCCGAGCACTCGGGGCAGGCGCCGAACGGTGCGTTGAACGAAAAGGTGCGGGGCTCGATCTCGGTGAGCTGCAGGGGGTGCCCGTTGGGGCAGGAGAGCTTCTCGGAGAAGCTCTGCCATGCGGCATCACCCTCTTCATCGACGAAGTTGACCTGCATCACGCCGCCCGCCAGGCCCAGCGCCGTCTCGACCGAGTCGGTGACGCGACCGAGGATGTCGGGACCCGCCACCAGTCGGTCGACCACGACGGCGATGTCGTGCTTGTAGCTCTTCTTGAGCGTCGGCGGTTCGGCGAGCTGGATCAGCTCACCGTCGACGATCGCGCGCGAGTAACCCTTGGCGCCGAGTTCGCGGAACAGGTCGACGAACTCGCCCTTCTTCTGGCTCACGATGGGCGCGACGATCTGATAACGGGTGCCCTCGGGCAGTTCGACGAGCTGATCGGCGACCTGCTGGACCGTCTGGCGCTGGATGACCTCACCGCAGACCGGGCAGTGCGGGACACCGATGCGCGCCCACAGCAGACGCATGTAGTCGTAGATCTCGGTGATGGTGCCTACGGTCGATCGGGGGTTGCGGTTGGTCGACTTCTGATCGATGCTGACGGCCGGGCTGAGTCCCTCGATGAAGTCGACATCGGGACGGTCGACCTGACCGAGGAACTGCCGGGCATAAGCGCTGAGCGACTCGACGTAGCGACGCTGTCCTTCGGCGAAGATCGTGTCGAACGCCAGGCTCGACTTTCCCGATCCGCTCAGACCCGTGAAGACCACCAGCGCATCGCGCGGAATCTCGAGGTCGACGTTCTTGAGGTTGTGAACCCGAGCGCCTCTGACGCTCAGTTTCGAGGGCGCGGCAACGGGGACGATAGGCACCCGTCAAGTGTAGGAGCGGCCACCGACACGGGCTTCGCGGTTCGCGGTCAGCGGAGACACCGAGCGGAAACGGTCCTCGTCACAACCGCCCCGCGCGCCCGGCGAAGGGCGCCAGGGCATCGCGCAGCGCCTCGATTTCTCCCGCCTCGAGACCGACGGCTTCCATCACGCGCCCCGGGACCTGGAGTGCGAGTTGTCGCAGCGCACGTCCCTCGTCCGTGAGATCGATGAGCAGCACGCGCTCGTCCGACGTCGATCGCCGCCTGGTCACGAGACCATCCGCCTCGAGTCGCTTGATCAGCGGCGATAGGCTCGCCGGCTCGAGTGCGAGCTCATCCGCGAGAACGCCGAGCGACCACGGTGCGTCCTCCCAGAGCGCGAGCATGACCAGGTATTGCGGATGCGTCAGCCCGAGGGGTTCGAGGATCGGCCGGTAGATCGACACGACGTTCCGCGCCGCGGTCACGATGGCGAAACACACCTGGTTGTCGAGGCGCAAGAGGTCGTCTTCGCTGTGCATCACCCCAGACTAGCAATTACTTAGTACACTAATTGTCATGACACACAAGATCCCGTTGCGCGAGCGCATCCGGGAAGCGGGCGGGCTGTACCAGTGGTTCAACGCGTCCCTGATCCGAGTCGCCGGTCCCGCCGCGGTGGGACCCTACGATGACGACGCTGCCCAGCCGGTCGGACCGGCGCCGTGCCCGATCTGCCGTGCCCCCATGGACACCCACACGATCGACCGCACGGGACCGAAGCCGCTGCTGCACTGCCCGTAGACGACGCCGTGGGGCGCCACGGGCAGGTCGCAGAGGTCTGCCGGGTCAGCTTCACCGGGTCGCGAGCCGCGCCGGGATCCGGCGTCCGCCAACGGATCAGGCGTGCCCGGCGCGCTCCATCGCCCGAAGCTCACGCTTGAGGTCTTGCACCTCGTCACGCAGTCGGGCTGCGAGTTCGAACTTGAGTTCGGAGGCAGCCGCCAGCATCTGCGCGCTCAGATCGCCGATCGTCGCCTCGAGCTGGTTCGCGCCCTCGGCGGCGATCCCCTGGTGTCCCTTCGTGCTGAGCGACCGCGGCGTCGGCGCCTTGCCTTTGCCCGTGGACGCCCCGCGACCGGCCTCGCGCTTCGACAGCATCTCGGCCGTGTCGGCGCCCTCGCGCGCCAGCACCTCCGTGATGTCCGCGATGCGCTTGCGCAGCGGCGTGGGGTCGATGCCGTGTTCGAGGTTGTACGCGACCTGCTTCTCGCGACGGCGGTCCGTCTCGTCGATGGCCTTCCGCATCGAGTCGGTCATCGTGTCGGCGTACATGTGCACCTCGCCCGAGACGTTTCGGGCGGCACGCCCGATCGTCTGGCTGAGGGATGTGCCCGAACGCAGGAATCTTTCCTTGTCCGCATCGAGGATCGAGACCAACGACACTTCGGGCAGGTCCAGGCCCTCCCGGAGCAGGTTGATGCCGACCAGCACGTCGTAGACGCCGGCTCGCAACTCGGTCAGCAACTCGACGCGTCGAAGGGTGTCGACGTCCGAGTGCAGATAACGCACCCGCACCCCGTGCTCACCCAGGAAGTCCGTCAACTCCTCCGACATCTTTTTCGTCAGGGTCGTGACGAGCACGCGCTCGTCACGTTCGACGCGGAGGCGGATCTGCTCGAGCAGGTCGTCGATCTGTCCCTTGGCGGGCTTGACGATGATCTGGGGGTCGACGAGACCCGTCGGGCGGATGATCTGCTCGACGATGCCGTCGGCGATCCCCATCTCGTACCGACCCGGGGTGGCCGAGAGGTAGACCGTCTGGCCGACGCGGTTCTTGAACTCGTCCCACCGGAGCGGGCGGTTGTCCATGGCACTCGGCAGACGGAAGCCGTGATCGACGAGCGTGCGCTTGCGCGACGCATCGCCCTCGTACATCGCGCCGATCTGCGGCACGGTGACGTGCGACTCGTCGATCACGACGAGGAAGTCGTCGGGGAAGAAGTCGAGCAGACAGTGGGGCGCCTCGCCGGGCGCTCGCGCGTCGATGTGTCGCGAGTAGTTCTCGATCCCCGAGCAGAAGCCGAGCTGCTGCATCATCTCGAGGTCGAAGGTGGTACGCATACGCAACCGCTGCGCCTCGAGCAGCTTTCCCTGCCCCTCGAGTTCTTTCAGCCGCTGCTCGAGCTCGGTCTCGATCGTGCCGATCGCGCGCTGCATGACATCGGTGCCCGCGACGTAGTGGGACGCCGGGAATATGGGGACGGCATCGAGCTTCTCGAGAACGTCGCCCGTGAGCGGATGCAGGCGGTACAACGCCTCGATCTCGTCTCCGAAGAGCTCGATGCGGATCGCGTACTCCTCGTACACCGGGATGATCTCGATCGTGTCGCCGCGCACGCGGAAGTTGCCGCGCGAGAAGTCGACGTCGTTGCGGTTGTACTGCATCGAGATGAACTTGCGGATCAGCGCGTCGCGGTCGTACCGCTCCCCCACCTGCAGGGCCACCATAGCGCGCAGGTACTCTTCGGGGGCGCCGAGGCCGTAGATGCACGAGACGGTGGACACCACGACGACATCGCGCCGCGACAGCAGCGAGTTCGTCGTCGAGTGCCGCAGACGCTCGACCTCGGAGTTGATCGAGCTGTCTTTCTCGATGAACGTATCGGTCTGCGGTACGTATGCCTCGGGCTGGTAGTAGTCGTAGTACGAGACGAAGTACTCGACCGCGTTGTTCGGCATGAGCTCGCGGAACTCGTTCGCGAGCTGGGCGGCGAGCGTCTTGTTGTGGGCCAGGATGAGCGTCGGTCGCTGGACCTGCTCGATGAGCCACGCTGTCGTGGCCGACTTTCCGGTACCCGTCGCGCCGAGCAGCACGACGTCGGTCTCGCCCGCATTGATGCGCTGAGCCAGATCCGCGATCGCGGTCGGCTGGTCGCCCGAGGGCTGGTACTCGCTGACGACCTCGAAGGGCCGCACGCTGCGCGTGGTCTGCATGCTTCGAGCCTATGCGGGGGTTCCGACACCCGGCCCGGTGTTCGCGCACCGCGCACGCGCAGGGTGCGTGGTTCCACGCCGAATCAGCCCGGGTCGGGGGCGGTCAGTCGGTCCCACAGCTCGTCGGTCTGCGCGAGCGTCCGTTCGATCGGTCCGGACGTGTCGATCACCACATCCGCGATCGCCAGCCGTGCGTCGTCGCTGACCTGCGCGGCGATCCGCGCCGCGGCCTCCGCCTCGCCCATCCCCCGCTCCTCGTGCAGACGCCGGACGCGGAGCGACGCGGGGGCGTGCGCAACGACCACGAGATCCCACGGGTCGCTCCCCCGCGTCTCGACGAGCAGGGGGACGTCGTAGACGACGACCGCATCCGGATCGGCGGCACGAGCCTCGGCGATCCGGGCGTGGGACAGAGAGCGGACCGCCGGGTGCACGATCTCGTTCAGACGCGCGATCTCGGCGTCGTCTCCGAACACGACGGCCCCGAGCGCGGCGCGATCGAGCGTCCCGTCCGCACGGATGACGCCGGTACCGAACTGCTCGGCGATGCGGGTGAGCACGGGCGATCCGGGCTGCTGGACCTCCCGCACCAGCGCATCCGCGTCGACGACGACGGCACCGTGCTCGGCGAGCCTGCGGGCGATCGTCGACTTTCCCGCGGCGATGCCTCCGGTGAGGGCGATGAGGGGCATGGGTCGAGCATGCCATGCCTGGCAGCAGCGTCGGGAAGCGACCCCGCGAACCTCAGGATCGGCTCAAGACGGGACCTGAAGACGACCCTGAGCAAGGGCTGAGCCCGTCTTGAGGCACGCCCTCTAACGTCATATCTGTCGCACCGAGCGGGTGGCCTGCAGCACAGCCCGAGAGATGCGACAGAGGACGGGAACGAGACGCGGGGGACGTCGGATTCTCGGACAGCAGGACAAGGAAGGGCGAGAGCCGGGGGGATCTCGCCATTCGATACATCGGTGCCGGCGCCAGCCGTCCATCCATGTCGCTCGCGCCCGCTCGTTTCGTGAGTCCTATCGGATTCATCGGAACGTGCAAGAGAAACACGTCTGGGGAGACGTCGAGCGCAGGAAATGGACGGCGGCGGGCCCGTATGTATCGGCCGGTAGTTGCGCGGCGCGACCCGCATCCGTGACCGCATAAACCACAGCGACACCGCAAGAGTTAGGAACGAGAGTGCCTGGGGAAGCATTCAGAAGAGTCTTCTGGGATATCATCGCCGAAGTCAGCGCGCCCGCTCATACGCGTGCCTGGCGGGGAGGGATGTTGGTGTCGAACTCTGGTGTCGCCGTCGTGATCGAGGACGATACGGATATACGCGCGCTGATCTCGCAGGTGCTCGAGCAGGCGGGCTTCCTGGTCTACGCGGCGTCTTCGGGCGTCGAGGGTCTCGATCTCATCCGCGAATACCAGCCGGTGGTGACGACGTTGGATGTCAGCATGCCCGGCATCGATGGATTCGAAACCGCGAAGCGAATCCGCGAGGTCAGCGATACCTACATCGTGATGCTCACGGCACGTGCCGACGAGATCGACACTCTTCAGGGGCTGCAGGCCGGTGCCGACGACTACGTCACCAAGCCGTTCCGCCCGCGCGAGTTGCGCGCCCGGATCGAGGCGATGATGCGGCGCCCGCGCTCGACCGCCCACGCGACGGTCGTCCCGATCGAATCCGCACCCTCGGCCGTCGCCGCTGCGGCCACCGCGAATCCGTCCAGTCCCGAGCAGGACGATTCGGACGGATGGTACGAGCACCGGGGCCTGCGCCTGCACCCCGAGATGCGTATCGCCACCGTGGACGGCTCGGACGTCGAGCTCACCCGCAGCGAGTTCGACATCATGGCGGACCTGCTGTCGGCGGGACGGCGCGTGGTCGGTAAGGACGACCTCGCCCTCATGCTCCGCGGTGAGCGCTACGCGGGTGGCAGCGGCTTCGTGAGCGAGCACGATGTGCGCGCGATCGAAGTGCACGTGGCCAACCTGCGTCGCAAGCTGGGCGAATCGGCGGCGAGCCCGCGCTGGATCGAGACGATCCGCGGCGTCGGTTACCGCCTGACCTCCGCCTGAGGCTCAGCGGGTCAGACCGCGCCCGCGATCATGACCGAGGCATCCGGACTCGAGGCCGAACGCACCGCGGCATCGTTCGCCGCCGTGAAGAGCGCCTCGGAGTCGTAACCCGCGATGTCGCTGACGGCGATTCCGACACCGAGAACAGGGACCACGGACGTCCCCATCGACCCGAAATCGTCCAGCAGGCGGCGATGGATCCGGCTCGCGACACGGCGCGCATCGCCGATCGACGATGGCTGCAGCGCGATGACGATGCCCGATGGGCCGGCGTGGCCGACGATCGCCGAGGTGGGGGCGTATCGACGCGAGCCGACCCGCCAGGCATGGGCGATGTCCTGAGCCTCGACCGTGCCGAACGCCGTTGCGATCTGGGGCAGGTCGTCGAGGCGCACCGAGATCACCGCGATGCGTTCGCTGAACGCGGCCGCGCGCTGGGTCAGGTCGCCGAACAGTTTGGCGAAGGAATCGTCGTCGTAGAGACCGTCGGCATCGAGCAGCAGCGTCGTGCTGTCGCCGCGCCCGCGCAGGCGCGCCTGACCCGACCGCAGGACCGACATCGACACGACGGCGACGATCGTCAGGATGATGGTCAGGAAGGACGTGGTGATCGTCCCGAACCATGTCAGGAAGAACGCGTCGGCCGGACCCACGGTCACGAAGACGACGGATCGCGCGACGTAATACGCGCACTGCACCCCGAGGACGAGCGTCAACGCGACGGTGGAAGCGCTCCGCCCCATCGCCGATCGCCGGGACTCGACCGCGCCGAGGCCCGCGAGCACGGCGAGGGCGATGAACATCACGAGCGCGCCCGCCCAGTCTCCACCGCTGGGACCGTCGATCAGCGAGGCGACCAGCACCGCCGCGGCTGCGCCCGCGACGATCCAGGCCGACACGCTCAGGGATCGTCCGTTGTAGCTCCGCGACCCGAGCCACAGACACCCCGTGCCGACGACGAACGAGGCGTTTCCGAGCGCGATCGCGATGCCTGCCTGGTCGGATGCGACCCACGCCAGGTAGCACAGGGTGGTCAGGATCGCCGCGATGAAGGCGAGGGACCAGATACGCCCGGCCCCGGTGTCTCGGCGCAGCACGGTGTCCAGCACGAACTGGACCCCGGCCACGATGACGACGACGGCGGTGCAGAGCGAGATCGAGAACATGTCGAAGACCATCAGGCTTCTCCCCGGGGGTCGGTGGCGGGCAGACGCACGATGAAGGTCGCGCCCTCGCCGGATCGTGTCTGGACGGTGATCTCGCCGCCGGATGCGCGGACGATGTCGCGGGTGATCGCGAGTCCCAGCCCGCTGCCGTGGGTGGTCGTCTTCCGGACGGCATCCGCCCGGAAGAAACGTTCGAACAGGCGCGGCAACTCCTGCTCGCTGATCCCGGGGCCATCGTCGCGCACCACGATCCAGGCGTGCAGCCCGTCGGAGGTCAGACCCACCTCGATGTGACCCCCGTCGTCGTTGTACTTCACCGCGTTCGACAGCAGGTTGTCCATGACCTGACGGATGCGGTGCGGGTCGGCGAATGCCGGCGCGGGTTCCACGCCGGACGCGTCGATCGTGATGCGCCGCTCGCCCGCCGGCGGGATCACCGCCTCGATGGACGCCATGACCACCTCGGACAGGTCGCACATCTGCGGCGTCACGGACAGGTCCACGCCCTGCCGCGACTCGGCCGAGGCGGTGAGGATGTCGGAAACGAGTTCGAGCAGCCGGCTGGCGTTGCGTTCGGCGACCTCGAGGCTACGGCGCGCGGTCGGCGCGAGCGACTCCTCGTCGAGCGCGAGGTCGAGATATCCGATGATCGATGTCAGCGGTGTGCGTAGTTCGTGCGACACGGAGGCGACGAGGTCTTCGCGCGCGCGAAGTGCCAGCTCTTCGGTCGTGACGTCGCGCGAGATGACGATCGTGCCGGCATCCTGCCCGTTGACGTCCTGGATGCGACGGGCGGTCATGCTGAGCGCGCGGCGCTTGTCGTCACCCGGTTCGCCGTACCAGACCAGTTCGTTCTCGAACAGCTCGCCGGCACGAGCCCGCGCGAGCGGCATCTCGTCCGCGAGCAGGCGCGTGACGCCATCGGCACCGAATGCCGCAGCTTCCGCGCCCCGCGACCGCGCGCGTTGCAGACGCGCGTGCGCCTCGTTGGTGACGGCGAGCGATCCGTCGGGAGCGATCCGGATCACGCCGAAGTCGACCGCGTCCAGCGCATCCGTGACGATGTCCTCCTGGCGACGCGCGCGCTCGACGGATCGCTCGAGGTTGCGCGACTGTTTGTCGAGCAGCTCTCGTTGAGCCGACGAGCGTCGGGCCGCGAGGTACGCGATCGTCGCGACGGCACTGACCGAGATCGGCAGCAACAGCGTCGTGGCCGTGAGTTCCTGGCTCGGGCTCATGGACAGCAGGATCCAGAACAGGGTCGAGATGCTGGCGACCGCGAGGATGGTGCCCGTGACGCCGTACATGTACGCGATCCACATGGCGGGAAACGCCCACAGGATCCCGAGGCCGGATTCGGGGGACGCGTAGCGCAGGATCGCGATCGCGAAAATGTCTATCGCCGGGATCACGGCCGTCATGTACGGCGGGAACTTGTTCCACGGAACGACCAGGGCGGCCCCGGTCGCCGCGAACGTGACACCCAGGCCCAGGACGAACGCATCGAAATTCAACTCCTGCTGCAGCGCGAGGATGAGCAGCGAACCGAGGAGCACGATGCTCGCGAGCAGAACCTGGTTCTGCAGCACAGTGCGTTCGCGGATGCTGCCGTGAAGGCGCGAGCGACGCGCGAGCGCAGCGTCGGAGGTCATTGCTGAAACCTACCGCGCCGAAGGCCGCCGAGGTGCGAGCCACGCAGACCGTTACCCGCGCTCGGGCACCGCAGACTCCGTCTTCCCGGACGCATCCTGTGTCTCGTAGAGCGAGACCAGTTCACGCTCACGGCGGAGCGGAGGCAGGCAGAAGGCCACGAGACCCGCTCCCAACGCGATCGCCACAGCACCCACGAGGTACGCGAAGAGGGCGCCCGAGACCAGGCTGTGACTGGCCGCGGCGAGGATCTCGTCCTTGTACTGCGGGTACTGATCGGCGACGTGCAGGGCGGATGCGAAGGAGGCCTGAAGTGCGCTCGTCACGCTGTCGCTGATCTGTGAGGCCTGGGGGCTCGCGGCGATCGAGCGAGCGAATGCGGCGGCGAAACCGGTCGCGAGGATCGCTCCGAGTAGTGCCTGCATGATGGAACCGCCGAGGTCACGCTGCAGATCGGACGTCGCCGAGGCCATGCCGACCCGTCGCACGGGCGTGCTCTCGGTCAGCGCCCGCGAGGCCGGCGTCATCGCGAATGCTGCGCCAGCCCCGATGGCCAGGAACCCGAACCCGATCAGCGGATACGGCGTCTGCTCGCGCCAGAACAGCGCCGTGACGAACCCGACGAAGACGAGCGCGTACCCGACGAGCATCGTCACGCGGGACCCGCGCGCGGTGACCAATCGCGCCGAGATCGGCGCGACGACGACGAGCCCGACGGCCGCGGGAACGACCGCGAGGCCCGCCTCGAGCGTGTTGTAGCCGAGGATGTTCTGCAGGAACTGCTGACCCACGAACATCGCACCCATGAGCGATCCGAAGACGATCGTGCCGGCCGCCGCGGGCACCCAGAAGAGTCTGCGACGCGCGACGCGCAGGTCGTAGAGCGGATGAGAGGCGACCGCCTGGCGCCACCCGAACAACACCAGCAGGACCAGCGCCGAGAGTAGCAGGACGGCACCCAAGAGCACCTGCCCCGGGGCGAACACCATGCTGACGCCCAGGACGAGGGCGGCGATCGCGAAGGTCGCGAGCACACCCCCGCGATGGTCGACGGGATCACTCGATTCCTTCACGTGCGCGGGTACCAGGATCGCGACGAGGACGAGGGCCGTGGCCGCGATCGGGAGGGCGAGCAGGAAAGCCGAACCCCACCAGAACGCCTGCAGCAGCAGGCCGGCGAGCACGGAGCCGACGACCGTGGCCATCGCGCTGACGCTCGACCAGAGCGCGATGGCTCCCGTGCGCTTCGGCCCGTTGGCCCAGAGCGCGGTGATGAGCGAGAGCGTCGTGGGGTACGCCATGCCGGCCGCGATACCGGTGAAGATCCGTGCCGCGATGAGCAGCTCGACGGAGGGGGCGAACGCGGAGAAGAGGCTCGCCACGACGGTGAGCGCGAGACCGAGCATCAGCAGCTGCTTGCGGCCGTAGCGGTCGGCCAGGGCTCCCAGATAGAGCACCGACATCGCGAGTCCCAGCGAGCACCCGAGGGCGACGAGATTCAGAGATGTCTGACCGGCGCCGAACGCGTCGCCGATATCGGGCAGTGCGATGTTCGCCGCCGCGAGGTTGATATTGCACACCAGCGCGGCGAGGATCAGCGCCGAGAGCACCAGGGGGGCACGACGAGGTGCGTCGGCATCGGCCGGATCAGCAACTCCGGGCGAAAGCGGGGCCGGATCGGTCATGGCATCACGATAGCGCCCGCCGTGGTTCGCGGTCGGCCGCCCGGGCCGCGTATACAGGTTTCATGAGTTCACATTCCGCCGTCGCATCCGATCCCCGTCCCGTAGCCCTGGTGACGGGCGCTTCGGGAGGCATCGGCGGCGCGATCGTGCGAGACCTGGCGAGCACCCACCGGGTCGTCGCCGTCGGTCGTGACGAGCAGGCTCTCGCGCGGCTGGCCGCCGAGACCGGAGCCGAAACACGGATCGTCGAGCTGACGGATGCGGAAGCGATCGACGGCCTGGCGGCACGGCTCGATCGGCTCGACGTTCTCGTCCACGCGGCCGCGATCGCCGATGTCCGCTCCGTCGAGCAGGCGACGGCCGACGATTGGGGCAGACAGCTGAGCATCAACGTCGTGTCGCCCGCGCTTCTGACCCGGGCGACGCTGCCGCTCATCCGTCGGAGCGCAGGAACCGTGATCTTCATCGGGTCCGGTTCGGGAACCCGACCCACGGCCGGAAGTGCGATCTACACCGCGTCGAAGTTCGCGCTCCGCGCCATCGCCGATGTCCTGCGACTGGACGAAGCGCGACACCGCGTCCGCGTCGTCACCGTGGCACCGGGACCGACCGACACGGCCATGCAGCGCACCATGGTGGCTGATGCCGGGGGAACCTATGTTCCCGAGCGCTACATCCGTCCGGAATCGGTCGCGCGCGAGGTGCGCCACGTCGTGGACGCGCCGCCGGACGTCCACATCACGGATGTCGCCGTGCGGCCGCGCGTCGAGGTGCCCCGCGCCTGAAGCCACGACACCCGGCGACGTCCACGGGGTCCACGGTCCGCAGACCCCGGCAACGCCACAGGGGCCGAGGTCCGAAGACCCCGACCCCTGTCGGTTGGTGCGATCGCGGCTTAGCGGCCGGCGAGCTTCTCGCGAAGAGCCGCGAGCGACTCGTCGTCGGCAAGCGTGCCCGCTCCGGCCGACTCGCTCGAGAACGACGACGACGCGGATGCCTCGGGCGCTGCGGCCTCGGCCTCGGCGGCCTTGGCGACGAGGGCCTTGTGGTGCTCCCAGCGAGCCTGAGCAGCGGCGTACTCCTGCTCCCACTTCTCGCGCTCGGAGTCGAAGCCTTCCTTCCAGGCCTGCGTCTCGACGTCGAAGCCCTCCGGGTACTTGTACTCCCCGTTCTCGTCGTACTCGGTCGCCATGCCGTACAGGGCCGGGTCGAACTCGGTACCGAACGGGTCGATCGAGTCGTTGGCCTGCTTGAGCGACAACGAGATGCGGCGACGCTCGAGGTCGATGTCGATGACCTTGACGAACACCTCTTCGCCGACCGACACGACCTGCTCGGCGAGCTCGACGTGCTTGCCCGACAGCTCCGAGATGTGCACGAGACCCTCGATGCCGTCCGCGACGCGAACGAAGGCACCGAACGGGACGAGCTTGGTGACCTTACCCGGTGCGACCTGACCGATCGCGTGCGTCCGGGCGAAGACCTGCCACGGGTCCTCCTGCGTCGCCTTGAGCGACAGCGAGACGCGCTCGCGGTCGAGGTCGACCTCGAGGATCTCGACGGTGACCTCCTGGCCGACCTCGACGACCTCGCTGGCGTGCTCGATGTGCTTCCACGAGAGCTCGGAGACGTGCACGAGGCCGTCCACGCCGCCGAGGTCGACGAACGCGCCGAAGTTGACGATCGACGAGACGACGCCCTTGCGGACCTGGCCCTTGTGCAGTGCGTTGAGGAAGTTCGTGCGCGACTCCGACTGCGTCTGCTCGAGCAGCGCACGGCGGCTCAGGACGACGTTGTTGCGGTTCTTGTCGAGCTCGAGGATCTTCGCCTCGATCTCCTGGCCGAGGAACGGCGTGAGGTCGCGGACGCGACGCAGGTCGATGAGCGAGGCGGGCAGGAAGCCGCGGAGTCCGATGTCGACGATCAGACCGCCCTTGACGACCTCGATCACCTGACCGGTGACGACGCCGTCGTTCTCCTTGATCTTCTCCACATCGCCCCACGCGCGCTCGTACTGAGCGCGCTTCTTGGACAGGATGAGGCGGCCTTCTTTGTCCTCCTTCTGGAGAACGAGAGCCTCGACAGCGTCGCCGAGCTTGACGACCTCGTTGGGGTCGACGTCGTGCTTGATGGAAAGTTCGCGCGAGGGGATGACACCCTCGGTCTTGTACCCGACGTCGAGGAGGACCTCGTCGCGGTCGATCTTCACGACGGTGCCTTCGATGAGGTCTCCGTCGTTGAAGAACTTGAGGGTCTTCTCGACCGCGGCCAGGAAGTCTTCAGCAGATCCGATGTCGTTGATCGCGACCTGCTTGGGAGCCGTGGCGGTCGTTGCGGTAGTCATGTAGTGGGTTGTCCTTGTTGGTTGTATGGTCGGGCTCCGGCCCTGTCCGAACGCCATGTGGACGAACGGATGCCCGGGGCCGGGCGAAGCGGATTTCTCGTTGCCGCGCACGCACGGCGAAAACGTCACAGAAGTGACATTCAAGGGTATCAGAACGCTGCCCACGCCCGCAGTATGCCCGCGAATCGGCTACAGGTGGATCCCGAACCACCCGAGCGTGCCCGTACCGAGAAGCAGCACGAAGACGCCGACGAGCACGAGCACGATCGACATCACGAATCCGGAGTCGCGTTCGATCCAGTCCTGGACCCGTTCCATGCGCGCGCGCACGCCGCCGCGGGCGAACGTGAAGAGCAGCGTGATCGCGGCGACCGTGGACACGGATGCGATCACGAAGACCGCCAGCATGAAGACGAGCACGAGGAAGGGCGGGTCCGCGTGGCGCACGCGCGTCGCGGCGGTGGCGGTGATGAGCAGCGCCTCGGGGTGGATCGCGAAGCTCGCGCCGAGCGCGACGGTCAGCGTCGGGGTGAGGTTGCGCACTCCCCGCACGAGTGGCGACGAGCGCGGTGCGGTCCGCCGGCGCGCCATCTGAACGATGCCGAGCGCCATCATGAGCACACCGGCGACGATCTCGATCCACCCGATCAGCGTCTCGTCGCCGAACTTCGGCAGCCGCACGGCATGCAGGGCTCCCGCGAACAGTCCCACGATCAGGAGCAGTGCGGCCGCGTATCCGATGGTGATCAGCCACCCCGGACGCGACTGACGGGCCGAGAGGACGACGACGATCGTCGTCACGATGGGGATCGTCGTGAACGCGACGGTCAGCCCGAGGGCGATGAGCACCAGCCAGTCGGCCACCGTCGTGTTCCTTTCCGGGTCGCGCAGGCTTTCCCGTTCGCACGAGGCGAGGAGCGCGATTCGTCCCCGGTAAGTGTGCCAGGACGGCGGCCGGTCAGGCGCGCTCGACGTCCACCCAGGCCATCATGTCCTGTCTCACACGACGCGGGTCGACGCCCGCGCGGGGTGCGAGCTCCGAGATGTACTCGGCGACGAGCGAGGTCGCGGCGGCGCGGGTGACACGAGCGGTTCCGGCGTACCGCGCGCGCAGGACCGAGACGACCCAGGCGACATGCTCGGGCCTGATCGTGAGGCCGCGCGTCGCGGCGCCCTCGACGGCCGCACGTGACCGCTCGTCGAGGCTCCTTCGCGTGAACCCCGCGAGGACCTCCTGATCGAGGCGACCCGTCGCCAGGAGCGCCGTGATGGTGTCGCTGAGCTCTGACCAGGTCACGAGCGGCAGCGCCGGGTCGATGACGCGTAGCGCACGGATGGACGCGGGTGCACGAGCATCCTCGACACGTTCCGCATGTCGCGCATGGTTCACGGCACGGAGGCGCACGGGTCGCGACGTCTCGGCATCCGGAGTCTCTTCCGGCTGATCGCCGTCGCTCTCCGGTTCATTCCCCGATTCCGACACCCCGGCGGACTCGTCCGCAACGTACTCGGCGAGCTCCCGCGCGGCGAACAGGGCCAGGGGCACGGTCGCGAGTTCACGCACCGTGGCAGCCTCGTCCTCCGCGCCCGTCGCGAGAAGCAGACGCGCGGCGGTGTCGAGCGCCCGATAGGTCTCTGCCGCGTCGAACGAACGTATGCGTGCCCACGCGTCCCATACCGCCTGCAATTCCCGGGCGTATCCCGCGATGGCGTTGACCGCGGCCTCGTTCACGCCATCGGCGGACGCACCGGCGAGCACGCCCAGCATGCTGACCAGGTCGCGGTCGACACGACCGTCGTCACCGGGATCACCGGCGCCACCGGGATCGTGCGGGTCGTACGCGGCGGCGTGATCGACCCACGCGCGATCCAGGTACGGTCCCACTCCCACGACGACGAGCTCGAGGGCGTCGCCCACCAGCGCTCTGTTCTCAGTCCCCACTGCGGTCCCTGCCTTCGGCGGCCCCGGACTCCGCCCCGCGGCGAAAGTCTCCGACGAGGTGGCTTTGGGTGCGAGTGTAGCGAGGCTCAGCGCGACGCGCCCAGACATGGCACGCACATCGTCGCGGCCGGCCTCAGACGCAGACGTCCGTCGACGATCCGTTCGCCGCACCGGGCGCACCGGCCGTACTCCCCCGCACGCAATCGCTCGCCTGCCCGCTCGAGCTCGGCCAGCTCCGCGAGATATTCGCCACGAAGCCCCTCGGCGCGCGACCATTCGGTGATCAGCGTCGAACCCTCGGGGTCGTGCTCGTCATCCGTCCACTCCTCACGAGCGTCGCGGATGCCCGCCAGCTGCGACTCGATCAGGCCCAGACGCGCCGTGATCTCGTCGCGCCGCGCCCGGATATACGCCACGTAGTCGGGTCGTTCCCCGTCGTGCGGTCCCGAGACCGCGGCCCCCGCCGTCATCCTTCAACGATAGGTCGAAGGACGACAGCGCGGGCCGTCGGATCAGACGCGGAGGGCGCGCACGCCGTCGACCAACGGCATGGTCGGGCGACCGAGGAGGCTCGAGAGCACCCCGTCCGCCTGCGACAGGACCCCGTCCGCGATCGCTCGGTCGAGGCCCACCACGAACCCGACCGTGCCCTCGTCCATGCCTGCGGCGTCGAGGCGGGCAGCGAGCTGCTCGCTCGTCAGTCGCTCGTACACGACCTCGCGGCCGAGTGCCTCGGTCGCAGCGACGGCGAAGTCGTCGAACGTCCAGGCGACATCGCCCGAGAACTCGTACACCTGACCAACGTGGCCGTCTTCGACGAGAACCGCCGCCGCCCCGGCGGCGTAGTCGGCGCGGCTCGCGCTCGCGACACGCGCGTCACCCACGGATGACGCGACGACGCCCGTCTCTGCGGCTCGCGCCACATCCGCCGCATAGTTCTCGTGGTACCAGTTGTTGCGAACGATCACGGCGGGGATGCCGGTTGCGGCGATCACCGCTTCGGTGGCGCGGTGGTCCGCACCGAGCGCGTAGTCGAAGGTCGTCGCCTGCGGCGCGCTGGTATAGACGAGACGATCGACGCCGACAGCGTGAGCGGCCCGGATCACGTTCTCGTGCCCCGCGACGCGTGCACCGGGAACGGAGCCCGAGATGAGCAGGACGCGATCGACGCCCTGCAGCGCCGCCGCGACCGTTTCGGGCCGGTCGTAGTCGATTTCGACCACCGCGATGCCCCGCCCGGCGAAGTCCGCGACCTTCTCGGGCGAGCGCGCACCGGCGACGATGTCCGAGGGGTCGACGCCGCGCGAGACCAGTGCCTCCACGGCGAGGCGACCGAGATGTCCGCCTGCGGCGGTGACGAGGTATTTCATGGTGAGTCCTTTCAGAACGACGAGTGTCTCCCTCGCCAACCACCTCAGGGACGGATTACATTCCATTCGATGGGTACCCACTTCGCGGTAAGGTACCCACATGAGCGTAAGTCTTGCCGAAATCCGGGACGTCGCGGGCGATGCCGTCTTCACCGACGGATGTCCCACCCGCACCGTGCTCGACCACGTGATGAGCAAGTGGGGTGTGCTCGTGCTGCTGGCGCTCAGCGACGGGACGCGACGATGGGGTGTGCTGCGACGAGAGGTCGACGGCATCAGCGAGAAGATGCTCGCGTCCACGCTGCGCACGCTCGAGGCGGACGGCCTCGTTCATCGACAGTCGTACCCCGAGGTTCCGCCCCGCGTCGAGTACGCGCTGACGGGTCTCGGTCGTGACCTGATGGAGCGGATGCTGCCGCTCATGGAGTGGCTCGCGCAGAATGCGGCGGCGATGCTGACCCGGACTCCCTGACGGCGTCGGGACCGGCAGGATCCCTCAGGCGCGGACGGCCTCGGCGATCGGGGTCTCGCCGGCGTTGAACTCGATCGTGCGACGGATCGTGGACGGGTCGGCCAGGACGGCGGCGATGACGGCCGCGACGTCGGCGCGCGCGACCGTGCGCGATTCCGCACCACCCACGTCGATCCGTCCCGTCGGCGGGTCGAGCGTGAGTCCGCTCGGGCCGAGGACGGTCCAGTCCAGCCCGGATGCGCGCAGGTGCTCGTCGGCGGCCGCCTTGGCCTCGGCGTAAGCGAAGAACGCGTTGTCCGCCGGTACGCCGTGCCCGGGTCCGGCACCGAAGTACGAGACCATGACGTAGCGCCCGGCTCCCGCTGCCTGCGCGGCATCCATCGAACGGATGGCCGCGTCCCGATCGATCGCGTCGGTGCGGGCGGGGTCTCCCCCGCCCGCCCCCGCGGACCACACCACGGCGTCGTGCCCGATGATGAGCTCCACGAGTCGCTCGTGATCGAGACGTGCGACGTCGGCGACGACGACGGTCGCGCCATCCGACTCGACGTCGGCCGTGTGGTCGACATTGCGAATGACCGCCGAGACATCGTCCCCGCGGGCGACGAGAAGCGGTGTGAGCAGTCGGGCGACCTTGCCGTGACCGCCGATGATCAGAATCCGGGACATACGAGCCTCCTCGAGCGTTCGGAACGACCCAGCCTATGCGCGCCCCGTGGCCGCCGGGCCGCTACCGGCATACCGTGGGGGAATGCGTGTGACATCGGCCATCCGGGCCCCGCACCGGGTGCCCCTCCTGCAGGTCGTGAAGTCGGCGATCGCGACGGTCGGGGCTTGGCTGATCGCGGACGCGATCGTGCAGGGCCCGCCCCCTGTCTTCGCGGCGATCGCCGCGCTGCTGGTCGTGCAACCGAGCCTCGACCAGTCGTTCAGCAAGGCGATCGAACGCAGCGTCGGGGTGATCGTCGGGGTGGTCATCGCTTCGGTGCTCGGAATCGCCTTCGGCGAGGACACCTGGGTGATTCTCGCGTCGATCGTCGTCGCCCTCATCGTGGCGTGGGTCGCGCGCGCCACCGCGGGCACCGCCAATCAGGTCGCGATCAGTGCGCTCCTGGTGCTCGCCCTCGGCGCAGCCACACCGGGATATGCGTTCGACCGCATTCTCGAGACGGTCATCGGTGCGGCGATCGGCATCATCGTCAACGTCATCCTCGTTCCCCCGGTGGCCGTCGCCCCCGCACATCGCGCGGTCGACGCGCTCGGTGAGGAGGTCGCCGCCTCGCTCGAGCGCCTCGCGGCCGCCCTCGAGAATCCGCCGTCTCCCGCAGGGATGCCGCGCGCGGGGGTGGAGGAGCTGTTGCTCACAGCTCGGCTGATGCGGCCCATGCGGGATGCCGCAGAGAAGGCGATCAGCGCGGGGCGCGACTCGCTGACCCTCAATCCCCGCGCGCGCCGCCACCGCGACGAGTTGGCGAACCTCGGCGCCGTGCTCGATCGCCTCGGCCCCATCGTGACGCAGGTGATCGGAATGACGCGCGCGTTCTCCGACCACTACGACCCGACGATCGCCGACGAGCCCGCAGCCCGGGCCATCGCCGACCAACTGCGCCGGGCCGCCCACGACGTGCGCCTCGATCTGCGGGCCGACCCGGACGCGGATGCTCCGAGCACGCCGGACGGAGCGACGGTTCCCGCTCTCACCGCTCCGCTCGCCATCACGATGCCGTCACCGGATCATTGGATCCTGATCGGCTCGCTCCTCGAGGATCTCCAGCGCATTCACGCGACGCTGACTCGCTCCGCGTAGGGTGCCGACGCGGGCGCCTCCGACCCCGCGTCCGGTTCCGCGTTCAACTCCGCGACGATGTGCGCAACCGCGGCGCGTCCGGCCCGGTTTGCGCCGATCGTGGACGCCGAGGGCCCGTACCCGATCAGGAACAGGCGCGGCTCGTCGGTCGCCCGGCTGTCCTCGACGCGGATGCCACCACCCGGCACACGGACACGCAGCGGCGCGAGGTGGTCGAGCGCGGCGCGGAAGCCCGTCGCCCAGAGGATCGCGTCGGCCGCGACGAACGAACCATCCGGCATGCGAACACCGTGCTCCTCGATCGAGGTGAACATCGGATGCCGCACCAGCACACCGCGCGCCTGCGCCGCACGAGCCCACGGCGTCCAGTGCATCCCCGTCACCGAGATGACACTGCCCGGCACGAGCCCCTGGCGGACCCGTTCGTCGACGCCCGCGATCGCCGCGACGCGCGCCGCGATGTCGAAGTCGTCGTCGATCCACTCCGGCTCGCGCCGCGTCACCCAGAACGTCTCGGCGACGTGCGAGATCTCGTCGAGCAGTTGGATCGCCGAGACCCCGGCACCGACGATCACGACCCGTTGCCCGGCGAACTCGTCGGCCGAGGCGTAGTCCGCGACATGCAGCTGCCGCCCGCGGAACCTCTCCTGACCGGGATAGTACGGCCAGAACGGCTTCGTCCAGGTGCCGGTCGCGTTGATCACGTAGCGCGAATCGTAGGTCGCGCGGTCCGTCTCGACGCGCAGTCGCCCGCGCGGATCGCCGTCCTCGCGCTCGATCGCCCGAACGGGTTCGGGTCGGTGAACGCGCAGGTCGAAGCGTTGCTCGTACTCGGCGAAGTACGCCGGAAGGACGTCTCGGCTCGCCGACGTCGGATCCGCCGGTGGCACGGGGTATCCGGGGAGCTCGTGGATTCCGTTCACGGTACCCATCCGGAGCGACTCCCAGCGATGCTGCCAGGCGCCGCCCGGTCCCGGATTGGCATCCAGCACCACGAAGTTCCGCGCACCCGATTCGGCGCCGTCGAGCGGCACGAGACCGCGTCGCCGCAGATGGTAGGCCGCCGAAAGCCCGGCCTGACCGGCACCGATGACGACGACGTCGACGGGGGTGGCCGCGCCGACGTCGGCCTGCCTGTCTCGGTCCACGGACGACGCCTCCACGCCCATCAGAACCGCGGCCCCGTCCGCCCTATTCCGAGACCTCTCCGCGATCAGTTGAGCGCGCGCACCGAGGCGGGGACGACGCCGTCTCCATACAGGTCGATTGCGAGGTCCTGCAGAGCGGTCAAAGCGACCCGCTGCGTGATCGGTCCGTACGAGATGCGAGCGACTCCGAGTGCTTGGTACTCGGCGGCCGAGAGCGCACCGGGCAGTCCGATCACGCTCAGCTTCCCCTCGCCGAGACCCGCGACGAGTTCGCGGGTCGTATCGGCATCGAGGACCCCCGGGACGAACACCAGGCTCGCGCCGGCATCGAGGTATGCCCGTCCCCGCTCGATGGCGTCCGCGACCGACTCCTCACGCGCACGCCCGCCGCCGCGCACGAAGGCATCCGTCCGTGCGTTCAGGACGAACGGCACGCCCTCCGCCTCCCCGGCGGCGATGACGGCACGCACGTTCGCGACGGACTCGTCGAGCGGCCGCAGCCTGTCCTCGACGTTCGCGCCGACGACACCCACGCCGATCGCGCGCCGCGTCGTCTCTCCCGCGTTCCCGTAGCCCGCGTCGAGGTCGGAACTGACGGGAAGGTCCGTCGCCGCGACGATGCGCCCCACCATGTCGAGCATCAGATCGAGGGGGATGTTCTCGCCATCCGCGTAGCCGAACGTCGCCGCGATCGAGTGTCCGGCGGTGGCCAGCGCCTTCGTCTCGGGGAGCGCCGCGACCGCGCGCGCCGAGACGACGTCCCAGACGTTCACCACCCGGAGGATCTCGGGGGCGGCGTGCAACTGCTCGAGGGTCTGGGCCTTGTGTACCTGGGTGCTCATGCCCCCACGCTAACGGTCGCCGAGCCTGTCGAGACGACCAGCGCGGTCTACCAGCCGTTCGATCCCGGCACTCCCTTGAACGGGCCCGCGACGGCAGCCGTGATCCATCCGCCGTAAAAGCCACCCGGCTGTGGCACGACGCGTTCCCCCGCGACCGTGCAGGAGTCCATGTCGCCCGCGTAGACCGCCGCGCGGTCGGCCAGCAGCTCGAAACCGGTCGAGGGATGCGGGTAGTTCCAGGCGGCGCTCGCCACCACGCGGTCACCGCCCCGAACATCGAGGTATCGCGCGGCGCCCTTCCACTCGCAGAACGACGAGCCCGCGGCGGGCACGAGTGCGCCCTCGGCGAAGTCCGCGATCGGCAGGTAGTAGACCGGCGGATGACTCGTCTCGAGCACGCGGACGACATCGCGGGTGTCGACGATCCGGACACCGCCCAGGTCGATCGTGACCGCGGCATCCACGCGCTCGACTCGCGGCGGACGCGGGTAGCTCCAGACGGATTCCTGGCCCGGGGCAGTGGGTTCGGGCAGAGGGCGGCGCATCCGACAACGCTAGTGGGCCCCAGGGGCCGGCGGCGCGGGTCTGCGCACACCGACTCGGCCCCCGCACATCCGGCGGCACCTAGTGTGGCGATCATGCCCATCGACTTCACCGCCACCACCGCCCTGATCACCGGCGCGAGCTCCGGTATCGGTGCCGCCTTCGCCGACGCCCTCGCCGCACGCGGGGCGGACGTCGTGCTCGTCGCCCGTCGCGAGGACCGCCTGATCGAACTCGCGAGCGAGCTGAGTGCGCGCCATGGCATCGCGGCCACGCCGATCGCGATGGATCTGGCGCGAGACGAGGCTGCTACCGAACTGCACGACGAACTGGAGGGGCGCGGCGTCCGGATCGACACCCTGATCAACAACGCCGGCTTCGGCATGCGCGGTGACTTCATCGACGCAGATCCCACACGGATGGCCGCGATGATCCAGCTGAACGTCACGACGCTCGTCGCCCTGACGCACGCCTTCCTGCCTGCGCTCGTCGCGAGCGGTCGCGGGGCACTCGTCAACGTCTCGAGCGTCGTCGCGTACCAGCCGACCCCGCACATGGCCGTCTACGGGGCATCGAAGGCCTTCGTGCTGAGCTTCACCGAGGCCATCGCCTACGAGACGCGCACGTCCGGTCTGCGCGTATTGGCCGTCAGCCCCGGAGCCACGGCGACCGAGTTCTTCGAGATCGCCCAGGCCGAGGACATGGCCCGCGGGCGCGTGCAGACCCCCGCGCAGGTCGTCACGACCGCCCTGCGCGCGCTCGATCGCCGTCGCACCCCGCCGAGCATCGTCTCGGGCGGCACGAACGCGGTTGCGGCGACGCTCGCGGGCATCATGCCGCGCGGCCTCGTCCTCGACGCGAGCGGCCGACTGCTCGCCTGAGTCTCCCGAGCGGTCGCGACGACCGCGAACGGTCGCGACTCGCCGTTCCACACGCGCATGAAACGGCATGTCGCGACCGTTCGAGCCCGAGCGTCAGGTCAGAAGCGGCGCGAGGCGCGTCGCCGTCGGCTCGAGGAGGCGAATGACACCGGATGGCTCGGCAACCCGGTGTGCCGGGCCCGAGAACCCCAGCGCCCCCGCGAGCGTGCCACCGGCGTCGCGGATGGGGAGCGCGAGGCATCCGAATCCCGGCACGAGCTCACCGATCTGCCGCGTCACTCCGAAGCGTCGCAGGTCTGCCGCGGCGGTGTCGAGGCGCTCCGGATCGACTCCCTGGCCGAGCCCCGCGCTGCCGACCCGCGCGCCGCCCGGAGCTCCCTCGGCCAGCAGCAGCCGACCCAGGGCGAAACGGGAGGGGTCGCGCGCGAGACGCACCGGATCGCTGAACGGAAAGTCCGGATCCGCGTCGACCAGGGTCACGCGACCCTCCGGATACAGCACGACGTGGACGCCCCCGCGGACCTGGTCGCGCGCCGCGGCGAGCAGTTCCCGGGCCGCGGCCGGCAGCCGCACGGGAGCCGCGACCGACGCGAGGTGCACGACCTTCGCACCGAGCGCGAAGCCGGACAGATCGGGGGTGCGGACGAGGAAACCGTCCTGTACGAGCAGATTGACCAGGCGATACGTGGTCGCCTTCGGTAGTCCCAGCGCCTCCGAGATCTCGCGGGCGGGCGCTCCGGCTCGGAGTTCTGCGACGGCCTCGCGCACGGTCCGGGCGCTGTGGATCGCACGGGGCTGGCGCGCCGAGTGATCCCCGACGACGGGGACGGCCGCGCGCACCCGTGACTCAGGCATCGGGTGGTCTCCGCGCGATGCCGCCGCGCACTTCGGAGGCGACCGGCTCGTCGTAGGCGCCTATTCCCGCGAGGGATGCTTCACCGCGGCGACTGCGCCACGCCACGATCAGCGCGGCAGCCACCGCGACGATGAGCGCGAGCGGTGCGCCGGGATTGCCCTCCACGCCCACGAACACCAGGTAGGCGACGAGTCCGGCCGCCAGGACCAGCGCAGACGTGATGGCGACGATGCCGGTCCGCAAGGTCAGTTCGCCGATTCGATGGAGGAAGACCGGCGCAGCCACGCAGACCAGCACGTAGGCGCCGATGTAGCCCGCCGCCGAGACCGCGATGACGGCCTCCATGGCCTCCCATACCCCGACCCCCGCAAGCACCGCGGCGATCGGAGCGATCGCCACGATCGGTACCGCGACCCGGATCGCACCGATCGGGGTGCGATATCGCGGATGCACGCTGCCGAGGGCCCGCGGGGCGATCCCGTCACGGCCGAGCGAGAAGAGCACGCGCGTGAGCGCGGTCGTCGAGGCGATCGCGCACGCGAGGAACGAGGCGGCGATTCCCAGGTCGATCAGGATTCCCAGTTCGGCGACACCGTAGGCGCTGGCGAGGACGTTGATCGGAGAGTCGCCGTCCCCCAGCTCGCGCCCGAGCGAGTGGAAACCCGCGACCTGCGTATACGCCGCCAGCAGGTAGAGCCCCCCGGAGAACAGGACCGTGGCCACGATGGCCCGCGGGATGTTGCGGAGCGGCGCGCGCGCCTCCACCCCCAGGGTCGCGGCACTCTCGAAGCCGACCAACGCGGTGAGCGCCAGCACGGCCCCGGCGGCGAACCCGGCGATCGAGAAACCCTCGGTCGGCACCACGGCCGAGACATCCACGGGACCGATCTGCACCAGCAGCACGACGAGCAGCACGACGATGATGACGACCGAGACGAGCTCGACGACGAGCGCGACCCGCGAAGACACGCGGATGCCTCGCACCAACACGAGCGTCAGCACCGCCACCTCGGCCACGAGCACGGCCGCGACGCCCCAGACTCCCCCGAACTCCGGCCAGAGGCCGCGGATCAACATCGTCAGGTAGTGCGCGCCGCCCAAGAGGGCGAAGACGGCGATGAAGCCGTACCCGATCACGATCGCCGCGCCCGCGGCGAGCGCGGCGCCCGATCCCAGCCCCTTCGAGACGAAGGTGTAGAGCGATCCCGCGGCGGCCATGCGTTTCGTGAACTGGTTGATCGTCGAAGCGACCATGAGGGCGAGCAGACCGGCCGTGAGCATGGCGGGGACTGTCGCGACGCCGGCCACCCCCGCGACGAGCACCACGACCGTCGTCGCGGCCGCGGACGGGGCGACGGCCGCGACGGACTGCGCCAGCACATCGGCGAACGAAACGCTCCGTCGATCGAGGCCGTCGAGCGGTGAGCGCGCTCCGAATCCGCGCACGGGCGACGGGCGGGCGATCGCCCGGTCGAGTGCCGTCATGTCACTCCTCCTCGTTCGGGCTCACGGTACGCAGAGCCCGTTGCCGCGGCACGTCCCGCGTGTTTCGGCTGTGTGTCGCCGAATGAGACAGCGCCGTGCGGGCGTCTCACACGGCGACCGAGAGGTTTCACACCGCCGAGACGCCCGGGCAACCGGC
>CAYZEL010000001.1:49590-58591 GCA_964477515.1 uncultured Microbacterium sp.
CGTCTCACACGGCGACCGAGAGGTTTCACACCGCCGAGACGCCCGGGCAACCGGCGGACGACAGGCTCGGGTCAAATCCGCGCACCCCAGAGATCCTTGCCCGCCAGAGATCCCCCACAGATCGGACATCGCATGACCAAACTCGAATCCCCCGGAGTCGACGCTCCCGCAAAGCGGGCGCTCAAGGGCTCGCTCGGCGCCACCGCCATCGTGTTCATGGTCGTCGCCGCGGCGTCGCCCCTGACCGTGGTCGGCGGGGCCACGCCGCTCGGCATCCTGATCGGCAACGGGGTCGGATTCCCGGCCCTCTACGCGATCAGCGCGATCGTGCTCCTCTTCTTCGCCGTCGGCCTGGCCACGATGACCGCCCACGTCCCCAAGCCCGGCGCGTTCTTCACCTACGTCGGGTACGGACTCGGGCGTTCGGCGGGCCTCGCGAGTGCGTGGATCGCGATGCTGACCTACACGGCCGTGCAGGTCGCGGTGTACGGATACATCGGCTACATCCTCTCGGTCACGGTGCAGTCGGTCGGTGGGCCCCTGCTGCCGTGGTGGGTCTACTCGCTCGCGGTCATCGCGCTGGTCGGAGTGCTCGGCTACCGCCACATCGACCTGTCGAGCAAGATCCTCGGCGTGCTCCTGGTCGCGGAGGTGGGCATCGTCCTGGCGCTCGTCATCGCCGTCGTCATCACCGGCGGCGAGGACGGCCTGAGCCTGGCGCCGTTCGAGCCCGCCAACATCGTGAGCGGATCTCCGGGCATCGGCATGATGTTCGCCATCGCGGCGTTCATCGGCTTCGAGGCGACGGCGATCTTCCGCGACGAGGCGCGCGACCCGGGCAAGACGATCCCGCGTGCGACGTACACCGCCGTCATCGGCATCGGCGTCTTCTCCACGCTCGCCGCGTGGGCGCTCGTCATGGCCTGGGGTCCCGACGGCGTGATGGGCGTCATCGCGGAAGACCCGGGCACGTTCATCATCACGACCATGGCCCGCTACCTCGGGGTCGTGGGAGAGATCGGTGTCAACATCCTCCTCATCACGGCGATGTTCGCCTGCGTGCTCTCGTTCCACAACGTCATCACGCGCTACCAGCACTCCATGTCGAACGCGGGAGTCCTTCCCGATCGCCTGGGCATGGTCCACACGAAGCACCTCTCCCCCCACGTGTCCTCGATCGTGCAGACCGTGACGGCCGTGCTGCTCATCGCGGTGTTCGCGGTGCTGAACCTCGACCCCGTGCTGCAGGTGTTCACCTGGTTCGCCGGCGTGGCAACCCTCGCCATCGCGATCCTGATGGCCGTGACCTCGGTCGCGGTGATCGTCTACTTCGCCCGGACCCGCAAGGACCGCCGTCCCTGGAACACGATCATCGCGCCCGCGCTCGGTCTGCTCGGACTCATCGCCTCGGCCGCCCTGATCGTCGCGTACTTCCCGATCATGGTCGGCGACGTCGACGGCACCGGCGCGCCCGCGTTCGGGGCCGTGAGCTGGTTCCTGCTGGCCCTGATCGCACTCTTCCCGGCGCTCGGCTTCGTGCAGGCGTGGTGGATCAAGAACCGCCGCCCCGCGGCCTACACCAAGCTGACCGACTCGATCGCCGGCTGACTCCGAGACGACCATCCCGTCGCCGAGCCCGTCGAAGCGACCCGACAGACACGTCGCCGAGCCCGTCGAAGCGACCCGCCCACCCCGAGGAGACCCTGCTGTGAGCATCACCGACATCCAGACATCCGCCACCTACTCCGCGCCCGACGCCCCCGCCCACCCGCTGTCGTCGCTCTCGGTCGCCGAGATCGAAGCCGTCCGCACGGTCGTGCTGAGTCGCGCGGACTTCACGACGACCACGCGCTTCGCGTACGTCGGGCTCGAAGAACCGCCGAAGGGCGAGGTGCTCGGCTGGGAGGCGGGCAAAGCTCCCTTGCCGGACCGCCGCGCGCGGGTGCAGCTGCTCGACATGGCGACGGGGCGCTCGACCGACTCGATCGTCTCGATGACCACGGGCGAGACGCTCTCGAGCACCGTGCTCGACGGGTCGAAGGGCCAGTTGCCGATCCTCGACGCCGAGTTCGAGGACGTCGGCCTCATCCTCGCCGAGGACGAGGGATGGATCGCCGCGCTCGCCGCCCGCGGCCTCACGATCGACCAGGTCGTGGCCGTGCCGCTCTCGGCGGGCCACTACGGGTATACCGCCGAAGAGGGGCGGCGCATCGTCCGGTCGTTCGTCTTCCGCATGGACCACCCGGCCGACCACCCGTGGGCCCACCCCGTCGACGGCCTGACCGCCTACATCGACACCGCCGACCGCCGCGTGATCGAGATCATCGACACCCCCGGGTTCGCGGTACCCGAGACGCACGGCAACTTCGACGACCCGGAGCTGCAGGGGCCGCCGCTCGACACCCTCAAGCCGATCGTCATCACGCAGCCCGAGGGGCCGAGCTTCACGGTCGACGGCGAGCACGTGACGTGGGGCAACTGGAAGCTGCGGATCGGCTTCGACATGCGCGAGGGCCTGATCCTGCGCGAGCTGTCGTTCGCCGACAAGGGCGTGGACCGTCCCGTGATGTACCGCGGGTCGATCAACGAGATGCTCGTGCCCTATGCCGACCCGCACCCCAACCGGTTCTGGCAGAACTACTTCGACACCGGCGAGTACATGTTCGGCCGCTACACGAACTCGCTCGCGCTCGGCTGCGACTGCGTCGGAGAGATCAAGTACTTCGATGCGGTCCTCCCCGACGAACTGGGGTTGCCGCGCACGATCGACAACGGCATCTGCATGCACGAAGAGGACTTCGGATCCCTCTGGAAGCACACCGACATCTTCACCGGATCGCACGAGGTGCGCCGCTCCCGCCGCCTCGTGATCTCGTTCTTCACGACCGTCGGCAACTACGACTACGGCTTCTACTGGTACCTCTACCTCGACGGCACGATCGAGTGCGAGGCCAAGCTCACCGGCATCCTGTTCACCTCGTCGTTCCCGGGTGACGCGGCGGATGGTTCGGCCTACCCGTTCGCGTCGCAGGTCGCGCCGGGGCTCGGCGCCCCGTACCACCAGCACCTGTTCTCGGCGCGCCTCGACATGACGGTCGACGGCCAGGCGAACGTCGTCAACGAGATCGACGCCGTGCGCCTGCCCGTCTCCGAGACCAACCCCGCGGGCAACGCCTTCACGAAGAAGGTCACCCCGATCGCCTCCGAGGCCGTCTCGGGGCGCGTCGCCGACGGCGCCGTGAACCGCGTCTGGCAGATCGCGTCGACCGACAAGACCACCGAACTCGGCCAGCCGACGTCGTATGTGCTGTTCCCGACCGAGACGCCGACGCTGCTCGCCGACGACTCGTCCTCGATCGCGCGTCGCGCGGAGTTCGCCACGAAGAACCTGTTCGTGACGAAGTACGACCCGGCGGAGCGATACGCGGCGGGCGACTTCGTCAACCAGAATCCGGGCGGCGACGGCATCACCGCGTACATCGCGGGCGACGACCCGCTCGTCGGCGAGGACGTCGTGCTGTGGCACACGTTCGGGCTCACGCACTTCCCGCGCAACGAGGACTGGCCCGTCATGCCGATGGACTACGCCAAGTTCACGCTCAAGCCCTACAACTTCTTCGAGCGCAACCCCACGCTGAACGTCCCCGCTCCGGCGATGACCGACCACTGCTCGGTCGATGCGGGGCACGCCGATCACGCATCGCACTCGGCGCACGACGCGGGACACTCGCACGAGGCCACGGCGCACGGCGCTCACGACGACCACGCCTCTCACTGAGCAGGTCGCTCCGTGGGTGAGATCCTCCACCTCGGTGCGCTCGCACCGGCGGCGATCGGGGCGTGCTGCATAGCCGTCGATCGCCGCCGGGCGCGGGCGCCCGAGCTCTCCGCATCCGTTCTGATGCTCGTCGCGATGCTCGACGTCGTGCTGTGGGGTGTCGTCGCCCCGATCCTGTGGGCGGCCCTGCTGATCGTCGCGGCGATCGTGTTGGCGGCGCTGCGCGGCCGTGCGGCGCGCTCGCGTGTCGAGCGCGGGACTGGCTCCGGGCGAACCCCTGCGGCGCTGGCACCCTCGACGGTCATGACCGTGCACGCAACGCTCGGCCTGGTCGTGATGGCCGCGCTCGTGCTCGCGATGATTCCGGATGCTTCGGCCCCGGGTCCTGCCGCCGGGCACCACGGCTCGGCGGCATCGTTCGGACTGGTCGCCGCGGCATCCGCTCTGCTCTTCGGACTCGTCTCGGTCATCGCGACCCGTGCACCGCACGGCGGCGCGCCGCGCGCATCGGTCCTGGAGAGTGCGCAGCTGATCGCGATGGGCGCGTCGACGGCCGCGATGGGTGTGGCCCTGCTCGCCTGAGCCCCGCTTCAGCAACCGTACGGCCGCCGCGAACGGTCGCGACTCGCCGTTCCACCCGCGCATGGAACGGCATGTCGCGACCGTTCGCCGCCCCGGATCCCGCCAAGGCGACCACGGAACCGCTCGCCTGGCGGATGATCGACGCATGAACCGTGACTGGACACCGCTCGCTCTCGTCTACCTCGCGCTCGCGATCGCCGGCCTGATCGGCACCTGGATCTTCAACACCCTCGCGATCATCCAGCTCCGCAATTTCCTCGGCGACCTCGTCACGAGCGGCCCGGCCGTGTCGTCGATCACGGTCGACCTGCTCGTCGTCGCCATCGCCGGGTGCGTCTTCATCGTGGTCGAGGCGCGCCGGCTCGGCATGCGCCGGGCCTGGCTCTACATCGTGCTGTCGGGCGTGACCGCCTTCGCGTTCACGTTCCCGCTGTTCCTCGCGATGCGGCAGCGGCGCCTCAGCGCGCTCGCCCGCACTCCCTGATCGACCCCCTATGACGGAATGGTGGCCGGATCGATCGCGATCACGCGGTCGTCCCCCGGAGCGGGATCCCCGCGCCCGTCCGTGTTGTTCGTGAGCACCCATACCTCGCCGTCCGGCCCCTCCACGACGGCCCGCAGCCGGCCGAACTCACCGTTCAGGTACTCCGTCGCCGTGGACGGGTCATCCACCGGCACAGCCCGCAACACGCGCCCGCGCAGGTTCGCGATGTAGATCGTGTCGCCGATCACGGCGAGTCCGCTCGGGCTCGCGGCATCCGTCGGCCATTCCTGCACCGGATCCACGAACCCGCGATCGGCGCCGCCCGACCCCTCCACCTCGGGCCACCCGTAGTTGGCGCCGGGCTCGATGACGTTGAGCTCGTCGACGGCGTCCTGACCGAACTCGCTCGCGAACATGCGACCGTCGTCCGACCATCCGATCCCCTGGACGTTGCGGTGACCGAGGCTGTACACCGGCGATCCCGCGACGGGATTGTCGGCCGGAATCGCGCCGTCGGCCGCGAGCCGCAGGATCTGGCCCGCGAGGCTGTCCGGGTCCTGCGCCGAGCCGGGCACACCCGCGTCACCGGTCGCGATGTACAGGGCGCCATCGGGGCCGAACGCGATGCGCCCACCATTGTGGATTCCCGCTCTGGGCAGGCCGTCGATGATCGTCTCGGGCGCCCCGAGGCGCAGCGCACCGGAGCCGCCCTCGAGCGCGTAGCGTTCGACGCGATTGCCGTCGACCGCGGTCGAATACGCGTACAGCGCGCTCTCGTCCGGAGAAACAGCCAGACCGAGCAGTCCCCCCTCGCCGCCCGTCACGACGCCCTCCACAACGGCGACCTCGCGGATGTCTCCGCCCGGCGTGAACTCGAGGATCCGGGCCGCGTCGCGCTCCGAGACGAGCGCCGAAACCCCGACCTGCACGATCGACCACGGCGCCGCGAGCCCCGTGACCACGTCGCGCGGACCGGCCGGGGAGTCGGAAACAGCGGGCGGTGGAGTCGCCACGGACGGTGTCGACGGTGCAACCGGCGCGGCGGCACACCCGGCAAGCGCGACACCTGCGGCAGTGAGCATCGCAGCGGCACGGATCGCCCAGCCGCGCATTTCGCGCGTCGATCTCATCGTCGTGTTCATCGCCGTCGATACCTCCCGAGCATCTCGGTCCACGGTAACCCGGGGGCGCGCACCCCTGGCCGGAATGCCAGACTGAACGGGTGACCCAGCGCCTGATGTTGCTCGACACCGCCTCGCTCTATTTCCGCGCGTTCTACGGCGTCCCCGACACGGTCAAGGCTCCGAACGGGATCCCGGTCAACGCGGTCCGCGGGCTGCTCGACATGATCACGAAGCTCGTCACGACGTACCGGCCGACGCACCTCATCGCGTGCTGGGACGACGACTGGCGCCCCCAATGGCGGGTCGATCTCATCCCGAGCTACAAGGCGCATCGCGTCGCCGAGATCGTGCCGGGCGGCTCGGATGTCGAAGAGGTGCCCGATCCGCTCGAAGCGCAGCTTCCGCTGATCCGCGAGGTCCTCGGGGTTCTCGGCATCCCGGTCGTGGGTCGCGCCGAGCACGAGGCCGACGACATCATCGGGTCACTCGCCGCCCAGTCGTCCGTTCCGGTCGATATCGTGACCGGCGATCGCGACCTGTTCCAGCTCGTCGATGACGAGACGGATGTCCGGGTCATCTATACCGCGCGGGGCATGAGCAAGCTCGAGATCGTCACCGACGCCGTCGTCGTCGCGAAGTACGGCGTCCTTCCGGCGCAATACGCCGACTTCGCCGTCATGCGCGGGGACGCCTCGGACGGCCTGCCGGGCGTTCCCGGGGTGGGCGACAAGACCGCGGCGACCCTCCTCGCCGCCCACGGCGACCTGGCCGGGATCGTCGCGGCCGCCGAAGACGGAGAGGGCATGTCCGCGGGCGTGCGCGCCAAGATCCTCGCGGCGCTGCCCTACCTGGCCGTCGCGCCGAAGGTCGTCGAGGTGGTGCGCGACCTCGACCTGGATCGAGACGAGGGTGCGCTGCTCGCCGCGACCGTCAATGCCGGAGCCCTCGGACCGCTCATGCCGGAGACCGAGGCGGAGGCGCACCGCCTGGCCGAGGAATGGTCGCTCGGGACCGCGATGGAACGCGCCCTCGCCGCCCGCACCGCCGTCACGAACGGCTGATCCGCGCGCTCGCGGGATTCAGGCGCGGCGACCGCTCGGCAGCCGCAGCATCGCGGCGAGCATCAGCACGCCGTACGCGATCGACAGGGCGAGAAGAAGCAGGAGCGCCCCAGTCCATCCGTCGTTCAGCTCGTGCAGGGCGCCCATCGCGGGAGCCGCGAGCGCCGCGACACCGTAGCCCGCGCCCTGCACGAACGCCGACATCCCGGCGGCCTCACCGTCGGATCGCGCAACCGCGACGAGCGTCGAGAAGATCACGACGAATCCCCCGGAGTGCGCGATCGCACCGAACGTCGCCCACACGATGTAGTACGCGGGCGCGAAGAGCATCCCCGCGGTCAGGATCAGCCAGCACGCGCAGATCACCAGGGCCGGCACGATCGGCGCGAATCGTCGGGCGAGCAGCGGCACGACGAACGCGCCCACGATGGCGACACCATGGAACAGCGATGCCATCATGCCCGCCGTGGTCCGGTCGACGCCGAGGTCGTCGCCGAGAATCGTGGGAAGCCACGTCGTCAACCCGTAGTACATCGCCGCTTGGCAGGCGAACGTGAGAGCGAGCAGCCAGACGATGGGACGACGCAGGATGCCTCGCCGCCCGCCGCCGGCGACGGGCAAGGGCCCGGTCAGCGCCGAGATGTCGGGCATGGGTCGTGCGGCAGCACTCGCGGTGACGACCGTCGGCTCACCCGAATACGCTTCCGCGCCGCGCGCTCGACGCAGGTGCACGACCCACAGAACGATCCCCGCCAGGCTCACCACGATCCAGGTGAGAAGGGCGAGGGGCCACCCGAGCGCCGCAGCCAGCGGCGCCGTCGCTAGTGCCGTGAGGAGCGAACCCGCGTTCAGCATTGACACATACGCCGCCGTCACCGCACTCACCTGACGCGGCGGGACGTCACGGCGAATGATGACCGGCACGACCACATTGCCGATGGTGATCGCCGCGCCGATGATGAGCGATCCGGCGAGCATCCATCCGAATCCGGGAATCGCGCGGACGAGTGTCCCGAGCACCACGCCGCTCAACGTCAGAAGCAGCGCGAGCTCGGCGCCCGCGCGCCTGATCACCAGCGCTGCGATCGGCGTCAGGACGGCGAACATCAGCACGGGCACGGTCGTCAACAGCCCAGCGCTCGCGGCACCGATGCCGAGATCGTCCTGGATATCACGGAGCACCGGAGTCGGGGCGATGATCGGGCCCCGCAGGCTCAGGGCCGCGACGAGCACACCGGAGACCACGAGCCAGGGAACGGCCCCGCGGGCAGCGGATGCAGCGGGCCCGGTCACCACCTCAGTCTAGGGAGCGAGGCGGAGCGCCATCCCCGCCGCACGACGGGAGCCCGGTGCCGCAGAGGGCTAACGCGCCCGGGCCGCCCATTCACGCAGACGTTCGAGGCTCCACGTCGTGACGATGCGCTCCGCCGGGACCCCCGCAGCTTCCGCCCGCGCGGCACCGTAGTCGAGCAGCGACAGTTGCCCCGGCGCATGGGCATCGGAATCGATCGAGAACAGGCATCCGATCTCCATCGCGAGAGACAGCAGATCGTCCGGCGGATCCTGCCGTTCGGGACGCGAGTTGATCTCGACCGCGATGCCGCTCGCCGCGCACGCCTCGAACACCGCACGCGCGTCGAACGTCGAGGGCGGCCGTGTCCCCCGCGCGCCTTCCACGAGTCGTCCGGTGACGTGGCCGAGCACGTCGACACGCGGATCGGATGCCGCGGCCACCAGCCTCCGTGTCATGGCGGACGACTCCATCCGCAGCTTGGAGTGCGCCGATGCGACGACGATGTCCAGGTCATCGAGCAGGTCTGGTTCCTGGTCGAGAGACCCGTCGTCGAGGATGTCGACCTCGATGCCCGACAACAGCGTGAACCCCCCGCTCGACATTCCCGCGACGACGCCCAACCGCTCCCGCAGCCGCCCGGGCGACCGGCCGTTCGCCAACCGCAAGCGGGGCGGCTGG
>CAYZEL010000002.1:0-39212 GCA_964477515.1 uncultured Microbacterium sp.
GCCGTCCGCCGACGTCGATGCCGCCGTGGATACGGCAGTCAAAGCTCGCACGTCCAACAACGGGCAAGCGTGCATAAACGCGAAGCGCTTCATCCTTCACTCGGACGTCTATGAGGAGTTCACGGAGAAATTCGTTGCCCGTATGGGACGCCTGGTCATCGGCGACCCCACCGACACCGATACGGACATCGGGCCGCTCGCGACGGAGTCAGGCAGAACGGACCTCGAGAATCTCGTCGAAGATGCTCGAATGAAGGGTGCCACGCTTCTCGTGGGGGGCAAGCGCCCCGACCTCGAAGCCGGCTGGTATTACGAGCCGACCGTTATCGCCGACCTGACGCCCGGGATGAGGTTGTTTCGCGAAGAAGCGTTCGGCCCCGTCGCCTCGCTCTACCGCGTCGACTCGCTAGACGAGGCCTTCGCTGTCGCCAATGACAGTGACTTCGGGCTGGGCTCGGCGTTCTGGAGCAACGACATGGATGAGATCGCCGCGGCTGAACGCCGGATCGACGCCGGGGCGGTTTTCGTCAACGGTATGACGATCTCCTACCCCGAGCTGCCCTTCGGAGGGATCAAGCGATCGGGGTTCGGGCGAGAGCTCTCTCTCGAGGGTATCCGCGAGTTCTGCAACCTGAAGACGATCTGGGTGGCCTGACGCCAGCAGACTTCCGTCTGAGCGCCTCCTGTCGCCGCCCCCTCCAGCCGCCCCCGGCTAGACTGGGCCGGTCCGGCATCCCGCGATTTTTGGAGCTCAGCCGCGTGACGACAGCCACCCAGAACGCCACCCCGAGTGCCGCAGCGACGCCTGTCGTCGACACCGTCGAGAACGCCGCGGCGACCCCGGAGCGCACCCAGCCGTTCGAGGCCCTCGGGCTCAAGCCCGACGAGTACGACCGCATTCGCGAGCTGCTCGGGCGTCGCCCCACCAGTTCCGAGCTCGCCATGTACTCGGTGATGTGGTCGGAGCACTGCTCGTACAAGTCGAGCAAGATCTACCTGCGCGAGTTCGGTCGCCAGATGACCGACAAGATGCGCGCGAGGCTCATGGTCGGCATGGGCCAGAACGCCGGCGTCGTCGATGTGGGCGATGGATGGGCCGTGACCTTCAAGGTCGAGTCGCACAACCACCCGAGCTACATCGAGCCCTTCCAGGGCGCGGCGACGGGTGTCGGCGGCATCGTGCGCGACATCATCTCGATGGGCGCCCGCCCCGTCGCGGTCATGGATCAGCTGCGTTTCGGCGCGATCGACCACCCCGACACGGCGCGCGTCGTGCACGGCGTCGTCAGCGGCATCTCCTTCTACGGAAACTGCCTGGGCCTGCCCAACATCGGCGGCGAGACGTTCTTCGACTCGGTGTACCAGGGCAACCCGCTCGTCAACGCGCTCGCGGTCGGCGTCATGCGCCACGAGGACATCAAGCTCGCGAACGCGTCCGGCGCGGGCAACAAGGTCGTGCTGTTCGGTGCCCGCACGGGCGGCGACGGCATCGGCGGAGCATCCATCCTCGCGTCCGACACGTTCGCCGACGGCGGCCCGACCAAGCGCCCCGCCGTGCAGGTCGGCGACCCGTTCGCCGAGAAGGTGCTGATCGAGTGCTGCCTCGAGCTCTACCGCGATGAGCTGGTCGAGGCGATTCAGGACCTCGGCGCTGCGGGAATCTCGTGCGCGACGAGCGAGCTGGCCGCCAACGGCGGATCGGGCATGAAGGTCGACCTCGAAGAGGTGCTGCTGCGCGACCCGCGGCTGACGCCCGAAGAGATCCTGATGTCGGAGTCGCAGGAGCGCATGATGGCGATCGTCGCTCCCGACAAGCTCGACGCCTTCCTCGCCGTGACAGCGAAGTGGGATGTCGAGACGAGCGTGCTGGGTGAGGTCACCGGCGACGGGCGACTGGTCATCCACTGGCACGGCCAGGAGATCGTCAACGTCGACCCCGCCACGGTCGCGGTCGACGGCCCGGTCTACGAGCGCCCCGTCGCCTACCCCACGTGGATCGATGCGCTGCAGGAGGACTCGGCGAGCGCCCTGCCCCGCGCGACCGACCCCGAGACGCTGCGCGCCCAGTTCACGCAGCTGTTGTCGAGCCCGAACCTGGCTGACAAGTCGTGGCTGACGAACCAGTACGACTACTACGTCATGGGCAACACCGCCCTGGCCTTCCCCGACGACGCCGGCATGATCCGCGTCGATGAGGAGTCGGGCCTCGGATTCGCCATCGCCACGGACTGCGACAGCCGCTTCTGCCAGCTCGACCCCTACGAGGGTGCGCGTCACGCGGTCGCCGAGGCATACCGCAACGTCGCCGTCGCGGGTGCCGTTCCGACCGCGGTGACCGACTGCCTCAACTTCGGCAGCCCCGAGAACCCCGAGGTGATGTGGCAGTTCCAGCGCTCGGTGCAGGGCATCGCCGACGCGTGCCGTGAGCTCGAGATCCCCGTCACGGGCGGGAACGTCAGCTTCTACAACCAGACCGGTGACCAGCCGATCTATCCGACCCCGGTCGTCGGCGTGCTGGGCATCATCGACGACGTTGCGCGCCGCGTCCCGAGCGGCTGGCAAGATCCGGGCGAGAACATCTACCTGCTCGGGGTCACAGCGACCGAGCTGAGCGGCTCCGAGTGGGCGGGCGCCGTGCACGACCACCTCGGTGGACGGCCTCCCCGCGTCGACCTCGGCAACGAGAAGGCCCTGGCTGAGCTGCTGCGCGCCGCATCCCAGCAGGGCCTCATCTCGAGCGCCCACGACCTGTCGGGCGGCGGGCTGGCCCAGGCCCTCGCCGAGAGCGTGATCCGCTTCGGCGTCGGCGCGCGCGTCTGGCTGCGCGAGATCATGGAACGCGACGGCGTGGATGCTGCGGCCGCCCTGTTCTCGGAGTCCACCGGCCGTGTCCTGGTGAGCGTCCCGCGCGAGGATGACGTGAAGTTCCAGGGCCTGTGCGACGGACGCGGGTACCCCGTGCTGCGCATCGGCGTAACGGATGTGGCCCCGGTCGGCGGAGCCGAGCTCGAGATTCAGGATCACTTCACGATGCGTCTCGACGAGTTGAACCGGCTCTGGCGGGGCACGCTGCCAGCCGCGTTCGGTGCGACCATCGGCGAGTTCGAGGCCCCGACCACTCCCCCGATGGCGTAGGAGCGACATGTCCAACGACGAACTCGAGAGTTACGGCGATAAGCGCCAGAAGCGCGTGCGGGTCGTGGCCTGGGTCGTGATCATCGCGCTGCTCGTCACCGGCGGTGGTGCGACCGTCCTGGCGCTCATCTTCGGCTGAGCCCACCGCCGCCCGTTCAGGGCACCCGGTTAGCATGGCGTGATGGACCCTCTCTTCGCGTTCGCCGCGGAGTTCTGGTGGCTCGGGCCCACCGTGATCGCGGGCGGTGCGGCGTCGTTCGCCGGGATTCGCTACGGTCGCCGGCAGCGCGCGCGGTCGTTGGAGTATGCCGGGGCCAAGCACGAGCTGGCGGTCGCGCGAACACGCCTGTTCACCGCGCGAGCCCAGGCGAAGAGCGCGCAAGCGACCCTGCTCGTCGCGAAGAGCGCGCGTCAGAGCGGGCGCGGGTCCGTCGGCGAGATCGAGGCCGCCCGGCAGGCGGTGGGAGAGGCGCAGCGCGAACTGCGGTCGGCGCAGACCGGACTGCGCGGTCGGCGTGTTCAGGTCAAGGCTGCCCGCGCGCTCATGCGCAGGATGCCTCGGGGCGACGAACATCTGCCCCTACCGCGTCTCGTCGCCGAGCACGATGCGGTGCTCGCGAGGTGGATGGCCTACGAGACGGACCCGGCCAAGGCGATCGCGTTCCCCACCATGAGCGATGCGCGCGTGCCCGCGACCGCGGCCCTGTTGACGGCGATGGACACCGCTCGCTGGCTGCGACCCCGCCCGGGCAAGCCGACCCTCACCCCCGAAGAGTTCGCTCGCTACCGCACCGCGGTGACCGAGCTGGAGGCCGCGTTCCACACGGCGGAAGCGGCCGCGTGGCGTGCGGCGGGAGCATCCGGCCGTCCGCCGAGTGGCGCATCCGACCGCGCGTTCGGCGACGGCGCCGGCGTTCCGCCGCAGTTGCGGGGCGCCTGGGACGATCTGGTCGAGAACGCGCGCGCCGCGGCGGTCACGGCCGCTACGGCCGCAGCCGAGTCCGCACGCGAGGCGATCTGGCGGGCCGCGAAGAAGGCGCCCCCGTCCGAGGAGTCGACGCCCCCGAGAGACGCCTCGACGCCCCGGTCACCCGCGCCACCCGCTCCGCCCGCGGCGAAGGACGACATGCCTCCCCCGCAGGCCCAGCCCGCGAGCGACAAGCGCAAGCCGATCTGGCCGATTCCGCGGCGTTCATCCGACTGACCACCACCGCACCCTGTCGCCCCGCGTAGCATGACGGGGTGGAGCCTTGGCAGTTCTTCGGCGCCTACTGGTGGCTGATCTTCCCCCTGATGGGTGTCGCAGGGGGCGTCGGTCGCGCGTGGCAGAAGTCGCTCGAGCGACGCCACGTCCGCCGGCTCGAGGTGCTGCGGGCCAAGAGCGAGTTGCGTGCCGCGCAGGTCGCCGCTCGCACGCAGCCCGCCGTGACGGATGCCCCGGACGCGCGTGAGAACGACAGCCCGGCGGCCCGGCTGCAGCGGCTGTTCGACGCACACGACGCCGTCACGTCACGCTGGCTCGAGTACGAACTCGACGTGGCGAAGCTGATCGCGTTCCCGGCCATGAGCGACGGACGCCAGCCGCTCACCGCCGCGTTCCTCCGCGCCAAGCGCAAGGCGGATGGACTGCGGCCGGCGTCGCCCAGGGCACGGACCGGCAAAGAAGAGCTCGCCGAGTACCGCGATGCCGTGCACGAGTACGAAGCGGCTTTCGATATCGCCGAGCGCGACGCACGCCGCCTGCGCGACCACTCGTTCACCGAGGTGGAGCGCAAGCGGCTCGACACCGCCAAGCAGCTCCTCTCCGTGGCGGTCGATCTCGCAGCCACTCCGGCCGAGCGGCAGCTCGCCTACCGTCGCGTGCGCGAAGAGCTCGACGGCCTGATCTCGATTTCCGACGAGGCCATCGAGGTTCTCGAGAATCGCGTGGCCCTCGAGTTGACGACGGGCGAGAACCCCGCGCCCCCGACGTCCGACTCGGCTGCGTCGGAGCCCGCGGCGACGAAGGGGACGGATGCCTCCGGCGCTGCGCCCTCTCAGGCACCTCGACCGGCCGAAGCCGCGCCCGCCACGGATGCCGAGTCATCCGCTCCGGCAACAGGCTCGTGGCCCGTGCCCTCACGCGGCACCACGCCCGCGCCCGGGCGCGTGACCCGACCCCGACCCCACGCATGACGTCGGCGAGCCGTCTCGGGGAGACGCTGGTCGACGGCGTGCTCCGACTGCTGACCGAACTCGACCCCTACACCCTCGACCCGGGCGGCCCGGACGGAGTGCCCGCGGACGAGTACGACATCGAGGCGCGTCCGATCGCGGGATTGCTCTCGCAGAACGGCTCCCTCACGCCCGACCAGGTCGACGCCGTGTGGCTGGAGTACTTCGGCGAGCCCGTCAGCGGTGTGGTCGGCGAGGATCGCACGCGCGAACTCGTGGCAAGGCTCAACGCTCTCATCCCGCGCTGAACGGACGAATCCTGACCGGCCTCAGCGGGGCCGCCCCGGCGGATTCAGGCGAACGGAGATCAACGGGGCCGGCGATCGCACTAGCGTTGGACGCACGGTCGACCCGCACTCACGTCAGGAGCTCTCCCCATGCTCGTCACCACCATGAACGACATCCCCGGCGCCACGATCACCTCGGTGATCGGAGAGGTCAGCGGTCTGACCGTGCGCGCCCGCAACATCGGCGCCCAGATCGGTGCCGGCTTCAAGGCGCTCGGCGGAGGAGAACTCAAGGGGCTCACGCAGCAGCTCGAGCAGACGCGCGCCGAGGCCGTGCAGCGGTTGATCGAAGCGGCTCAGGCGCAGGGCGCGAACGCCGTGGTGGCGATGCGCTACGACTCGAACGAGCTCGACCAGAACTTCCAAGAGGTCGTCGCCTACGGCACGGCCGTCGTCATCTCGAGCTGAGCGATCGGGCGCGTCCCGCCCGGCAAGAGGATGATGGAAGCATGCCCGCCGCTCATCGACCCGGTCTTCGGGTGAGCGCGGGGCTCACCATCCCCGAGGCCGAGCTGTCGTGGCGCTTCTCGCGGTCTTCGGGTCCCGGTGGCCAGGGCGTCAACACGGCCGACTCGCGTGTGGAACTGGTGTGGGATGTCTCGAGCTCAGGCATCCTTTCGACTCTGCAGCGCGAGCGGCTCCTCGATCACCTCGGCGGCCGCCTGGTCGACGGTGTGCTGACGATCGCGGCACCCGAGCATCGCGCGCAGCTGCGCAACCGGGACGCGGCGCGCGAGCGGCTCGCTGCTCTCGTCGCCGATGCCCTGCGCCCGCCCGCGCCGGCGCGACGGCCCACGAAGCCGAGCCGCGGAGCCAAGGAGCGACGTCTCACCGCCAAGAAGCAGCGCACAGACGTCAAACGCCTACGTCGCCCGCCGAGTGACTGACCGTCGCCCGCGCACGCCTCCGTCGCATGTCCCACTTTCTCGCGATCATGTCCCATTTGCCACCGCAATGGCCGGCTCAATCCGAGGCGAAGCGGGACATCGTCTGCACGACGAAAGCGGGCCCCGACCGAAGCCGGGACCCGCTCACACAGCGCGAATCAGATCAGTCGGTGATGACCGTCTCGAACGCGTCGGGGTTCGCCTCGAGCCAGGCCTCGACGGCCTCGGCCTCGCGGCCCTCGCCGTACTCGTTGACGACCATGTCTTCGAGCGATCCGTAGGCGGCGTCATCCAGCTGGATGCCGGCGATCAGCTCCGCCGCGTCGGCGCAGCGGTCCGAGAAGCCGGTGGTGCCGAGGAAGTGAAGCGCCTCGGGGTCGCCCATGGCACCCTTCGGGTCTTCGAGATCCTTCAGGTCGTACGCCTCGTTGGCCCAGAACGGACGCCACGACGTCACGACGATGTCCTCCTGCGCGTCGATCGCGTTGCTCAGCTCGGTGAGCATGGCCGCGGTCGACGAGGTGATCAGCTCGTACTCGCCGTCGAGACCGTACTCGGGCATCATCGAGTCCTGCGTCTGCGCGGTCAGGCCGGCACCGGGCTCGATTCCGACGATGCGTCCACCGAAGCGGTCGGCGTTGCCGGCCAGGTCTTCGATCGAGTCGATATCGACGTAGCTCGGCACCGCGATCGTCAGGCTCGCGCCCTCGTAGTACGCGCCGAGGTCTTCGATGTCGTCGCCGTACTCGTCCATGTACTGCGCGTGCGTCAGCTCGGGCCAGGCCGAGGGGTATACGTCGACGTCACCCTGTGCGAGACCGGCGTAGAGGGGTCCGGCTTCGGTCAGTGTCTGCATCTCGACGTCGTAGCCGAGCTTGCCGAGCTGGTTCTCGAGCAGGTAGGCGGTGCTCAGGCCATCGGTCCAGGCGGGGAGGTAGCCGAGGGTGATGGTGCTGCACTCGGCCATCGTGGGGTCGCCGCCGGCTTCGCCCTCGTTGGTGGTGCTGCAGCCGGCGAGCGCGAGGCTCGCGACGGCGCCGATGGCGAGGATGCCTGTGAGGTTTCGCTTGTTCATGCGTTCCTTCCGTTTCGTATGTTTCGTTCGTTCCGTATGGGTAGGTGGGAGCTGAGGCTCACGTGACGATCGGGGCTCGGCGCGGTGAAGCGACGGCCCGTTCGGCCTCTGTTGCGGGCTGCGCGGGTGCGATGGGACCGCCGCCGCTGCCGCCGTTGCCGCCCCGGCGGCGCGCCAGCACGCCGAGGAGGGAGGAACGGTACTCGGCGGGACTGCCGAGGGCGGCCGTCACGCGGTCGAGGAAGACCGCGATGATCACGACGCCCAGGCCGGCCTCGACGCCGAGCGCGAGATTGACGGTCGAGACCGACTGCACGACGATCTTGCCGAGGCCGTCCGCGCCGACGATTCCGGCGAGCACCGCCATCGACAGCGCGAGCATGATGACCTGGTTGACGCCCGCCATGATGGTCGGCATCGCCAGCGGCAGCTGGATCCCGCGCAAGATCTGCCCCGGCTTCGCGCCGAACGCGTGGCCCGCGTCGACGGTCTCGGAATCGACACCGCGGATGCCGAGCTCGGTCAGGCGAACACCCGGCGGCAGCGCGAAGATCACGGTGGCGACCAGGCCCGGCACGACGCCGATGCTGAAGAACGTGATCGCGGGAATCAGGTAGACGAAAGCCGGCATCGTCTGCATGAAGTCGAGCACGGGCTTGAGGATGGCTCGAACCGTATCGTTCCGCGCCGACCAGATGCCGAGCGGGATCGCGATCACGAGCGCCACGAGCGCCGCGACCAACACGAGCGAGAGCGTCTGCATCGCCGGAGTCCACAGGTTCATGGCCACGATGAGCGTGAACGACAGCGCCGTGCCGAGCCCCATCTGCCACGAGCGGAACAGCCAGCCGAGCAGGGCGAACAGGACGATCGCCACCGGAACGGGAACGAAGAGGAGCCCATCCGTGAGTCCATCGACCAGGAAGCGTACGACCAGGGCGATCAGATCGAAGAAGCCCTCGAAGTTGTCGCGAATCCAGTCGACGACTCCCTCGACCCACTCGCCGACCGGGATGCGGAAGCCGTCCATCAGCGCGTCCCCTCGGTCTCGGGGGCACCGACCGGGGTCGCGGCGAGCACCTGGTCGATCACGGTCGTGGGCACGGGCTGGGCGGGAATCGTGATCTCTTCCGTTGCGGTGGGTCCGGGTGTCAACGCGGCGAGCAGCGTCACCCGGGGGATGACGCCGACGAGGCGACCCTCGGCATCCGTCACCGCGAGCGGCAGGCGCGACTCGACGGCGGGCACGAACAGGTTCATCAACACCTCGTCGTCGCGGACGCTCTGCGGCACGGGGCCGAGAACCGAGGCGAGTGTCGTCGCGCCCTTCTGCACGAGCCGGAGCGCGTCGTGGTCACTCACGATGCCGAGCAGACGGCGCTCGCGGTCGACCACGTAGACGGCCGACATGTAGGCGTCCCGCATCTGGCGGAGGGCCGTGCGCGGTCCGGCGCCCTCGCCCACGACGGGCCGCGGCAGCTCCATGACATTGGCGGCGGTGAGCACCCGCGTGCGGTCGACGTCCTGCACGAACTGCTCGACGTAGTCGTTGGCGGGATCGGTGAGGATGTCTTCGGGTGTGCCGATCTGCACGATGCGCCCGTCGCGCATGACGGCGATGCGATCACCGAGCAGCATGGCCTCGTTGAGGTCGTGAGTGATGAACACGATCGTCTTCTTGAGCGTCTGCTGCAGCGACAACAGCTGCTCCTGCATCTCACGCCGGATGAGCGGATCCAGTGCGCTGAATGCCTCGTCCATCAGGAGCACGTCGGTGTCGGCGGCGAGGGCTCGGGCGATACCGACACGCTGCTGCATGCCACCGGAGAGTTCGGACGGGAGCTTGTCGCCCCACCCGGTGAGTCCGACCATCGCGAGGATCTCTTCGGCCCTCGCGAGGCGCTCGGCCTTGCCGACGCCCCGCAGCTCGAGCGGGTAGGCGACGTTCGCGGCGACCGTGCGGTGCGGCAACAGGGCGAAGTGCTGGAAGACCATCGACATCCGATCGCGACGGATGTCTCGCAGCTTGCCCGCCGGGATGTCGGTGACCGGCTGGCCCTGAACCGTGATCGTGCCTGCCGTCGCGTCGTGCAGGCCGTTGAGCATGCGGATGATCGTCGACTTCCCCGACCCCGAGAGGCCCATGATCACGAAGATCTCGCCCCGCTCGACCGTGAAGCTCGCGTCGATGACGGCGGCGGTGCCCGCGTCTTCGACGTCGGCGCGGCTCCCGCCGGCGGCCAGACGCTTGACGGCCTGCTTGGGATTGCGGCCGAACACTTTGTAGAGGCCCTGGGCCTCGATGGCATGCGCGGTTGACACGGTGTTGCTACCTCGGCGTCCCAGCGCTCACGGGATCGCATCGGTCACGCCCGGGTGGGCGATCCTCGGCCTGCGCGCACCCCGTGCGGGGCACCCGCGACACCGGCGGCTGACATCGGGTCTACCGCCCAGATCGCCGACCGTACGCTTCGTTGACACACCCATCGGGCTGGGGTCTAACGAGCGCGGACTGGTCGTGAAGGCCACATGGCCTCTGGTTCCAGAAGATCAGACACGAGCGAACGGGGCAAATCCGCGAGTCACACGAAAGTCGCGTTTCGCCGCCCTCTTGACATTCATCGCGGTTACATGGTTACTTACTTGTGTAACTAACCAATGCAATGGCCGGAGGAACGTGTGATCGAAGAAGGCCGGGCCCTGTTCCTGCAGATCGCCGAGAGCATCGAGGACCAGATCGTCGACGGCAGCCTTGCCGAAGAATCCCAGGCCCCGTCCACAAACGAACTCGCAACCTTCTATCGGATCAACCCCGCGACCGCGGCGAAAGGAGTTTCGATGCTCGTCGACCAGGGCGTGCTCTACAAACGGCGCGGCATCGGCATGTTCGTCGCCGCGGGCTCCCGTGATCGCGTCCTCGCGGCGCGGCGCGGAGCGTTCTCGGATCGTTACCTCGAACCCCTCCTGGCAGAGGCTCAGCGCCTCGGTCTCGGCCCCGACGATCTCGTCGCACTCATCCGCGAGCGCGCGAACGACACCATTCCCGCCCCCTCCGAAAGGACCGCGCCATGACTTTCCGCGCCCTGAACCCCGTGATCGAGGTGCAGAACCTGACCAAGTGCTACCGCGACACCCTCGCGGTCGACGACGTCTCGTTCACGATCGAGAAGGACGTGATCTACGGATTGCTCGGCCGCAACGGCGCCGGCAAGACCACCGTCATGTCGATGCTCACCGCGCAGAACTTCGCCACGAGCGGGCAGATCCGCGTGTTCGGCGAGCACCCCTACGAGAACGCCCGCGTGCTGCAGCGCATGTGCTTCGTGCGCGAGAGCCAGAAGTACCCCGACGACGCCCTCCCCAAGCACGCATTCGGCGCGGCCCGGCTCTTCTTCTCGAACTGGGACCAGGGGTTCGCCGAGCAGCTGATCGACGAGCTGCAGCTGCCGCAGAAGAAGACGATCAAGAAGCTCTCGCGCGGTCAGCTCTCCGCCGTCGGCGTGATCATCGGTCTGGCCTCGCGCGCCGAGATCACCTTCTTCGACGAGCCGTACCTGGGCCTCGATGCCGTGGCGCGGCAGATCTTCTACGACCGTCTGATCGAGGATTACACCGAGCATCCGCGCACCGTCATCCTGTCGTCGCACCTGATCGACGAGGTCTCGAACCTGCTCGAGCGCGTCCTCGTCATCGACCGTGGGCGGATCGTCATGGACGAAGAGACGGATGCCGTGCGCGACCGTGCGGCGAACATCGTCGGAGAATCGGCGGCCGTCGACGCATTCGTCGCGGGGCGCGAGGTCATCCACCGCGAGAGCCTCGGCCGTGTCAGCTCGGTCACCGTGCTGGGAGCCCTCACGGCCGAGGACCGGCAACGCCTCGCCGCGGCACAGCTGGATGTCACGCCCGTCTCGCTGCAGCAACTGATCGTCCGCACCACTCAGCACGCGGCGGAATCCACCGCCGCTCCGATCGACGAGGGAGCACTGCGATGAGCCGCACACTGAACGTCGTCCGCATGCAGCTGATCAACCGCAACACCTACATCTGGATCCCGCTGCTCGTTCTCGCCGGAGCATTCGTGCTCTCACTCGCCGTCTACGCGCTCATCCCGGGGAACGGGCCGAAGGTCGGCGGCGGCGCACAGGCTCCGCTCTGGTACTTCCTCGTCGTCGGCGTGCAGTCGCTCACGCTCACCTTTCCGTTCTCGCAGGCGATGAGCGTGACCCGACGCGAGTTCTTCCTCGGTACTTACCTGACCGCGGCGATGACCTCGGCCATCCTGTCGGCGGTCTTCGTGGTCGGCGGTCTCGTCGAACGGGCGACGGATGGCTGGGGCATGAACGGGTGGATGTTCTACGGCGAGGAGATCTGGCAGGGCGGACCGCTGGCGGCGTTCGCGTTCTATTTCCTGCTCGCGATGACGTTCTTCTCGGTCGGTTTCTGGTCGGCCACGATCTACAAGCGGCTCGGCGCCTTCTGGCTGACCGCGACGCTGATCGCGATCGGCGCGGTCCTCATCGGCGCAATATGGCTCATCGGGCGCACCGACTCGTGGGGCGCGATATTCGGCTGGTTCGCAGCACAGAGCTCACTGAGCCTCGCGCTGTGGTCGATCCTCGTCATCGCGGTGCTCGCGGGCACGTCCTTCATCCCGCTGCGGCGCGCGGTTCCATAGCGCGCAGCCCGGTCAGCGCAGCGGCACCCGCACGTCACTCCCACCCTCGTGCGTGAGCCGTTCACCCATCTGCACGAGCGTCGGCGCCGCGACGAAACCACCGGCGAACAGGGCCTGCCCCTGAGCGAAACCCGGCGAGCGCTCCAGCAGCGACTGCGGCGCGTAGCCGAACACCGCCGCGAGGTCGTCGAGGTCGCGGGGCGAACTCATCCGCATCAGGGCCAGGTTGTCGCATTGCGAGATCGCGTTCGGGTGGACCTTGGTGGGCCGCTGCGTCGAGAGCAGCAGCCAGATGCCGTACTTGCGCCCCTCGGCCGCGATCTGGACGATGCGTTCGGTCAGGAGCCGCTCGACCGGTGTCGTCGGATCGGGTGGGCATAGATTGTGGGCCTCGTCGATCACGACGAGGCGGCCGATGCGCTCTTCGCGGCGCTCCCACAGGTGATCCAGCACGGCGAGGGCGGCCGCGCGGGACTCTGCCTGCGTGGAGAAGCCACCGAGGTCCAGCACCGCCGCATCCGGCCGCTCGTCGATGTCGTCGGTGACCGCCCGCTTGCCCCACGCCCACAGGTTCCAATCGGCGACACCGAGGTTCTCGAGGCGAGTGGCGAGGCGATGACGCATCGCACCCTCGCCCGAGCGCAGGTACCCCACGAGGTCACCCCCCTCGACGCCGAGCATCTCCGGCTCGAACCGCAGCATCGCGTTGTACTCGTCGAAGTCGACCATCGGATCGATCTGCATCAGCGCGGCACGCGAGCGCAAGGGCATACCGAGGAAGCGCGCATGGAGCGGATATTCGGCGTCACCCGGGCGGAAGACACGGATGTCTCGGGTGCCGAGTTCGTCGGCGTGATGCGGCGGGGCGCCCTCCCGTATGTCGCCGAGGCGGACGAAGTCGGAGTTCGGGTCGAGGATCACGAGGGGCAGACGCGTGTGCAGCAGCACCTGCTCGAGCAGGACGCCGAGGGCGTAGGTCTTGCCCGACCCGCTCTGGCCGCACCAGAACGTGTGTCGGTTCAATCGCGTGGCGAGAACGTTCGCCGTCGTCGGCTCGGCCGTTCCGATGAGCGTGCCGATGGGCAGGTCGCTGGACATGACACGAATCGTAGACCGCGTGGGCGGTCAGCGCCCGTTCGCCGCCTGCTCGTGGTGATGGATGACCTCGGCCACGACGAAGTTGAACCACTTCTCGGCGAAGGCGGGGTCGAGGTCGGCGTCGAGAGCGAGGCGCCGCAAACGGGCGACCTGTTCGATCTCGCGCGTCGGATCCGAGGCCGGCATCTCGTGCGTGGCCTTCAGCACGCCCACCTGCTTCGTGCAGCGGAAGCGCTCGGCCAACATGTAGACGAGTGCGGCATCGATGTTGTCGATACTGGCGCGCAGGCGCAGCAGCTCGTTTCGCGGGTCGCTGTCATGGGTCACGGGGCCCTCCTCTTCCATGAGGTTACCGGGAGGCCCGGCGTTATCGCTGGTCCGCTGATTGCTGCGTCGCGAGGCCTCGCCGAGAGGCCGCGGCGCACTATGGTGTGACCATGAGCGACGCCACGCCCGACCCCGCGCCCGCGGCATCCGACAAGCCCTCGTCGGCGATCCGATCGTTCTGGGCGCGCATCGACCAGCCCTTCACCGTGGGCTTCACGCTCACGCTCGGCGGCCTTGCCGCCCTGCTGCTGGGGCTGGCGATCAGCAATCTCGCGACCGTCATCATCTACATCGTGCTCGCCCTGTTCGCCGCCCTCGGGCTCGAACCCGTCGTCGACTGGCTGATGCGGCGCGGGGTGAAGCGCGGCTGGGCCATCGCGATCGTCTTCCTGGGCGTGGCGCTGCTGCTCGTCGGCATCCTGTGGCTCGTGATTCCCACGGTCGTGCAGCAGATCTCGCAGTTCGTGCAAGACATCCCCAGCCTGATCAGCGCCGCCGAGAAGTCGGACTGGTTCGCCTATCTGCAGGGCATGTTCGGCACGGCGCTGCCCGATCTGCTCAACAATCTCGAGACCTTCCTCAGCAACCCCGCCAACATCGCCGCGATCGGCGGCGGAGCGCTGCAGGTCGGCATCAACATCGTGACGGGCATCTCGGGCGCGTTCATCACGCTCGTCCTGACCCTGTACTTCATCGCATCGATGCCCGCGATCAAGCAAGCGTTCTACCGTCTTGCGCCGGCACGCAATCGTCCGGGGCTACGCGACATGACCGAGCAGATCACGGGCTCGATCGGCGGCTACCTCATCGGGATGGTCGTGCTGGCGACCGCGAACGCGATCTTCGCGTTCATCCTGCACGTGATCCTGGGGCTGCCCTTCCCGGCCCTGATGTCGGTCATCGCCTTCCTGATCACCCTGATCCCGCTGATCGGTCCGGTGCTGTACTGGATCATCGCGAGCGTCATCGCGCTGTTCTCCGACCCCCTCACCGCGCTCCTGTTCGCCGGGTTCTACTTGGCGTACATCCAGGTCGAGGCGTACGTCCTCACGCCCCGGGTCATGAACCGCACGATCGAGATCCCCGGCGCACTCGTCGTCATCGGGGCGCTCGTCGGCGGCACCCTGCTCGGGCTGATCGGCGCGCTCGTCGCGATCCCGGTCTCGGCGTCGATCCTGCTGATCATCAAACAGGTCTGGGTTCCCCGACAGGACGCCAAGGTCTAGCCCGCGCGGGCCTCCGCCGTCTGCGCCGCCGCACGCCGACGGAGCGTCAGTCGCGGGCGCGCAGGATGCGGGTCGGCGCCGGCACGCCGGCGCGGTGCCGCACCCTGCTGGGCACGCCCGTGCGGATGTCGAGCGAGAGCGACACGACGTCGTTCGAGCGCTGACCGGCGACGAGCAGCGTGTCACGCACGACCAGATGGTGCCGCGGCCACGTGACACCGGACTCGGCGAGCGCAACGGGCTCGAGGCTGCTGCCGTCCCCCGCGACGCGCAGCACGGCGATCGTGTCACTCCCCCGCAGTCCGGCATACAGGAACGCACGATCGTGGGATACGGCGAGCTCGGCACCCGTGTCATCCGGGAGCGTGAGCGCGGCGGCCGGGATGCTGCCGCGCACGCTCCACCGCCCCGCCCGGTCGGCGCCGAGCACGAACACCTCGGCCGAGTACTCGGTCAGCACGTAGACGAATCCGCTCGGGTGCACGACCAGGTGCCGCGGCCCCGACCCGCGCGGCAGCGTGACGTCGTGATCGGGCGCCAAGCGACCCGCGGCTGTGCGCCACACCCGCACCAGGTCGAACCCGAGGTCGGTCGTGAGTGCCCGGCCGTCGGGCAGGAAGGCTGCGGCGTGGGCACGCGAGGTGCGCACGGGCTCGTCCGCGTCGACCGCGCGGTTCAGCAACGTGCCTCCGCGCACATCGGGCTCGGTCGGGCGGTCGTGATCGGGGATCAGGTGGGCGAACTCGGCACCGGCGGCCGCCCGGAGCGCCGCCGCGGCATCCGCGAGACCGATCTCGGCCCGGCGCTGATCTGCTTCCCGGTCGGCGGAGGCCCCCGACATCCGCTCTTCTCGTCGCTCCGCCGAGACACGCGGATCTTCGGGTTCGTCGTCCACGTCCTCGTGAGCCGCATCGCGGAGGTCGCCGCCGTCGACCGCGTACGGATCCCGCGCCGCCCGCGCGACCGCACGCCCCACGGGTCGCCCGCTGGCGTCGAGCGCGACCCGTACGACACGCCCGTCGCCCCAGCAGCTCGCGAGCAGATAGGTCCCGTCCGGGCTGACCGCGATGTGACACACCGCCTCACCGGCTTCGACGGACGAGCCCAACGCCGTGAAAGAGGTGTCGTCGGTTCGTGCCAGCGCGGCCACACGCCCCTCGCTCTCGAGCGCCGCGTAGACGACATCGAGGCGCGGGTGCGCGGCGAGCCACGACGGCGAGGTCAGCGCCGGCCGCACAGCGCCACGGAAAGACAGGGCGCCAGAGGCAAACGGCGAGCCGTCCTCGCCCGCCGTCAGCAGGCCGATGCCCTCGGCCGTGCCCCCCATGTCGGAGGAGTACCCCCCGACCCAGAACCGCATGTCAGTCCACGAGATCGTGTCGCACGATGACCTGGTCGCGCGCCGGGCCGACGCCGATCACCGAGATGCGCGTGCCGCTCATTCCCTCGAGGGCGAGCACGTAGTCGCGCGCGGCAACCGGAAGGTCCTCGAACGTGCGCGCCTTCGAGATGTCCTCGGACCAGCCGGGAAAGTACTCGAGGATCGGGGTCGCGTGATGGAAGTCCGACTGGTTGACGGGAACCTCGTCGAACCTCTCCCCGTCCACGTCGTACGCGACGCATACGGGGACCTGCTCGAGGCCGGTCAGGATGTCGAGCTTGGTCAGCACGAGATCGGTGATGCCGTTGATGCGCGTGGCGTACCGGGTGATGGGTGCGTCGTACCAGCCGACACGGCGGGGGCGACCCGTCGTCGTGCCGAACTCGAATCCGCGCGAGCGCAGCCAGTCCCCGTCTTCGCCGAACAGCTCTGTCGTGAAGGGCCCGGATCCGACGCGGGTCGTGTACGCCTTGACGATCCCGACGATCCGATCCAAGCGGTTGGGGCCGACGCCCGAACCGGTCGCCGCACCTCCTGCGGTGGCGGAAGACGACGTGACGAACGGGTAGGTGCCGTGGTCGACGTCGAGCATCGTGGCCTGGCCGCCCTCGAAGACCACGACGTCACCCGCGTCCAGCGCATCGTTCAGCAACAGACCCGTGTCGGCGACCATGGGCCGCAGGCGATCGGCGTACGACAGCATGTCCTCGACGACCTCGTCGACCGAGATCGCACGGCGGTTGAAGACCTTGACCAGCAGGTGGTTCTTCTGGTCGAGTGCGCCCTCGACCTTCTGCCGCAGGATGTTCTCGTCGAAGATGTCCTGCACGCGGATGCCCACGCGGTTGATCTTGTCGGCGTAGGCCGGGCCGATTCCCCGGCCGGTCGTGCCGATCTGACGCTTGCCGAGGAAGCGCTCGGTCACCTTGTCGAGCGTGCGGTGGTACTGCGTAATGATGTGCGCATTGGCGCTGACCCGCAGCTTGGACGTGTCGACGCCGCGCGCCGCGAGCGCGCCGAGCTCGGCGAACAGCACCTCGAGATCGACGACGACACCGTTGCCGATCACGGGGATGACACCGGGTGACAGGATGCCCGAGGGCAGCAGGTGCAGCGCGTACTTCTCGTCACCGATGACGACGGTGTGGCCGGCGTTGTTGCCGCCGTTGAACTTCACGACCCAGTCGGTGCGCTCGCCCAGCAGGTCGGTCGCCTTGCCCTTGCCCTCGTCGCCCCACTGCACGCCGACGATCACGATGCCTGGCATGAGGCCCCCGGATTTCTTGTCAGGACGGTAAGACACCATCCTATCGAGGTCGTCCGGCACCCACCGGGGACGCGAGGCCGCCGCTAGTGTTTGGCCATGTCTTCCACCCTGCTCCGATCCGCTGCCTGGTCACAGGCCTGGGCGGGCGTCCGCATCCTGACCGCCATCGTGGGCATCGCCGCCGTCATCGCGCAACTCGTGCGGACGGTCTCGAACGCCGAGGACGCGACGACGGAATACGGCCACCAGATCGGCACGGTCGTCGCGAACTTCCTGAGCTTCTTCACGATCCAGTCGAACGTCGCCGCCGCCGCGACCCTCACGATCGGCGCGATTCTGTTCTGGACGCGACGAGGACGAACGGATGTCGAACCGCACTGGTTCGCCGTGCTGCTCGCCTGCGTCACCACCTACATGGTGATCACGGGCGTGGTCTACAACCTGTTGCTGCGGGGCATCCAGCTGCCCCAGGGCGAGACGGTTGCCTGGTCGAACGAGGTGATGCACGTGGCTGTGCCGATCGTGCTGGTGCTCGATCTGTTGCTCGCCCCGCGGCGACGCGCGTTGCCGTGGCGTGCCGTGTGGATCATCGTCGTCTACCCGATCGCGTGGGTCGTCTACACGCTCGTGCGGGGCCTGTTGGTCACGTCGCCCGCCAACGGCGAGCCGTACTGGTACCCGTACCCGTTCCTCAATCCCCACAATCCGGCGCTCCAGCCTCCCGGCTACGCGGGGGTCGCGGTGTACGTCGTCGCGATCGCGCTCGGCATCGTCGCCGTCGGCCTGCTCGTGGTGTGGGTCGGTCGCCTGCGGGCGCCGTCTCGGGCGGACCGCGCCTCTCAGTAGACTCGAAGGATGTCGAAGGTCCTTCAATCCCTGCCCATCGGCGAGCGCGTCGGCATCGCCTTCTCCGGCGGCTTGGACACCTCCGTCGCCGTCGCATGGATGCGCGACAAGGGCGCGATCCCCTGCACGTACACGGGCGACCTCGGCCAGCCCGATGAGCCGGACGTCGAGGCGATCCCCGGCCGGGCCCTCGAGTACGGCGCGGAGGTCTCGCGCCTGGTCGATGCCAAGGCCGCGCTCGTAGAAGAGGGTTTCAGCGCGATCGCCTGCGGCGCCTTCCACATCCGCTCGGGCGGACGGACGTACTTCAACACCACGCCGCTCGGTCGCGCCGTGACGGGCACCCTGCTCGTGCGCGCGATGAAGGAAGACGGCGTCGACATCTGGGGCGACGGCTCCACCTACAAGGGCAACGACATCGAGCGGTTCTACCGCTACGGCCTGCTCGCCAACCCCCGCCTGCGCATCTACAAGCCGTGGCTCGATGCCGACTTCGTCACCGAGCTCGGCGGACGCAAAGAGATGAGCGAATGGCTCGTCGCCCACGGCTTCCCGTACCGCGACTCCGCCGAGAAGGCCTATTCGACCGACGCGAACATCTGGGGCGCGACGCACGAGGCCAAGACGCTCGAGCACCTCGACGTGTCGCTCGAAACCGTCGAGCCCATCATGGGCGTGCGGTTCTGGGACGAATCCGTCGCGATCGCCACCGAGGACGTCACGATCACGTTCGAGGCCGGACGGCCCGTCGCGATCAACGGCCGCGAGTTCGGCGACCCGGTGGAGCTCGTCCGCGAGGCGAATGCGATCGGCGGACGCCACGGTCTCGGCATGAGCGACCAGATCGAGAACCGGATCATCGAGGCCAAGAGCCGCGGCATCTACGAAGCCCCCGGTATGGCGCTGCTCTTCACCGCCTACGAGCGCCTGGTCAACGCGATCGTCAACGAGGACACCCTCGCGACGTATCACGAGCAGGGTCGCCGCCTCGGTCGCTTGATGTACGAGGGCCGCTGGCTCGAGCCGCAGTCGCTCATGCTGCGCGAGTCGATCCAGAAGTGGGTCGGGTCGACGATCAGCGGCACGGTCACGCTGCGCCTGCGTCGCGGCGAGGACTACACGATCCTCGACACCACCGGTCCCGTCATGTCGTACGGTCCCGAGAAGCTGTCGATGGAACGCGTCGGCGATGCCGCATTCGGTCCGACCGACCGCATCGGCCAGTTGACGATGCGCAATCTCGACATCGCCGACTCGCGGACCCGCCTCGAGCAGTACGCCGCGATGGGCATGATCGGCGGAGCAACGGCGGCGCTCGTCGGCAACCTGAAGGCCGGCGAAGCGGACGAGATCACCGAGCATGCGGCGCCCTTCGACGCCGACCGCGAGCGTCTCGCCGACGCGGTGGACGAGGCATCCGAGGCCGCCGCGTTCGACTCCGGCACCGACTGAGTCGTCAGCCGCCCGCTGCCGGGGGCGTCTCGCGCGAGTCGCGCAGTTCGTCGACGACGAGCGCACCCTCGTCCAGCGTGCCGTTGCGGTAGGCCGCACGTCCCACCATGTGCGCCGACAGCGGTGCCGTGGCGAGCTGGATCAGAAACACCGGGACGACGAACGCCGCGACGGGCCATGCCCGCAGCGACAGTGCGATCGCGATGCAGATCAGCAGCAGTCCGAGAACCTGCGGTTTGGTGGCCGCGTGCAGGCGGCTCGGAACGTCCCGGAAGCGCAGCAGACCGATCGATGCGGTCAGGCACAACAGGGCGCCGATCAGGACCAGCACGAGGGCTGTGGTGTCGGCGATCGCCAGCCAGTCGAGGTCCGTCATCTCGGGTTGTCCCTTCGCGCGACGAAGCGGGCGATCGAGATCGACCCGAACACACCCACGGCGGCGATGATCAGCAACACGGGCAGGGACCGTGTGTGGTGATTGATCACCATGTCGGCCCCGAGGATGCACATGATCTCGGTCAACAGGACGTCGCTCGCGACGACGCGGTCGAGGATCGAGGGCCCGATCACGATGCGGATCAGCGCGAGCAGCGCCGCAGCCGCGAAGACCACGAGGATGATGACGACGAGCACGTTCATACGGTGGCTCCGCCCTGTCGTGGGGTGTCGACGGTGGCGTCACGAATGACGCGCAGTTGCTCGCGCGAGCCGACGGCTCGGACGATCCGCGCCTCCCAGCCGAGCACGGCTCGTCGTTGGTGCTCGACATCCGCCTCGTTACGCACCCCGATCACGTGCAGGTAGAGCACACGACGATCACGGTCCGCCTCGAGGATGATCGAGCCCGGGATGAGCGATGCCGTGACCGCGGTGTGGGTCATGATCAGGTCATCGTCGGTGCGTAGCGGGACGGCGATGACGGCGACACCCGGTTGGCGACGCACGTCCAGCACCTGCCACGCGACGAGCAGAGAGCCGCGCACGAGCGCCGCGAGGAACGTCGTGACGAAGACCAGGCCGTACCAGGGGTTGAGTCGCCCGGACAGGTCGACCGGCGGCAAGCGGAAGATGCGCGTGACGACGATCGCGACGATGAGCCCCGAGAAGAACGCCAGCCACGAGAACTGACCCCAGAGCAACATCCACAGCGCGATCAGCCACCCGAAGAACGGCAGCTGCGCCCAGATGTGGCGCGCGTGCGAGGCGCGGGAGTCGGGGCTCACGGTGCGGCCTCCTCATCGATCTGAGTGATGGTCACCGGATGCGTCAGCACCTCGCCGGCGCGCATGCAGATCTCGAGCAGCGGCCCGGCGAAGATCGTCAGCGCGAGCGTGACCGCGACCATCCCGCCGGTCGCCGCCGTCATGATGCGCGGGATGACGCGCCGTTCGGTCTCGACGGCCGCCCCCGTCGACCGCCCGAGGTACGCGATGCGAGCCTCGGTCTCGGTCGAATCCTCTTCCTCTCGCCAGAACGACAGGTTCCACGCGCGCATGAGCGCGTAGAGCGTCAGCAGGGAGGTGACGATGCCGCCGACGATCAGCACCATCATGACCGGCGTACCGACCTGCGCGGCCGCGTCGAAGAGGGCGAACTTGCCGACGAACCCCGAGAAGGGTGGTAGGCCGCCGAGGTTCACGGCGGGGATGAAGTAGAGCACGGCGATGACCGGTGCGGCCCTCATCAGACCCTTGACGCGCAGGATCGACGTGCTGCCGGCCCGGCGTTCGATCAGCCCGACGGCCAAGAAGAGGGTCGTCTGCACGATGATGTGGTGGACGATGTAGTAGATCGTCGCCCCATAGGCCGCAGCGGTGCCGATCGCCAGCCCGAAGATCATGTACCCGACGTGGCTGACGAGCGTGAACGACAGGATGCGTTTGAGTTCCGCCTGCGCGACCGCGCCCAGCACCCCGACGATCATGGTCGCCAACGCGATCACCATCAGCAGCATGTTGATGTCGCTGTTCGGGAAGATCTGGGTCTCGGTTCGGATGATCGCGTAGACGCCGACCTTCGTCAGCAGGCCCGCGAACACGGCCGTGACGGGGGCGGGCGCGGTCGGGTAGGAGTCCGGCAGCCAGAACGACAGCGGGAACACCGCGGCCTTGATGCTGAAAGCGACGAGCAGAAGCATGTGCAGCACGAGCTGGACGTCCTGCGGCAGCTCGCCCATCCGGGCCGCGATCTGCGCCATGTTGACGGTGCCGAGCGATGCGTAGATCGCGGCGATCGCCGAGAGGAACAGGATCGACGACACGAGCGAGACGACGATGTAGACGACGCCCGTGCGGATGCGCGACTCGGTGCTGCCGAGCGTGATGAGCACGTACGACGCGACCAGCAGGATCTCGAACCCCACGTACAGGTTGAACAGGTCGCCCGCGATGAAGGCGTTGAAGATGCCCGCAGCGAGGATCAGGTACGAGGGGTAGAAGATCGAGACCGGCGTCTCTTCGTCACCGTCCGCCGCGCCCTGGCCGATCGAGAAGAGCAGGACCGCGATCAGCACGATGCTCGACACCAGCACGAGCAGCGCGGCGAGGGGATCGACGTAGAGCACGATGCCGAACGGGATCGGCCACCCGCCGACCGAGACCGCGATGGGGTCGCCCTGATCGACGGTGTACAGCAGGATCGCGGCGATGACGAGCACCGCGACCAGGGTGACGACCGACACCATCACCTGCAGGCGTCGACGACGCCCGAACACGAGCGTGAGGGCGGCACCGATGAGCGGCAGCGCGACGAGCAGGGGGACCAGCGAGCTCACGAGTCCTCACCCCCCTCGCGTTGACGTCGCGCGGCAGGCTTGTCGGTCGGTGCGTCGTCCACGAGACCCGGGAAGTCGCGGCTGTGCAACACCGTGATCGGGGCGGTCTCGACACCCACGAAGTCGGTGGGCGCCTCGGCATCCGTCGATCCCTCGTCTTCCATCGCGTCCTCGGACTGGACACCGCGCTCGCGCAGGGCGACGTCTTCTTCGTCGTCCATGACCGTGTCGGCCTGACCGAGCTGCCAGGACCGATAGATCAGGGCCAGCAGGAACGCCGAGATGGCGAAGGTGATGACGATCGCGGTGAGCGTGAGGGCCTGCGGCAAGGGATCGGACATCTCGGATGTCTCGCCCGACCCGAAGAACGGGGCGATTCCCGGGCGTCCCATCACGATCAGCAGCAGCAGGTTCGCTGCGTTCCCCAGAAGCAGGAACCCGATCAGGACGCGCGTCAGGCTGCGCTCGAGCATCGCGTAGACGCCGCACGCGAAGAGCGCGCCCATGACGATGATGAGGGTCAGCGAAACATCCATCAGCTGACCACCTCCCCGGTGCGCGCGGGCTGGCTCTGTCGGTCGACCTCGGCACCCAGGCTGCGCAGCACATCGAGCACGAGACCGACGACCACGAGGTACACGCCGACGTCGAAGATCGTCGTCGTCACGAATTCGACGTGTCCGAGTATCGGAAGCTCGGCCTCGACGAACGCGCTCGTGAGCGGCGGTGCTCCGAAGAACAGGGGAACGACCGCGCAGGCGACGGCGATCGCCATGCCCGCACCGAGGAGGCGCCCCGCGTCCGTCGGTGCGGCCGCGCCGAGCTCGTAGCGCCCACCGGCGACGTAGCGCATGACGAGCGCCATCCCGGCGACGAGACCGCCGGCGAAGCCTCCACCAGGCAGGTTGTGCCCGGCGAAGAGCAGGTAGATGGACACCACGATGATCGTGTGGAACAGGATCCGCACGATGACCTCGAGGATGATCGACCGATTCTCGGGACGCATCCGCTGGCCGCCCACGAGCCATGTCTGCGGGCTACCGGCGTTTGCGGCGGACTGCGGCCGGGGCCCGGCGAGGGTCTCGACGAGCGGTCGCCGTCGGCGACGGGCGGGCATGATCGGCACGCCCGAGGTCAGCCGCTGCAGGTTGTCGGCGCGGTCGGTCACGAACACGAGCGATGCGACGCCCGTCGCCGCGAGGACGAGCACCGAGAGCTCACCCATCGTGTCCCACCCGCGGATGTCGACGAGCGCCACGTTGACGACGTTGCGACCGTGGCCGAACTCGTAGGCGAGGTCCGGCCACCCTTGCGAGATGGGCGCCTCGAGGCGCGCGCCCGTCGCGATCACGGCGACCATGGCCATCGTCACGCCGACACCGATGGCCAGGATGGCCCGGGGAAGCCGAGCGACGGAGGCGTTGTGATCGCCCATCTGCGCGGGCAGTCGCCGCAACACCAGTGCGAATGCGACGAGCGTGACGGTCTCGACGAGGATCTGCGTGAGGGCGAGGTCGGGTGACCCACTCGTGGCGAACAGCAGGACCATGCCGAGTCCCGTCACCGACACGAGGACGACTCCGGTGTAGCGCTTGCGGGCCAGCACGGCGGCGATGCCCGCCGCGATCATGAGCGGCGCGGCGACCAGCTGGATGGGCGACTGCCACGCGTCGAGTTGTGCCCGCCAGCTCGGCGAGGCGAACATCACCGTCGCCTCGGCCCCGACCAGCACGACGAAGATCGTGCCGACGTAGATCGGAAGCGAACCGCGCTGGGTGAGTGTCGTGGTCGCCACCGAGAGCCGGTCGACCTGTCGGACGACCTCGTAATAGACATCCGATGCCGTGAACGGCACCAGTCGGCGCCGGGTGTCCCATCGCGTCGCCTGGGCGAGCGCGAACACCAGCGCGCCGCCGACGAGCGTGGCGAGCGACAGGAAGAGCGCCGGTTCGAGACCGTGCCAGAGCGCGAGGTGGTAGGTGTATTCGGGTGGAGCGACGCCCGGCGTCGAGCCCGGGGCGGTGTCGGCGTAACCCCGAAGCGCGAGGTCGATCCACGGCGCCGCGAACCCACCCACGATCGACAGCCCCGAGAGCACGATCGGCGCCGCGAGAAAGCCAATGGGCGGATCGGGCCATTCGGTCAGCTCGACGTCGCGCTTGCGGAAGAACGCCCCCCACAGGAAGCGGATGCCGTAGGCCACGGTGAAGACCGACCCGAGGACGACACCGATCAGGGCGACCAGACCCCAGGCCGAACCGCCCCGGGCCTCGTCGAGGAACGCGGTGAGCACGCCCTCCTTGGCGACGAAACCGAGGGTGGGGATGACTCCCGCCATCGACCCGATCGCGATGAACGCGAACGTGGCCATGACCGGCGCCTGGCGTCCGAGCCCCGACAACTCCGAGATGTCACGCGTCGAGAGCTGACGGTCGATCACACCGACGATGAGGAAGAGGCTCGACTTGAACAACGCGTGGGCGACCAGCAGGGCGAGTCCGGCGAGGGCGGCGTCCCGCGTCCCGAAACCGAGGACGACCGTCAACAGCCCCAACTGGCTCACGGTGCCGAACGCGAGGATGCGCTTGAGATCACGCTCGCGCAGCGACTGGATGCCTCCGATCAGCATCGTCAGGATGCCGAGCGAGATGACGATCGGTCGCCAGGGTGGCGCGTCGGCGAAGACCGGCGAGAGGCGCGCCAGCAGGTAGATGCCGGCCTTCACCATCGCCGCGGCGTGCAGATACGCGCTCACCGGGGTGGGCGCGGCCATCGCGCCCGGCAGCCAGAAGTGGAAGGGGAAGATCGCCGACTTGCTGAGCGCGCCGACGAGCAGCAGCACGAGCGCGGCATCCGCGACGGGTCCGCTCGGCGCGATCTCGAGGATTCCCGACAGGCTCGACGTCCCGGTGTCGACGACGAGCAGCACGACACCGATCAGCATGACGAGTCCGCCGAGCGTCGTGACCAGCAGGGCCTGCAGGGCCGCGCGGCGACTACCGGCTCGGCGGTGGTAGTAGCCGATCAGCAGGTACGACAGGATGCTCGTGATCTCCCAGAACATGACGAGCACGACGATGTCGTCCGTCAGCACGAGGCCGTACATGGTTCCCGCGAACGCGAGCAGGACCGCCGCGAATTGGCCGAGGCCCTCGGGCTTGTCGCGGAAGTACCAGCGGCAGTACAGCAGCACCAGCGCGCCCACGCCCGTGACGATCAGTGTCATGACCCACGCGAGGGTGTCCATGCGCATGGACAGCGAGATCCCGAGCGCGGGGATCCATTCGAATGACTCGAAAGGCGTCTGCCCGGCGAGCACGGCGGGCGTCCGCAGAACCGCCTCGACGAACGCGGCCGCCGACATCGCGGCGGCGACGTAGAAGGCCCGCGATCCCAGCATCCGAACGAGCCACGGCATCGCGAGCGAGATGACGACGAACGCGGCGAGGATCAGCAGCACAGGCGTCTCCTCGGTCGTGTCGGCCGGGGTGGCTCAGGGGATGGACAGTGGTCCTATCTTACGGGGCGGATTTTGCGAGATGCCGAGCGTGCGCATCTCGCACCAGCCCGAGCGAGCCTCAGCGCGCGGGAGGACCCGTGGTGTTGCCCTGACGGAACGTGCAGGTGAAACTGATCGACGCGGCATCCGATCCCTGGATCATCCGCGTGACGATCGTGCCGGCGGCGCGGCCCTTCTCGGCCGCGGGCTGCACCAGCGTCGTGAGTTCGTACGGGGCGAAACCATCGACGATGATGCCGTCGAATCCCGTCACGCTGACGTCGCCCGGCACCGAGAGCCCGAGTTCTTCCGCGGCCCGCACGACACCCGCAGCGAGAAGGTCGCTCTGGGCGATGATCGCGGTGGGGCGTTGCGACGCCCGGGCCAGGATGATGCGACCGGCCGCGAGCCCCTCGTCGATCGAGCTGGCCCCTGCCGCGTACACGCGGGCCGCGGGGAACACATCGCGCGCACCCACCAGTCGTTCGCGTGTCACATCGACGACCGGTGTGCGCGCATCGTCCGCGGCTACCCAGCCCCGCCAGCGACTCGCATCGAAGGGCAAGGTCAACACGACGACGTCCTCGTGTCCGAGCGAGCGGAGATGCCGTGCGGCGTGCCGCTGCGCTTCGCGGTTGTCGAGCTCGACGCGCGGAATGCCGGGGCCGGCGTCCCCCTCGATGACGACGACCGGGATTCCGCGGCCCCGGACGGCCTCGAGAGAGTCGGCGAGACGACCACTACAGCCCACGAGCACGACCGCGTCGACGGGTGCGGAGCGCAGGTCGGGTGATGCGGACGCGCCGTCGGTGGACCCGGCGTCGTCTTGGAGGAGCAGCAGTCCGGCGCCGAGCGGCGCGACCCCCGCGGCGAGGCCGTCCATCATGACCGCCTTGATCGGGTCACGGAAGGCCGCGCCGAGGTGCTCCTCGAAGACCACGCCCACGATGCCGCTGCTGCCGCGGCGCAGCGACGCGGCGCGGGGGTCCGGGCCCGTATAACCGAGAGACGCGGCGGCGTCGAGCACGCGAGCGCGGGTCGCATCCGTCACGGAGGCCTTGCCGCTGAAGACGACCGACGCGGTCGACGGCGACACCTGGGCGACACGCGCGACGTCGGCGATCGTGGGCCTTCCGGCAGCCATCGCACCTCCGGGTTCGGGATAGATTCACCGATGGTACCCCGTACGGCAGACGTGCGGTCGAATCGATTCGATAGACTCTCGGCATGTCCGGACTCGCCGCCCCCGTCAACCGTCGCGCCCTGCTGCGCTGGCGCACGGCGGTCTTCGCCATCTTCACGGCGAGTGGGCTCTCGATCGCGACCTGGGCCTCGCGCGTGCCGGCGATCAAGGACACCCTGCAGATCGACAACATCCAGATCGGCTTCGTCCTGCTGCTCGCCGGCATCGCATCGATCGTCGGCCTCTCACTCAGCTCACTCGTGCTCGCTCGGTTCGGCGCCCGCCGCGGCATGTTCGTCGCGATGATCGTCGTCGCCGTCGGCGTCGCGATCATCGGAGTGGGAACGGACGCTCTGGGGTCGTATGGAGTCGTCGTGGTCGGTCTCGCCCTCTTCGGCCTGGGCAACGGATCGCTCGATGTCATGATGAACGTCGACGGCGCCGCGATCGAGAAGCAGATCGGCAAGACTCTTCTTCCCCTGTTTCATGCCTTCTTCAGCTTCGGCACCGTGCTCGGCGCGGGAATCGGTGTGCTCGCCGTGGCCTGGGGGCTGAACGTGCTGGTGCACACGACGGCGCTCGCCGTCGTGATCGTCGTCATCGCGTTCGTCAGCATCGCGAACGTGCCCGCCCGGGCGGTGGCCATGGACCCGACCCCGTCGGACGAGCCGAAGCGCGATTGGCGCGCGCGCCTGCACGAGTCCCTGTCGGCCTGGCGCGAGCCCCGCACGTACACACTGGGGATCGTGATGCTCGGGATGGCCTTCGCCGAGGGTGGCGCGAACGACTGGCTCGCTCTGACGGTGGTGGAGGGCCATGGTGCCGACCAGGCACTCGGGGCCGCGGGACTCGCGGTGTTCTCGGTGAGCATGACTCTCGTCCGCATCGCGGGCGGGCCGCTCGTCGATCGTTTCGGTCGTGTCGCAACCCTGCGAGCTCTGGCGGCCGCTGCTGCCGTGGGTCTGCTGCTGTTCATCCTCGCGCCGTCCATCCCGCTCGTCTTCGTCGGCGCAGCTCTCTGGGGTGCCGGCGTCGCGCTCGGCTTCCCCCTCGGCATGTCCGCCGCGGCGGACGACCCCGCCCGCGCCGCAGCCCGCGTGAGCGCCGCCGCGACGATCGGCTACATCGCCTTCCTGTGCGGGCCCCCGCTGCTCGGATTCGTCAGTGAGCACATCGGCCTGCTCAACACCCTGTACATCCTGGTGGCGCTCATCATCGCGTCCGGCTTCGCATCCGGGGCCACCCGGCCGCTGCCCGGATCGCACGTCGGCGAGGGGCACCGGGACGGGCACCGTCCGACCGCCGACGAGCCGTCCGCGCTGTAGCGACGCTCACGAGATCGCGAGAGCACCCACGCGATAGCCCGCACCCTTGTGATCGGCGGGCAGGCGGTCGCCCTTGCCGTGCAGCTTGTGGCGCAGCGTTCCCTCGACGTAGGAGGTCGGATAGGCACCCCTCGCGCGCAACTCGGGGATCACGTACGTCACGATGTCCTCGAAGGTTCCCGGCGTGATCGCGTAGGCGAGGTTGAAGCCGTCGACATCGGTTTCGGCGACCCACTCCTGCAGCTGATCCGCGATTTCCTTGCCCGACCCGACGAGCGTGGGGCCGAGACCGCCGATAGCGCTGATGCGCGCGATATCCCGCACCGTGAAGGTCTCGCCGTGGGCCGCGGACTCCTGGTAGTTGGCGATGACGGACTGGATGGCGTTGCTCTTGACGTTGCCCACGGGCTCGTCGAGCTCGTACTGCGACAGGTCGATACCCATCCAGCCGGACATGAAGACGAGCGCGCCCTCATGGTCGGCGTACTGCAGGAAGTCCTCGTGCTTGGCCTTCGCCTTCTCGGGGGTCTCGTCGGTGATGATCGTCAGCAGCGTGTAGATGCGGGCGGAGTAGCGATCGCGGCCGGCGGCTTCGAGGGCGTCCCGGATCTTGGTCACGGTGTTCTTCAGGACGGCCTTGGTCGGCGCCGCGACGAAGATCGCCTCGGCGTTGCCCGCCGCGAACTCGATGCCGCGCGATGATGCACCCGCTTGGTAGATGACCGGCGTGCGCTGTGGCGACGGCTCGGAGATGTGGATGCCCGGGACGGTGAAGTGCTTGCCCTCGTGGCCGATCTCGTGGACCTTCTGCGGGTCGGTGAAGACGCCCGATTCGCGGTCGCGAATCACGGCGTCGTCCTCCCAGGATCCCTCCCAGAGCTTGTAGAGGACCTCGAGGTACTCGTCCGCGTGCTCGTAGCGCTCATCGTGCTCGAGCTGGTCGTCGTTGCCCATGTTGCGGGCCGCGGACGGCAGGTAACCGGTCACCACGTTCCATCCGACACGCCCCTTCGTCAGGTGGTCGAGCGTCGACATCCTGCGCGCGAACGGGTACGGGTGCTCGTATGCCGTGCCGGCGGTCACCCCGAATCCGAGGTTCTTCGTCACGGCCGCCATGGCCGAGACCAGCAGCACCGGGTCTCCGACGGGCACCTGCGCGCCGTGCCGGATCGCGGCTTCGTTCGTGCCGCCGTACACGTCGTAGGTTCCCAGGACGTCGGCGATGAAGATGCCGTCGAAGTTTCCGCGCTCAAGCAGCTTGGCGAGCTCCGTCCAGTAGCTCAGGTCTTTGTAGTCGGCGGAACGGTCGTCCGGATGGCGCCACATGCCCGAAGACTGGTGGGCCACGCAGTTCATGTCGAAGGCGTTGAAGCGGATCTGTCGAGTCATCCGGCAATCGTCGGACACACCGCCGCTCGGCACCAGCGCCGACTACACATGGCGTCACATGGTTACGCACTGCGTCATGTGGTTACGCAGTGCGTCAGTGCGGCTGTGCCGACATCATGCGGCGCCCCTACGGTCGGCGGCATGCCTCCTCTCCTCCGACACGAGTCGACGACGCGATGATCCGCCTCGAGCAACTCACCAAGACCTTCGGACGTACGACCGTGCTGGACCGACTGGACTTCGCCGTCGCTGCCGGCGAGATATTCGCGGTCGTCGGACCGAGCGGTGCGGGCAAGAGCACCCTCGCGCAGTGCGCGACCCTGCTCGAGGCGCCGACATCCGGTGCCGTGATCGTGAACGGCGACGATCTCTCCCACCTGACCGCCGGCGAGCTACGGATCGCGCGCCGCAAGATCGGCACGATCTTCCAGCACGATGGTCTCTTCAGCCGACGGACGGCGGCACAGAATGTCGCCCTCCCCCTGGAGTATCTGGGGGTGACTGACGCTGAGACGAAGCATCGCGTGGCGGAGCTGCTGGATCGTGTCGGACTGGCGAGCAAGGCGGGAAACTATCCGCACGAGCTCTCCGGCGGCCAGCGCCAGCGTGTCGGCATCGCACGCGCGCTCGCCCTGCGTCCACGTGTGCTGATCTCGGACGAGGCGACGAGCGGGCTCGATCCCGACGCGACCGCCTCCGTGGTCGATCTGATCAAAGAGCTCCGCGACGACCTCGACCTCGCGATCGTCTTCATCACCCACGAGATGGACACGGTTCGCAGCATCGCCGACGCGGTGGCGCGTCTCGATCACGGACGCATCGTCGAATCCGGCCGTCTCGTCGAACTCCTTCACGACCCCGACTCCGAGCTCGGACGAGCGCTGCAGCCCCGGCGCGCACACGCGGTCGGGGGTGTCGCAGAGACGACATGGATCGTCTCCTACCGCGCCGAAATCGTGCCGACGGATTGGATGTCCCGCCTCGGTCAGGCCCTGGGCGTGCCCGTTTCGCTCTTGGGCGCGTCGGTCGAAGTGATCCACGATTCGACCGTGGGGTCCGTGGTGATCGGCATCGCCGACTCGGACGACGACCGGGTCCGGCACACGCTGGAGAGCTTGGGGCTGGACGCTCGCCGTCGAGAGCCGATCCGTGTGGCGGTGCCGTCATGAGACGCGCCGCCAACATCCCTCTCGCGGAGATCCCCGCCCTGATATTCCCCGCACTTCTCGACACCCTCATCATGGTCGGCATCGTCATGGCGATCGTCGTCCTGGTCGGCATCCCCCTCGGTGCCCTCGTCCACAACCTCTCCCCGAACGGACTGTTCCCGCGCCCGAGGCTGCACGCGGTGCTGAGCGGAATCATCAGCGTCGGCCGGTCTCTGCCCTTCCTCATCCTGATGGCGGCGATCGTCCCGTTCACGCGCTTCATCACGGGGACGAACATCGGCATAGCCGCCGCCGTCGTCCCGATGTCGATCGCCGGCATCGCGTTCTTCACGCGCATCGTCGAGAACTCATTGCGCGGGGTGCCCACGGGACTCGCGCGGGTCGCGACGGCGAGCGGCGCTTCTCCGCTGCAGGTCATCCGCACCGCCCAACTGTCCGAGGCGGTGCCGAGCATCATCGGCGGCGTCACGATCAACACGATCGCCATGATCGAGTACTCCGCTATCGCGGGAAGCATCGGGGCGGGTGGGATCGGCTACGTCGCGGTCACCTACGGCTACCAGCGCTTCGACAACGGCGTCATGTTGGCGACGATCATCGTGCTCGTGCTGCTCGTCGCGTTCGTGCAGAAACTCGGCGACTCTTTCGTCCGACTCACCACCCCCCAGGCTCGCACCCGCCATCGCGCTCGGGCCGCCGTCTGACACCCCCACCCCATCAACATCACGGAGAGCACTGCCATGACATCCACGCTGAACACTCGATCGACTCGGCCGAACGGCGACGACCACGGTTTCGAGGTCAAACCCCGGCGGCGCTGGCCTTGGGTCGCCGGCGGCGCGGTCGTCGTGCTCGCGATCGGAGCCGTCATCCTCGCGCCGCTGCTGAACCCCGCGAAATCCGCCAACGAGATCGCCGGGGCGACCCTGTACGTCGCGACCGCCGAGGGCAATTCCTCCGAACAGGCTCTCGTCGAGTTCATCGCCGAAGAGGTCGCACCCAAGTACGACATCACGATCGCGTTCCGGGGATTGGCCGACAGCAACACCATCAACCGAGCGGTGAGCGAGGGCGAGGTCGCCGGCACGATCTACCAGCACAAGCTGTGGCTCAGTCAGGTGCTCGAAGCCAACCCCGATTTCCGCGAGACCGCGGCGGTTCCGGTCTTCCGCTGGGGTTTCGGCGTGTGGTCCGACAAGTACTCCGACATCAGTGAGATCCCGGATGGCGGAACGATCTCACTGTATTCCGACCCGGCGAACGAGGCACAAGGACTCTGGGTGCTGGAGCGCGCCGGGTTGATCACGCTCGACCCCACGATCGACAAGGCGCACGCCACCCAGGACGACATCGTCGAGAATCCCAAGAACCTCACGTTCGTCCTGCTGGACTTCGCCGCACAGTCGCGGGCGCTCGCCGACCTCGACGCGGCGGTGGGCTACACCGAGTACTACCTCGCGGCGCAGATCGACATCGCCAAGCAGATCTACGCCCCCGCCGCGCCCGACGAGTTCGCGGGGCAGCTCACGATCGGATCCGACTACGCCGAAACCGCCAACGTGAAGAAGCTCGTCCAGGCCTTCCAAGATCCCGCGGTACAGGAATTCCTGCGCACCGACCCCTCGGTCAAGAACATCCTGCTGCCGATCGACGCTCAGTAGGGCAACATCGGCACGTACGCTGGTGCGGTGCGTCTCGTCATCGCCCGCTGCTCCGTCGATTACTCCGGCCGACTCAGCGCGCACCTTCCCCTCGCCACCCGGCTGTTGCTCCACAAGAGCGACGGCAGCCTGCTCGTGCACTCGGACGGGGGAAGCTACAAACCCCTCAACTGGATGAGCCCGCCCTGCTCGCTCATCTCGCAGACCCCGGACGAGGATGCGCGTGAGGCCGGCATCATCGAGCAGTGGCGCGTCACCCACGCCAAGTCGGGCGACGCCCTCCTCGTCAGCATCTACGAGATCATCCACGACACCTCGCACGAACTCGGCGCAGACCCGGGGCTCCAGAAAGACGGAGTGGAGGCCGATCTGCAACGCCTTCTCGCCGAGCAGGTCGAACTCATCGGCGACGGGGTCACCCTCGTGCGCCGGGAGTTCCCGACCGCCATCGGCCCCGTGGACCTCTTGCTGCGCGACCCCGCGGGCGGAACCATCGCGGTGGAGGTCAAGCGCCGCGGCGACATCGACGGCGTCGAGCAGCTCACTCGGTACCTGGCTCTGCTCGGTCGTGACCCGCATCTGGCGCCGGTCACCGGGGTCTTCGCCGCGCAAGAGATCAAGCCGCAGGCACGCGTGCTGGCTACGGACCGTGGGATCCGTTGCGTCACCCTGGACTACGACGACATGAAGGGCATCGAGTCCGGCGTTCCGCGACTCTTCTGAGCCCGGTCCGGAGCCCCCGACCCACCGAGCCCCGACCCGCAGCCCCGTAGGCTGGAAGACATGCCCGACGCCTGCCCCTGGTCCTGCATCCTCTGGGATGTCGACGGCACGATCGTGGATGCCTCGGATGGCATCCTGCGCCGACTCACCATCACGCTCGGGCACTTCGGCCACCCGGCGCCTACCCGCGCCGAACTCGTGCACTGGATCGGTCCGCCCATGTTCCAGTCGTTCCAGGCCCAGGTCGGCATGTCGCCCGAAGAGGCCGCGACGGCGGTCTCGTGGTACCGCGAGCTCGGCGCGCGCGACGGGTACACGACGGGCGCGCGCACCTTCCCCGGCATCGTCGACCTGATCCACGATCTGCACCGCGACGGGGTGCCGCAGGCGACCGCGAGCAGCAAGCCCGAGAATCAGGTGCTCGAGCTGATGGAGGTCTTCGAGCTGTCGGACGACTTCACCGCGATCGTCGGCGCGACGCCCGACGAGCGGACGCTGAGCGCCAAGTCCGACATCGTCGCGGAGGCTCTGCGCCGCCTCGAAGTCGCCGGAGCCGACACTTCCCGGCCCGTCCTGATCGGCGACCGCCACCATGACGTCGATGGCGGCGCGGAGCATGACGTGCCGGTCATCTTCGTGCGCTGGGGCTTCAGCTGGCCGCACGAGTCCGAGGGCGCGTCCGCCGTCGCGGACGACGTGGATGCCTTGCGCGCGCTGCTGCTTCCCGGCGCGTAGGACTCCCCGACGCGGATCCCTCGCTACCCTGACAGCGTGAGCGCCCCGACACCCACGCATCCCGCCCGCTCTCTCGGAATCGTCGTTCGCACCGTACCCGCGACGCTCGCGCTGCTGATTCTGATCATCGCGGCCGGCCTCGTCGGGCAGGGTCTCTGGCGACCGGTCACCGAGCAGCCCTGGTTCGAGGCCGTGGCCTACGGGCTCCCCGCCCTGGAGGCGGGCAGGTGGTGGACGCCCTTCACGGGAACCTTCTTCGTCGCGCACCCCGTCGTCTACATCCCGACCCTCGTGAGCCTCATCGGCCTCGGCTACCTCGAGATGAAGCGCGGCACGCGCATCGCACTGCTCTACTTCGGTTTCGGTCAGCTCTTCGCGATCTTCGCAACCGCGGCCTTCCTCATGTTCGCCAGCCTGCTCCCGTGGCCCTGGGCCGTCACCCTGGCGGGCCAGCTCGACGTGGGCGCCTCGGGCGGGACCATGGCCTGCATCGCCGCATCCATCGGATTGCTCGCCGCGCCGTGGCGTCAGCGCGGATGGGTCATCGTGTTCGCCTACGCGGCGATCAGCCTGCTGCTGCTGGGATCCCTCGCCGATGTCGAACACGCCTTCGCGATCGTGCTCGTGCTGATGATCGACCGGTCCTTCCGCATCCAGCGCACGACGATCCGGGAGCAGCGGTTGCTGGCTTTCGCCGTGATCCTCTCCCTCGCGGTCATCCAGATCCTGTCGCTGCTCCTGCCCACGAACGGACCGTTCGGCCCGACCGCACCCCTCAACGGACCGTGGCTCGATGTGGCGATCGACACGGTCGTGGTCCTGCTCGTCTCGCGAGGCCTGCGTCTCGGGCGCCGCTGGGCCTGGATGCTGACCGTGCTGTGGGCGGGTGTGAACCTGCTCGTCGCCGTCGCCATCATCGTCCTGTTCGCGCTCTATCCCACCGAGGTCATCGACGTCTACGGAGATCCGGACGTCGCGCTCGCGACCTCGATCCTCTGGGCTTTGTTCTTCGTGTACCTGCTCATGGTGCGCCGGGCGTTCCGAGCAACCCGCCGCCGTCGGATCGGCGAGGGTTCCGCCGTATCGAACGACGACGTGCGTGCGCTGATCCGCGAAGAGGGCGGTGGCAACCTCTCGTGGATGGCCACGTGGGAGGGGCTGCGCTACCTGCGGACAGGCGAAGGCATGGTCGCCTTCCAGCACAGGCTCGGCGTGGCGATCGCACTCGCCGACCCGCTCGGACCCCCCGCATCCGTCCCCGAATCGGTCGCGACGTTCGTGCGCACGACCGAGGGCCAGGGGCTCATCCCCTGCTTCTTCAGCAGCAGTCAGATCACGCGCGACGCGATGCCCGACGGATGGCGCGCCCTGGTCATCGCGGACGACACCATCGTCGACCTGCCCGGCCTGGAGTTCACCGGCAAGGCGTGGTCGTACGTGCGGCAGGCGCTCAACCGCGGCGAGCGGGACGGGATGACGTTCCGCCTCACGACGATGGCAGCCGAGCCGTGGGGTGTCAGGCAGCAGTTGCGGGCCATCTCGGAGTCGTGGGTCGGAGACAAGGGACTGCCCGAGATGCGATTCACCCTGGGCACCCTGCAAGAGGCCGAAGATCCCGATGTGCGGATGGCACTCGCCATCGCACCGAACGGTGATGTCGACGGCTTTCTGTCGTGGTTGCCCGTCTACGGCGCCGGCGGCACGGTGCAGGGGTGGACCCTGGACCTGATGCGCCGCCGCGACGGCGGATTCGGTCCGGTGATGGAGTTCTTGATCGGATCGTCCGCCCGCGACTTCGCCGCCGAGGGGGCGCAGACCCTCTCGCTGTCGGGTGCGCCGCTCGCCCACGAGGCTTCACCCGACGAGGGCGCGATCGCCCAGCTGCTGACCTCGCTGTCGAGCGCGCTCGAGCCCGTCTACGGCTTCCGCTCGTTGCACCGCTTCAAGACGAAGTTCAATCCGCGGTACGAACCGATCTACCTGCTCTACCGCGACGAGGGAGACCTCACGCGCATCGCGGCCGGACTCACCCGTGCATTCCTGCCCGATGCGACCCTGCGCCAGTTCGCGACCGCCGGCGTCGATATGCTGCGGCACGGCTGACGTCCGGAGGACGGATGCATCGACCGGAAAAGCAGAACGCACCCCAGAGCGTGAGCTCCGGAGTGCGTCCTTGTGTGATTCGCTCCCTAGACGGGGCGGATGTTCTCGGCCTGGAGGCCCTTCGGGCCCTGAGCCGTCTCGAACTCCACGCGCTGGTTCTCCTCGAGCGAGCGGTAGCCGCCCGCCTGGATAGCGGTGTAGTGCGCGAAGACGTCGGCGCCACCCTCATCGGGGGCGATGAAGCCGAAACCCTTTTCGGCGTTGAACCACTTGACGGTTCCCGTGCTAGACATGCCTTGCCATTCTCTTCAGCCGCGCACCGATCGTTATGGTGACGCGGGATTGTGGTACCACGCTACCCCGCCGGGGGCAACTTCGCGCAATGCCTTCGAAAGAAGGTGACACAAACGTTGCCCGAACGTGATCGCACGGGCAGGAACACTCACATCTGCTTCCCTCTTTTCCGTGCGTAAGATGTCTCGCATTATTCGAGCGGCGGTCTCCGCCGTGCCTTACCCGAAAAGGCACCCGAAATGCCCCTAGAAGCACCTCCCGCACGACTAGAGGCCCGTGGCTCCGCCCTGGCCGACACGGTTTACGAGCTCCTCGCGCAGGCCATCGTCAACGGCAGCCTCGCGCCCGGCGAACGGGTGCGCGACGTCGAGATCGCCGACCTCTACGGGATCTCACGTACCCCGGTTCGTGAGGCGATCCAGCGGCTCGAGCGGCAGGGCATGGTCGAGGTGTCCGCACACCGCTACACGCGCGTGACGACTCCGGACGAGGCGAGCCGGGGCGAGGCTCTGGAGTACATCGGCCAACTCGCCGGAATGGCTCTGCGCCTGGCGGTGCGTCGAGCCGACGACGAAACGCTCGCGGCTCTGGTGTCGGATCTCGACGAGATCATTGCCGTCGCGACATCCGACAATGTGGCGGTATTGACGACGATGTACGTCGGCTTCCACCGCCGTGCCAGCTTCGCGGCGGGGAATCGGATGCTCGTATCCACGCTGCGCGAGATCTACCTGCCCGTCAGCTGGTTCGTCGGCCCGTGGACCCCTCATCCCGCCGATCCGGTCGCCCGTCGGGACTCGTTCGTGCGACTGCGCGAAGCCGTCGCGACGCGAGACGAACTCGGGGCCGAAGCCATCGTGCGCGAGCAGCATCCGCTCGCCTGAGCGTGGCGCAGCGTGAACAGCAAAACCCCCGACCAGAAATACCTGATCGGGGGTTTAATTCTGCGCTGTGCGCGAGGGGGGAGTTGAACCCCCACGCCCTTTCGGGCACTGGCACCTGAAGCCAGCGCGTCTGCCTATTCCGCCACTCGCGCGAATCTCGGGACATGCACCCCGAAACTCAACTTCCCGAGAATATCACGGGCTCGTGGGGCCCAGGGACGCGGATCCACCCGCGGTATCTCACGCAACTCGCGGATCGTCGGTGCCTGTCCAGGCTCGCTGACTACGATGGGCCTACCATCCGCCCCGCCTGAGGAGCCCCGTGGGTCTACTTGACAGCTTCGAGAAGGGTCTCGAGCGCGCCGTGAACGGCGCTTTCGCGCGCACCTTTCGCAGCGGCATCCAGCCCGTTGAGATCGCCTCCGCCCTGCGCGGCGAGCTCGACAAGAAGGCCGCGGTCGTCAGCCGCGACCGTATCCTCGCGCCCAATACGTTCGTCGTCGAACTCTCGCCCGACGATCACGCGAAGATGACCGCGCTCGGCGACACGCTGCTGCGCGAACTCGACACGCTCGTGCAGAAGCACGCCAAGGCACAGGGCTACACCTTTGCGGGCGCCATCAGCATCCGCCTCGGCGTAGACCCCAACCTTGCCTCTGGCACCCTGCGGGTGACGTCGACCACGGAAGAGGGCCGCGTCTCGTGGCGGGCCTCCGTCGATATCGAGGGGACGCGGCACCCGCTGACCTCGAGCCGGACCGTCATCGGCCGCGGCAGCGACGCCGACATCACGATCCCCGACGCGGGGACGAGCCGCAAGCACGTCGAGATCCTGTGGGACGGCGAACGCGCCATGGTCCGCGATCTCGGGTCGACGAACGGGTCCTCCCTCAATGGACAGCGCGTCACACAGGCAGCGCTCGAGCCGGACTCGACGATCCGGATCGGACGCACCGACATCGTCTTCCGCGTCATCGCGCAGGCCCGCCCGCCGAAGCCGCCGTCCCCGCCACCGGCCGATGTCACCCGCGCGTTCGACGCACTCGGCGGGAACGGGGCGCGATGAGCGAGCTCACGCTCCTGCTCCTGCGGATCGGTTTTCTGATCCTGCTCTGGGCCTTCGTCTTCGTCGTCGTCTATTCGATGCGAGCCGACCTGTTCGGTGTTCGCGTACGACGGATGCCGGAGCCCGCGGGCGACGCTTCCGCCGGAGCCGCCGCAGCAGGGTCGGTCACCTCACCGGTCCCCCCACCCGTGACACCCCCCGCCGCAGCGGCGACGCCCGTTGGCCCCGCGGCCGCGACCCGCCCGGGCAAGAAGGGTGGTGCCGCGACGACCGAATCCGTGCAGCGCATCGTCATCACCTCCGGGCCCAAGGCCGGGCTCGAACTCCCTCTCACGAACGAGCCACTGACGATCGGCCGCTCGAGCGCGGCGGGGCAGGTCGCCGGCGACGACTACACGTCCAGCCTCCCCGCGCGTCCCGTCCTGTGGGGCGAGCAGTGGAACGCCCACGACCCCGCTTCGACCACCGCGACTGGCGGGCAGAAGGCCACCGCCAAGGTGAACGACACGACGAGTGGGCTGACGGCAGGGCTGCC
>CAYZEL010000002.1:39222-49089 GCA_964477515.1 uncultured Microbacterium sp.
GGGGGCCGGAGCTGGTCGGGGTCTCGGCGCCGGGTCTCGTGCTGTGGGGCGAGCAGTGGATGATTCAAGACCTCGATTCGACCAACGGCACCTGGCACGACGGGGCCCGCGTGCAGGCCCCCACCCCCGTGACGATCGGCGCACCGATCAAAGTCGGCGCGACGACCTTCGAGCTGCGGAAGTAGTCGATGGTCTTCGAGGGTTCCGCGGCGGCCCTGTCCCACACGGGCAAGGTGCGCTCCAACAACCAGGACTCGGGTTACGCCGGGTCAAACCTGTACGTCGTCGCGGACGGTATGGGTGGTCACGCGGGCGGTGACGTCGCATCCTCGATAGCGATTCGGCACCTCGAAGACCTCGACCGGCCCTTCGCGAGCACGGCCGAGGCCGAACGCGTGCTGCGCGACACGATCACCGAGACGGCATCCGCGCTCATCGACACGGTCGAGCAGCGCCCCGAACTCTCGGGGCTCGGCACGACCGTCAGCGCCCTGCTGATGATCGACGACCACGCCGTGATCGCGCACATCGGCGATTCACGCATCTATCTCTTCCGCGACGGCCAGCTCACGCAGATCACGACCGACCACACGTTCGTCCAGCGCCTCGTCGATTCGGGACGCATCACGGTCGAAGAGGCCCGCTTCCATCCGCGTCGTTCCGTCCTGATGCGGGTGCTCGGCGACATGGACGCCCACCCCGACGTCGATACCTTCATCATGGCGACGCAGCCCGGTGACCGTTGGCTGCTGTGTTCGGACGGGCTCTCGGGTGTCATCGACGATGCGCACACGGCCAAGGCGCTCGGCCAGGGACTCACTCCCCAGCGCACAGCGGACGTCCTCCTCAAGCAGGCGCTCGACGCCGGCGCACCCGACAACGTCACCATGGTGATCGTCGACGTCGGCGGGTCACATCCCGTCGTCATCGGCACGCCGACCGTCGTCGGATCGGCGTCGACACCGCTCGATTTCGACGTTCCCGCCGCGCGCCCGGGTCGCAGCAGCTGGCTGCATCCCAACCGCCAGGCGGCGAACGAGCCGACGCACTTCGAACCGGCGGAGGAGTTCCTCGAAGAACTGATCGAAGAGGACCGGCGGCGCGCTCGTCGACGCCGCGTCGGCTGGATCGTCGGCGCGGTGGTCGTGGCAGCGCTGCTCGCGGGCGGCGCGTTCCTCGCCTACTCGTGGACCCAGACTCGCTTCTTCGTGGGCGCCGATCAAGATATGGTCGTCGTCTATCGCGGAATCCAGCAGGACATCGGACCGATCACCCTGTCCGAGGTCTACGAAGAGACCGGCATCGATCTCGACGATCTCGACGAGTTCACGCGCCAGGCCGTCGAATCCACCGTCTCGGCGGGGTCGCTGACCGAGGCGCGCGAAATCGTCGAGCGCCTGCGCGCCACGACCGAGCCGCAGGGGGTGAACCCATGACGACACCGACGAAGCCGGGCGACACCGCCGAACTCAAGGCCGACACGACGGTCATGAAGGCGCTGCGCACGCTCCGGATGCCGCAGACACAGCGCAATCGCGAGCTCGGGCTGCTCCTGCTCGCCTTCGCGGTGAGCGGTTCCGCCGTCGCCCTCGTGCAGCTCGGGGCGCTCGGTGGCATCGAGTGGACGATCCTCTACTACTTCGGCGCCCTCGCCGTGCTGGTGCTCACACTGCACATCGTCCTGCGCTTCCGCGCGCCCAACGCCGATCCCATCGTCGTGCCGATCGCCACGACGCTCACAGGCCTGGGTCTCGCGATGATCTACCGCATCGACATCGCCATCGACGCCGAGGGATGGGATGCCGCGTCCACGCGCCAGATCGCGTGGACCGCCATCGCCGTGGCCGGCGCCGTCCTGCTCGTCGTGCTGTTGCGCAACTACCGGGTGCTCTTCCGCTACACATACGTCTCGGGCTTCGTCGGCCTGATCCTGCTGATCCTGCCCGTCATCCCCGGTCTCGCCGCCGAAGGCACGGGCGCCGCCGTGTGGGTCTCGATCGGGGGCCTGTTCACCTTCCAGCCGGCGGAGCTCGCGAAGATCGCTCTCGCCATCTTCTTCGCCGGGTACCTCGTCCGTACGCGAGAGAGCATGACGTCGACGGGTCACCGTTTTCTCGGGATGACCTGGCCGCGTGCTCGCGAGATCGGGCCGCTCCTCATCATCTGGGTCGTCTCGCTCGCGATCATCGTGCTGCAGCGCGACCTCGGCACGGGCGTGCTGATCTTCGGCATGTTCATCGCGATGCTCTACACGGCGACGGGCCGCACCAGCTGGGTGCTGATCGGTCTGGGCCTGGCCATCGCCGGGGTGTTCATCGCCTCGCAGGTCATGACCTACGTCGGATCCCGCATCTCGGCCTGGTGGCACGCGTTCGATCCCGAGGTGATCGAGCGGACCGGGGGCAGCTTCCAGCTGGTGGAGGGCATCTTCGGGCTCGCTCAGGGTGGACTCGTCGGAACCGGGCTCGGCCAGGGGCGCCCCTATCTGACACCGCTGTCGCAGAGCGACTACATTGTGCCGAGCCTCGGCGAAGAGCTCGGGCTCATCGGCGTGTTCGCGATCCTGTGCCTGTACATGCTCTTCGTCAGCCGAGGCATACGCATCGGGCTCGCGGGTCAGGACGACTTCGGCAAGCTGCTCGCGACCGGCCTGGCATTCACGATCGCCCTGCAGGTCTTCATCATGGTCGGCGGAGTGACCCGCCTGATCCCGCTCACGGGCCTGACGACGCCGTTCCTCGCCGCCGGCGGCTCGTCCCTCGTCGCGAACTGGCTGATCGTCGCGCTCTTCCTGCGCGTCTCGGACGCCGTTCGCTCACGACCTCGGGGGGTGATCGGATTAACAAAGAACCCGGCCGACTGTCGGTCGTCGTGCTCGCGAGGTTCCTCGCGCTGTTCGGCGCGACGAGCTGGATCCAGGTCGTCCAGGTGGACACCCTCGCCCAGAATCCCGCGAACACGCGTGCGCTCTACGACGCCTATCAGGTGCAGCGCGGCGCGATCATCGCCGACGGTGCCGCCATCGCCTACTCCGTGCCCTCGGACGACATCTACTCGTTCCAGCGCGTCTACACGGATGCGGCGATGTGGGCGCCCGTCACCGGCTACATCAACCCCCTCTTGAACTCGCGGACCGGGCTCGAGAGCGCCATGAACCAGGACCTGAGCGGAACCTCGGGGTCGCAGTTCCTGCAGCGCATCGACCAGATCATCACGGGTCAGAAGCCCCAGGGATCCAACGTCGCGACGACCCTCCTCCCCCGCGCTCAGCGTGCTGCATGGGACGCCCTTCAGGGCTATGAGGGTGCTGTGATCGCGATCGAGCCGGCGACGGGTCGCATCCTCGCGATGGTCACGACGCCGAGCTTCGACACGAACCTGCTCGCCGCGCACAGTTCGTCCGAGGTCAATGCGGCGTACGACGCGCTCAACGCCGACCCGCTGCGGCCGCTGTCCAACCGGGCGATCGCGGGAACGCTGAACCCGCCGGGCTCGACGTTCAAGCTCGTCGTGGCGTCGGCGGCACTCGCGTCCGGTCGCTACACGCCCGAGTCGACGTTCGCGAACCCCGCGCAGTGGCAGCTGCCCGGGTCATCCGACTTCATCGGAAACGCCGGGGGCGGTACCTGCGGCCCCGGCGAGACGGTCACGCTCGCCGACGCGCTCCGCCTGTCGTGCAACATCCCGATGGCACAGCTGGCCGTCGAACTCGGCGACAACGCCATCCGCGAAGAAGCCGAGAAGTACGGCTTCAACTCGGCGTTCTCGATGCCCCTCGAATCGACGCCGTCGACGTACCCGCGTGCCCTCGAGGATGCTCCGACCGCCCTCACCGGCTTCGGCCAGGGCGATGTGCGAGCCACCCCGCTGCAGATGGCGATGGTCTCGGCCGGCATCGCGAACGACGGTGTGGTGATGAATCCGCGCATGATCGACCGCGTGATCGGTCCCGATCTGTCGGTGCAGCAGACCTTTGACAACTCCGAATTTGCGACCGCTCTGAGCGAGAAGGATGCCGCGACGATGACCCAGATGATGGTGGCGAATGTCCAGAGCGGCGTCGCGTCGGGTGCAAGAATAGGGGGCATAGAGGTGGCTGGAAAAACCGGCACGGCGGAGAACGGTGCGACCGCTCCGTACACCCTCTGGTTCACGGGCTTCGCGCCCGCGGATGACCCGCAGGTTGCGGTCGCGGTAGTGCTGGAGAACGGCGCGGGGCGAGGCCAGCAGGGCGGATCGAATCTGCTCGCGGCCCCGATCGGCAAGGCGGTCATGGAGGCGGTGCTGGACAGATGAGACCCACACAGGGAGTGTCCTTCGGTGGCCGCTACGAACTGATCTCGCGCATCGCGATCGGTGGCATGGGCGAGGTCTGGGAAGCCACCGACCACGTCATCGGCCGCACCGTCGCGATCAAGATCCTCAAAGACGAGTACATGGGCGACCCCGGCTTCCTCGAGCGCTTCCGCGCCGAGGCGCGGCACGCGGCCCTCGTCAATCACGAGGGCATCGCCAGCGTCTTCGACTATGGCGAGGAGAACGGCAGCGCCTTCCTCGTGATGGAGCTCGTCCCCGGCGAGGCCCTCTCGACGATCCTCGAGCGCGATGGCACCCTGTCGACGGACAAGACCCTCGACATCGTCGCCCAGACATCCGCGGCCCTCCAGGCGGCCCACGCGGCGGGTCTCGTGCATCGTGACATCAAACCGGGCAACCTGCTGATCACGCCCGACGGACGGGTGAAGATCACCGATTTCGGCATCGCCCGCATCGCTGACCAGGTGCCGCTCACCGCGACCGGTCAGGTCATGGGAACCGTGCAGTACCTCTCGCCCGAGCAGGCATCCGGCCACCCGGCCTCGGCCGCCACCGATATCTACTCGCTCGGCATCGTCGCGTACGAGTGCCTGGCCGGCAAGCGCCCCTTCACGGGCGAGTCGCAGGTCGCGATCGCGATGGCCCAGATCAACGAGCAGGCCCCACCGTTACCGCCCACGGTCGCGGTTCCGGTGCAGAACCTCGTCTTCGCGATGATCGCGAAGAAGCCCGAAGACCGCCCGAGCTCGACAGCGGTCGTCGCGCGTGCCGCGACGGCCCTCCGCAGGGGCGACATCGCCGCCGCGGCGGCCGCGATCCCGGCGATCGCCACCGGTGTCGTCGCATCCGACGACGCAACACAGCTGCTCACGTCCGCGGCACCGGTCGACGCCGCGACACGGCTGCTCACGCCGTCGGATGCGACCGGAGCCACCGCTACCGCCGTCGACGAGGCCCCGCCGCGCAAGCGCAGCCCGTGGACCTGGCCGCTCATCGCACTGATCGTTCTGCTGCTCCTCGTGCTCGGCGGCGCCGTCTGGGCGCTGCTGGCGAACCAGGGCGGCGGTGCCGACCCGTCCGGCACGCCCACGTCGAAGAAGCCGAGCGCATCCGCGTCGGCCAGCGAACCCGCCCCGACCCCGACCACCGTCAACGTCGACACTCTCGATCTCGTCGGACAGAACTGTCAGGCCGCGCGACAGACACTGACCGGGGTCGGCCTGAACTCATCCTGCACGGACGGCAACCCGGCGACGACCGAGGACCAGGTCGGACTCGTCTACGACGTCAACCCTTCGGGCCCCAACGTCCCGAAGGGCACCACGATCGAGCTCACGCGGTACAAGTCGGTCACGCCGATGACGACGCCCGGTGCGCCGACGATCCAGGACGGCGGAACGCCCGTGACCACCGTCACGGCGGGTAGCACCGTCAACGCCCAGTGGTCGGGTTACACCTGCGCCCCCGGAACGGGTTCGGTGCTGTCGTACAACCTCAATGCCACGAACGGCCTCTTCTCGAACGGGCAGTCGTCGATCGTGATCGCCGCCAACCAGCGGACGGCGCCCATCGAGGTCAACACGAGCGCCGGCCAGTCGCTGATCGTCAAGTACACCGTCACCTGCACGGGCGGCCCGGGGGGCGATCGCACGTCGGACTCCTCCCCGGAGGCTTCGGCGACCATCACCGCGGCGGCCCCCTCGGCGCCGTCGGTACCGTCGGCTCCACCGGCGTCGTAATCGTCGCGGCGAACCGCCCGTTTCGTGCCCGCCACCTAGGCTAGACAGATCCCCTTTCCCCATCGACGAGGAGTACCCCGTGACGACTGAGCCACGCGTGCTGTCCGGTCGATATCGCATCGACGAGCTCGTCGGTCGCGGGGGAATGGCCTCGGTGTATCGCGGTTACGACCTGACACTCGGCCGCGCGATCGCGATCAAGGTCCTCAAGCGCGACCTGGCCGACGATGCCGCGTTCCGCACGCGATTCCGTCTGGAAGCACAGGCGGCGTCGCGCATGGCGAATCCCACGATCGTGCGCGTCTTCGATGCCGGCGAAGAAACCGAACGCGATCCGGATGGCTCGACGCATCCGGTTCCCTACATCGTGATGGAGCTCGTGGAGGGTGCCCTCCTGAAGGACGTCATCGATGCCGGGCCGGTGCCGGAGGCCGATGCCGTCCGCTACGTCGATGGCATTCTCGAGGCGCTCGAGTACTCCCACCGCGCGGGCGTGGTGCACCGCGATATCAAGCCGGGCAACGTCATGATCACCGACGCCGGTCAGATCAAGGTGATGGACTTCGGTATCGCGCGCGCGGTCTCGGACTCCTCGTCGACCGTTGCCGACACGACCGCCATCCTGGGAACCGCGGCCTACTTCTCTCCCGAGCAGGCGAAGGGCGAGGCCGTCGACGGTCGTGCCGACCTGTACTCGACGGGTGTCGTCCTCTTCGAACTCCTCACCGGACGCGCACCGTTCCGCGGCGAATCGCCTGTGGCGGTCGCGTATCAGCACGTCAGCGAAACACCGGATGCTCCGTCGGAGCTCAACCCCGAGGTCTCCCGCGCACTCGACGCCGTCGTCCTGCGCGCCCTCGCCAAGGATCCGTTCCAGCGGTACCAGACTGCCGAGCAGTTCCGGTCCGCATTGGCCGCCGCCGTCGGTGGCGCCGCGCCCAGCAAGCGCCAGCTCGGGGCACTGACGACCGAGCTCTACGGCGCGAACCCGCGGCAGGCGGCGGAGACAGCACGTTCCCTCCGCCAGCTGAGCACCGACGAGACCATGGCGCGGACGCAGAGCGGACCCCCGGCAGCCTGGATCTGGACGGGCGTCGCCGTGCTGGCCGTCGTGATCATCTCTCTCTTCTTCTGGATCGTGACGATCCAGCCCGGCAACGAGGTCCCCTCCTCCGCCCGCGTCGTCCCCTCGGTGATCGGGCAGACGTACGAGGCCGCCAACAGCGCCCTCGCAGAGGCCGATCTCGATGCCGTACGCCGCGACGAGGCGAGCGACACGGTGGCGGAGGGCTCCGTCATCCGAACGGTTCCCGCGGCGGGAGTGGGCGTCACGGTCGGACAAGAAGTGACCGTCTACGTCTCGACCGGAGCCGAAACGACGCCCGTGCCGCCCGTCGAGGGGCTGTCGGAGGCGGATGCCCGGGCCTCGATCGAAGGCGCCGGGCTCAAGGTGGGGCAGATCACGTCTCGCAGCGTGCCCGGGAAGGCTGAAGGGACGGTCATTTCGTCCTCGCCTCTCGCGGAAGAGAGCGTCATCGTCGGCTCGACGGTGAACCTCGTGACCGCGACGGGCCGCGTGGCGATCATCAATTACGTCGGCTTCACCCTGCAGGCCGCGACCGACAGCATCCAGGGCCCGAGTGTCCAGCTCACCGCGAGTCGCATCGAGGACCCGAGCTGCCCGGCCACCCAACCCGAGATCGTGACGCAGCAATCGATTCCGCCGGGCGAGGCGGCCGTCGGCTCGACGATAGCGCTGACCGTCTGCACGGGTACGGCACCCTAGGCCCCCGTTTCGCCCGGGCGCCTCGGCGCGAGCTCAGGCAGAACCGACGAGCGGATGCTTGCCCTCGGCGGCCGCGAGAGCCTCGGGCATGCCCGACTCGGCGAGCCAGTTCGCGAGCAGGCGGTGCCCGCCGTCCGTGAGGACGCTCTCCGGATGGAACTGAACACCGCGCAGAGGCGCTTGACGATGCTCGATCGCCATGATCACCCCGCCGTCCGTGCGCGCCGTGACCCGCAGTTCCGGCGGCAGCGAGCCGTCCACCACGGCGAGCGAGTGGTAGCGCGTCGCCGTGAACGGGGACGCGATGCCGTCGAAGAGCCCCGAGCCCTCGTGCAACACTCGCGAGGTCTTGCCGTGCATCAGCTCGGCCGCCGTCGCCACGACACCCCCGAATGCCTCGGCGATCGCCTGGTGCCCGAGACAGACGCCGAGCAAAGGCACTCCGCGCTGCTCGGCGGCACGCACGATCGGGATGGAGGCTCCGGCATCACGCGGAGATCCCGGGCCGGGCGAGAGTAGGACGGCGTCGTGCGGGCTCAACGCACCCCGCGCCGATCCCGGCGAGATCTCGCGGCTGCGGATGACCTCCACATCGGCGCCGAGCTGCACGAGGTAATCGACGAGCGTGAAGACGAAGCTGTCGTCGTTGTCGACGACGAGCACGCGGAAACTCACTGGACCGTGACCTCTTCGGGGGCGATCCAGACGGCCACGATGGGGAAGACGTAGAAGAACAGTGCGTAGACGATGGCTGCTGCCACCACGAGCAGAATCAGCGTCCGAACCCACCATGGCCCGGGCAGAACACGCCACAACGCCCCGTACATCAGGACACCACCGCCGGGAGACCCGCGGGCGGACCGTCGGCACGCGGCCGGAAGGAATCGAACAGGGCGTAGGCGATGATCCGCTCGGCGATCGTGTGGCGCGGAGAGCAACTCGTCATCGTCAGATATCTCCCGCCCAGGCCGGTCGGAGTCGCCTGGGGAACCGGATCCAGAACGCCGACCGCCGTGGGGCGCACGTACTCCAGAGTCCGGAAGATGTAGGTGTACCAGCCATCCGCCGTCTCGACGATGACGGGATCGCCGACCCGCAGCTCATCGATCGAGTAGAACGGCGCTCCGCCGAAGCCGGTTCGGTGCGCGGCGACCGCGAAGTTGCCGACCTCACCGGGCATCTGCGTATCGGGGTAGTGCCCGATACCGATCGTGTCCAGCGTTCTCTCCCGCGACACGCCCCCACCCATCCGAACCGCGAAGTCCGGTCCGAAGCGGGGGACGTACATGATGCCGAAGACCTCACCGTCGGCGGGCTCGGGGGTGATCACCGGAGCGACCGGCGCTTCTGGTTCCGCGGTGGCGGACGGCGGGGACGTGGGTCCGGGTTCCGGCGGGGAGTCCTGCCACTGTTCCGCGAGAGCTTGGGCGTCGGCCCGATTCTGCGCGGCCGCGATCTGATCACCGATTCCGAACTGCCAGGCGACGAAGAGCATCACGACGACACCTGCCGTCAGGAGCAACTCGCCCGCCACACCCACGACGCTGATCTTGCGTGGACGACGACGACCGGTCGGCTCAGCGTCTTCGTCGACGTCGGGGCGCGCGACATCCGCTTCGCTCTGCTGTCCCCCGGATGCCCGCATGTCCACGCGCCGATCCTAGGCCAACGTGCTGGGTGCGGCCTCACCGCTACAATGGCTCTCATGTCCCGATCTGACGACGTCGACCCCGGCGCGCCCCGTCGCGACGTCGACGCCCCCAATCCCGTTTGGTTCAAGCCGGTCATGATCGGCTTCATGCTGCTCGGCCTTGCCTGGGTCCTGGTCTTCTATCTGAGCAACGGCACGCTGCCGATTCCCGGCGTGGGCGCATGGAACCTGGGCATCGGCTTCGGCATCGCCCTCATCGGGTTCTTGATGACGACGCGCTGGCGCTGAACGCGGTAGTTACACCCGTGTAATTCTCCACAGCTGTGCAGAACCCTGTGGAGAACCGGCCGCTCGACCCCGACCGCTCGACCCCG
>CAYZEL010000002.1:49189-52192 GCA_964477515.1 uncultured Microbacterium sp.
CGATCACCAGGTTGATGCCGACGATGATCAGGATGCCGGTGATGTTGGCGCCGATGTGCCGCCCGATCACGAGCAGCGCTCCGAGCAGTCCGAACACGGCTCCCGACGCGCCGATCACGAATGTCCCGGGCGCGAGCAGGGCGACCGCGACGGAGCCCGCGAGGCCCGAGAGCACGTAGAGGAGGAGGAACCGGACGTGGCCGAGCAGGGGCTCCAGGCTTCGTCCGATCATCCAGACGGCGAGCATGTTGAGGCCGACGTGCCATATGCCGTCGTGAGCCAGCATGTCCGTGAGGAGTCGCCACGGCTGGAAGTTCCCCAGTGCCGGGTCGAGGTAGCCACTGTTGAACCAGAAGAGGCTCGTCAGGTTGAGCCCCGGGATGTAGTTGAGGATGAAGAGCGCGACCGTCACGCCGATGATCCAGTACGTCACGAGCGGACGACCGCTGATCGCGCGCACAGAGGCGCGGGCGCGGCGCACCGCCTGGGGTGTATCGGCGCGCTGCGCCTTCATGCACTCGGGACAGATGACGCCAACGGCACCCTGTGTCTGGCACTCGGGGCAGATGGTACGGAGGCAGCGCTGACAGAGCACGTAGCTCCGGCGATCGGGATGCCGGTAGCAGAAGTCTTCGGGATTACGTGCCCCGTCAGCGCTCACGCGAGTGCGTCAGACCGTGACGATGTCGACCGACTGCAACACGACGGGTTCGATCGGTCGGTCACCGCCCGCGGTGGGAACCGCGCCGATGGCGTCGACCACGGCACGCGACGCGTCGTCGGCGACCTCGCCGAAGATCGTGTGCTTGCCCTGCAGCCACGGCGTGGGGTCGGTCGTGATGAAGAACTGCGAGCCGTTCGTGCCCTCGGCCTTTCCGGTGATCGCGTTGCGACGCAGGCCGGCGTTGGCCATCGCGAGCACGTAGGGGGCGTTGAAGTTGAGCTCGGGGCTGATCTCGTCGTCGAAGTTGTAGCCCGGTCCTCCCGTACCCTGTCCGAGCGGATCGCCGCCCTGGATCATGAAGCCGGGGATGATGCGGTGGAAGACCACATCCGTGTAGAGGGGGCCCTCGCCGGGCTTGCCCGTGGCGGGGTCGGTCCATTCACCGGTTCCGTCGGAGAGTCCGATGAAGTTGCGAACCGTGCGGGGAGCGTGGTCACCGTAGAGGTTGACGACAATGTCGCCGTGGTTGGTGTGCAGGGTGGCGACAGCGGTGTGATGCGGCATTGATCCATTCTGGCATAGGAGTTTGCCGCGAACTCTGGCCTCTCGGGCTCACCGTGGCAAGATGGGGAGGGGCGCACCGTCGCCCCGACGAACAAGGAGGCAGCCGTGGGCCTGAGTCGTAAGCGCAAGAAAGAGCTCCGCAAGCTGCAGGATTCCGCCAACAAAGTGTGGCAGACGCAGCAGGTGCTGGTAGGAGAGGCCGCGGGTATCGCCCGCGAAGCGAGCCGTCAGCTCGGCAACTACTCGCGCGAGCAGGTCGCGCCGGCCGTTCAGGCGACGTACGAACAGCGGGTCGTCCCCGTCGTTCAGAAGAGCGCCAAGGTCAGCCGCGACGTCCTCGAACACCGGGTCGTTCCGGCGGTCGGCGGAGTCGTCGGTAGCGCACTCTCGGTCTGGGACGCGGCGAACGACACCCGTGAGCGCCTGGCATCCGGTCGTGGCTTCTCACTGCCCGACTCCCGCAGCTTCGGCAAGAAGGCGGACGCGTACAGCAAGAAGGCCACGAAGGCCATGTCGAAGAAGCTTGCCGCGCTCGAGCCCCAGCGCTCCGGCATCAGCACGGGCAGCGTCATCGCCATCGTCCTCGGCGTGATCGCCGCGGCGGGCGTGCTGTACGCGGCATGGCAGACGTTGCGGGCCGACGACGAGCTCTGGGTCGCGGACGACCCGCTCCGCTCTCCCGATGAGTGATCCGGATGCCGCCACCGCACGTGTGCGGTCGGCGGCATCCGATCTGGGTCTCGACATCGAGATCCGTGAACGTCCCGAAGCGGGCAGTCTGCACGAAGCGGCCGCGCTGCTCGGTATCGAACCACGCGACATCGTCAAGACCCTCGTCGTCAAAAGAAGTGACGACAGTTACCTCTTCGCACTGATCCCCGGTGATCGCCAGATCGCGTGGCCGAAGCTCCGCGCCCTCGTGGGCGTGAACAAGCTCCAGTTGCCCGATCCGGAACGTGCACTCGCGGCGACCGGGTACGAGCGCGGCACGATCGTGCCCCTCGGGAGTACGACCGCGTGGCCCGTCTACGCGGACGAGACGATCTCGGGCCGCGTGGCCCTGGGTGCGGGAGCGCACGGCCACAGTCTCTTCGTCGACGCACGGGCGCTCTTCGAAGCGCTGGACGCGTCCGTCGCGGACATCTCTCAGCCGAACGGCTGAGTCTCGTAGACGGCGTTCGTCGACCTCAGGAAACTGTGGAGCCTAGGAGATTCGAACTCCTGACATCCTGCTTGCAAAGCAGGCGCTCTACCAACTGAGCTAAGGCCCCGCGGGGGTGTTTAGTTGAGGGGAAAAGTGGGGCTACCAGGATTTGAACCTGGGACCTCTTCATTATCAGTGAAGCGCTCTAACCAACTGAGCTATAGCCCCGTCAACTACGGAGCCGTCAGGCTATCGGGCCGCTTCCACCTGACTCAACCGGCAATCGGCTCATCGCCCGAGGCCGACGCCAGCTCCGCCGATAGGGCTTCGAAATCGAACTGCTCGGCAGCCTCGGACTCCGCGAACGTCACCGGAGACGGATCGTGCACCACTTGCTCGATGCCACGTTCCGAGCGCGTGCGCACCTCTTCTTCCAAGACGCTGAACCGCACTCCGCCGACGAGATCGGTGATCAAGTTGAAGAGCGTGGCGAGGAGCACCGCGAGGCCTGTCATTCCGACGGCGACGAACAACCCGGCGATCCATGCGTTGTGGAAGATCTGGCCACCGTTGAACGCGAAGGACTCCCAACCGAAGCCCTCGAAGAACTTCTCGACGTTGTCGACCGTTC
>CAYZEL010000003.1:0-13853 GCA_964477515.1 uncultured Microbacterium sp.
ACAACCCGCCGCGCGACGGCGGCTTCAAATACAACCCGCCGCACGGCGGCCCGGCCGACACCGACGCGACGTCATGGATCGCGGACCGCGCCAACACGCTCATCACGGCCGGCCTCGAGGGCCTCTCCCGCATCCGTCACGCCGACATCGACATAGACGGCCTGGGTCGCTACGACTTCCGCGACGCCTACGTGCGCGACCTCGCGAACATCATCGACGTCGACGCGATCAAGAGCGCCGGCGTCCGCATAGGTGCGGACCCCCTGGGTGGCGCATCCGTCGAGTACTGGGCCCTGATCGCCGAGGTGTACGGAATCGACCTGACCGTCGTCAACCCGGACGTCGATCCCACGTGGAAGTTCATGACGCTCGACTGGGACGAGAAGATCCGGATGGATCCGTCATCACCGAATGCCCTGGCGGCGCTCGTCGCCCGGCGCCACGAATACGACATCCTCACCGGCAACGACGCCGACGCAGACCGGCACGGCATCGTCACGCCCGACGCCGGGCTGATGAACCCCAACCACTACCTCGCCGTGGCCATCGACTACCTCTTCTCGCACCGCCCGGGGTGGTCCGCCGCCGCGGCCGTCGGCAAGACGCTCGTGTCGTCGATGATCATCGACCGGGTCACCGAATCGCTCGGCCGTCGTCTGCTCGAGGTCCCGGTGGGCTTCAAGTGGTTCGTGCCCGGGCTGCTCGACGGTTCCGTGGCATTCGGCGGCGAGGAGTCGGCGGGAGCGTCGTTCCTGCGGACGGATGGCTCGGTCTGGACGACCGACAAGGACGGCATCCTGCTCGCCCTGCTCGCCGCCGAGATCCTCGCCGTCACGGGCAAGACCCCCTCACAGCGCTACGTCGAGCTCGAGGCCGAGTTCGGGTCATCCGCCTACCAGCGCGTCGACGCCCCGGCGACGCCTGCGCAGAAGGCGACGCTCGCGAAGCTCTCCCCCGACGCGGTCACCGCGACCGAGCTGGCCGGCGAGCCGATCACGGCGAAGCTGTCACACGCCCCCGGCAACGGTGCGGCGATCGGCGGTCTGAAGGTGCAGACCGAGCACGCCTGGTTCGCGGCACGTCCCTCGGGCACCGAGGACGTGTACAAGCTGTACGCCGAATCGCTCCGCGGTCCCGAGCACCTCGCCGAGGTCCAGGAAGAGGCTCGGGCGGTCGTCGCGGCAGCACTCGGCGGCTGATCGTCGCGTCGAGCGCAGCACGGCGAATCGCGCTCGGGTGCGCGGGATGAGATCTGCCTGAACGGCTCCGCGCCGGGACGAGGCCGTTGCGTTCCTCACGCGTCTCCGCAATCACGCAAGCGCCGAGCCTCGCGCGCGAGTTCAACCTCCCGTGCTGAGTGCCGCCGTGCTCGCGCGGATCACGAGCGGAGCGGGCACGACCTCACGCGAACCCGCGACGGCGTCGTCCAACACTGCCGCGACCGCCCGGCGGCCGAGCTCGTCGAACGGCTGCCGAACGGTCGTCAGCGCGGGACTGTAGTTCTGAGCGTCATCGACGTCGTCGAAACCGACGACGCTGAGTCGATCGGGAACGCGGATGCCGCGTTCCGTCGCCGCGCGCAAGACACCCAGAGCCATCTGATCATTGGCGACGACGACGCCGGTCGCCGAGCCCGCCTTCTGGACCGACGCGTCCAGCAGCGCTCCACCCGCGACGTAGCCGGACGCCGACGTCCACTCCCCCCGCAGCAGCGGACCCTCCGGGAGTCCCGCGGACGCGAGCGTCTCGCGCCATCCGCGCTCGCGCTCCGCCGCGGCATAGGACGATCCCGGCCCCGCGATGTGCGCGATCGTGCGGTGGCCGAGTTCGAGGAGGTACGCGGTCGCCGCGGCGGAACCGGCCGCGTGCGCGGTCTCGATCCCGGCGTAGCGGGGATCGGGCGGTGAGTCCACGACCACCAGGCGTAGTTCGTCCGGGAGCGCGGCGCCCCGCAGCAGAGCGGATGCCTCGTTCACGACGATCGCGCCATCCACACCCTGCTCGCGCAACCGCGCGAAGGCCTCCACGGGTCCGTCTGCGCCGAGGCGGGCGATGACCACCGCGTAGCCGCGCGCGGATGCCGCGTCCACGACCGACTGCAGCATCAGGGAGTTGCCGACGGTGGCGAGCGTCGACACGACGGCGCCGATGATGCCGGTCCGGCCCGTGCGCAGCGCGCGTGCGGCCCGGTGGACGCGATATCCGGACGTCACGAGCGCGGCCTCGACGCGACGACGCGTATCGGGGTCGACGCGGGGGCTGGCGTTGACGACGCGCGAAACCGTCTGTGCGGATACACCCGCGAGAGCGGCGACATCCGCCATCGACGGTCGAGTCGATTTCGCCATGCATCCTCCCGTGTTGACGATATCAGGCCTGGAATATAGCGTGTTATCGTGAACACGGATCCTGGCGACGCTCGCCATCTCACCGGCGGCGTCGTGCGCCGCTCGTCGACGCTCGCCGACGGCCGTGAGCTCTTCTACTACGACGATCCGGACACCCGACTAGGCGCCGAACGAACCATCGACGCCCGACCCGAGACATCCCGACCCGCCACCGCCACCATGCGGCGCGACGTCCTGAGCGGCGACTGGAACTCGGTCGCATCGGCCCGGCAGAATCGAGCGTTCCTGCCTCCGGCCCATCTCGACCCGCTCGCCCCGCAGTCGCCGACCAATCCGTCCGAGATCCCGTCGATGTACGACGTCGCCGTGTTCGAGAACAAGTCGCCCTCGTTCGGTCCCGGCCTTGCCGAGGCGATCGGCGCGGCACCACGCGCGGACGACCCGCCACGCGACCTCGCGGATCTGCAGGCACCGGGCCTGGGCCGGGAGCACTCGTCGGTCGGGCGCTGCGAGGTCGTCTGCTTCAGCCCGGAGCACGAGGGATCGTTCGGCACACAGACCGTGACTCGCGCGCGCACCGTGATCGAGGCGTGGGCCGACCGGACGGCGGTGCTGTCCGCGCTGCCCGGTGTGGAGCAGGTCTTCCCGTTCGAGAACCGCGGTGAAGAGATCGGGGTCACCCTGCGGCACCCGCACGGCCAGATCTACGCCTACCCGTTCATCACCCCGCGCACGACGTCGCTGCTCGCGGCGATCGAGCGCGAAGGCCCAGACCTGTTCGACCGGATCGTCACGTTCGAGGCGGCGGGGCCGCGCGTGGTCCTCGACTCCGAGCGATGGATCGCGTTCGTCCCGTTCGCCGCCCGCTGGCCGATCGAGGTGCACCTGCTGCCGAAGCGTCACATTCCCGACTTCGCCGCAACGGATACGGCCGAGCGCGATGAGCTCGCCGACGTCTACCTGCGCCTGTTGCGCGGGATCGACCGTCTGTACGACACTCCGACGCCCTACATCGCGGCCTGGCACCAGTCCCCGGTGAACGCCGGCCGCGACACCGCACGCCTGCATCTACAGCTGACGTCGCCGCGCCGCGCGCCGGACAAGCTCAAGTACCTCGCCGGATCCGAGGCCGCGATGGGCGCGTGGATCGGCGACATCGCGCCCGAAGATGCCGCCGCCCGAGTCCGAGACGCGATCGAACGATGAGCACGAACCCCACAACATCCGCGGGTATCTGGTCGGCCCCCGGCCGCGTCAACCTGATCGGCGAGCACACCGACTACAACGAGGGATTCGTGCTCCCGTTCGCGATCGAGCACCGCACGCGGGTCGCGGCGACGCGGCGCGGCGACGGAATCGTCCGTGTGACATCGACATTCGATCCCGAGCCGATCGAGGTCGACCTGGCGCTCCTGCCGACGATCTTCGACACCCGCGACCACGGCATTCCCGAGTGGGCCGCCTACCCGCTCGGCGTCGCATGGGCCGCGCTGCGGGCCACCGGCGCGAAGCCGACCGAACTCTCCGGTCTCGACCTGGCGTTCTCGTCGGATGTGCCGATCGGCGCCGGTCTCTCGTCGTCGGCCGCGATCGAGGGCGCCACCGCAAGCGCGCTGAACGACCTCTGGGCACTGGGACTCGACCCCCTGGAGCTCGCCAAGATCGGACGGACGGCCGAGAACGAGGCCGTCGGCGCCCCGACCGGGATCATGGACCAGATCGCCTCGATGCTCGGCCGCCCGGACGCGGCGACGTTCCTGGACTGCCGGACGCTCGCGACCGAGAGCGTCGATCTCGGGTTCGACGCGGCGGGTCTGCGGCTGCTCGTCATCGACACGCGCGTCAAGCACTCGCACGCGACCGGCGGCTACGGCGAGCGCCGCGCCTCGTGCGAGTCGGGCGCGGCGTCCATGGGCGTCCCCGCGCTCCGCGACCTCACTCCCGACGACCTGCCCCGCGCCGCAGCGCTGCTCGACGATGTCACCTTCCGACGCGTTCGCCACATCGTGACCGAGAACCACCGCGTTCTCGAAACCGTGCGGACGCTGCGCGAGCGCGGCCCGCTCGCGATCGGCGGCCTGCTCGTCGCATCGCACGCGTCGATGCGCGACGACTTCGAGATCTCGACACCGGAGCTCGACACCGCGGTGGACGCCGCCCTGGGCGCGGGTGCGGTCGGTGCGCGCATGACCGGTGGCGGCTTCGGCGGCGCCGCGATCGCGCTCGTCGCCGAGGATCGCATCGACGACGTGACGGATGCCGCGACCAGCGCATTCGCGCGGCGCTCATACGCGCGGCCGCACGTCTTCACGGTGACGCCGTCGCGCGGTGCGGGTCGCGACGCCTGACCCGAGGCATCCGCTCCGTCCGGCCGACGCGCGCCCCGCACCTGCCCGGCCCCGCGCCCAGCCCCCGAAGCACCCCGGGTGTTTCGGCGCTACCGCGTGTCGGACCCGATCCTGGGACAGGACATCGGGTCTACGCTCTACCCATGAACCGACGAGGCGCCTACGCGAAAGGCGTCGCCAAACGCGAAGAGATCCTCACCACGGCCCTCGAGGTCATCGCCCGAGAGGGCCTTCGCCGCACATCGGTACGCGAGCTCGCAGGTGCTGCGGGCCTGAGCCAGGCAGGCCTGCTGCACTACTTCGGCAGCAAGGAAGAGCTCTACACGGCGATCCTCCGCAAACGCGACGAGCTCGACGGCGAGAGGTTCGCGACCCTTCGGGGCGCACCCGCCGTCGCGGGTGACGACGAGGCCGCTGGCGAGAACGCGACCCGCACCGGCACGAATGGCGACGCCGACGCCGTGTTCTCGTCTTTCCTCGACATCATCCGCCGCAACGCCGGCGTGCCCGGCCTCGTCCAGCTGTTCGCGCACCTCTCCGTAGACGCCGCAGCGCCCGAGCACGCCGCGCACGAGTTCTTCATCGATCGGCGACGCCACGTGGGTGAACTCCTCGCGCCCGCGATCTCGGAGCTGCAGGCCGAAGGTCGAATCGTCGACACCGTCCCCGCCGCGACTCTCGCGACGATCGTCCACGCGCTCGCCGACGGCCTGCAGACGCATTGGCTGCGGGAACCCGACGTCGACATGGCGGGCACGATCGAAGCCCTCTTCGCCGCCCTCGACCCCCGGCCCGTGGCCGCACGATGAGCTCACCCGCTCCCGAAAGTCGGACCCTGCAGGGACCGGTGCGCGGTGTATGGCACCGCGGGGGCGAGGCCTATCTCGGAATCCCCTACGCCGAGCCGCCCGTCGGTGACCTGCGCTTGGCGTCCCCGGTGCCGCCACGCCCGTGGGATGGGATCCGGGATGCCTCGACCCCTGGTCCGACCCCGCTGCGCCGCGACTTCGGCGACACGACGCTCATCCCCGAGCCCCCCGTGCCCGGCGACGCGACCCTCAACGTCAACGTGTTCACCCCCGCCGCCGACCCCGGCGCGCGTCTTCCCGTGTGGGTCTGGATCCACGGCGGCGGCTATACGACGGGCTCGCCCGCCAGCCCCTGGTTCGATGGCGCCGCGTTCGCCCGCGACGGCGTCGTGACGGTGACCCTGTCGTATCGCCTGGGCTTCGACGGGTTCGGATGGATCGAGGGGGCACCGCAGAACAGGGCCGTGCGGGACTGGATCGCGGCGCTCGAGTGGGTGCGCGCCAACATCGGCTTCTTCGGTGGCGACCCGGACCGCGTCACGATCGCCGGTCAGTCGGCCGGAGGCGGTGCGGTACTGACTCTGCTCGGGATGCCCGCGGCTCAGCACCTGTTCCGCCGGGTGTGGTGTTCGTCGCCGGCCCTCGCAGACATCGCCGCAGATCGCGCGCGGGCGATCGGCGAGCGCCTCGCCGGGCATCTCGGCGTCGCGGCCGACCGCGACGGGTTCGCTTCTGTGGATCCCGCCCGGATCGTCACCGCGCAGGAACGCGCGACCCAGGAGCCGGACGTGAAGGGCCTCGCCGTCGTGCGGGGTCTGCTCCGCGATGGGGTCGGGCTCGGCCCGGTCGTCGACGGCGAGCTGATCCCGCGCCCGACACTCGAGTCGCTGCGCGCGGGCGTCGGCGCCGACAAGGGCCTCGTGATCGGGGCGAACGACGACGAGTTCACGATGATCACGATGGGCTCGAAGATCCTGCGCGTCGTTCCCGCTCGCCTGGCGTTGGCCGCTCTCGGTGCGCCGCAACGAGTCGCGTCCGCGTATCTGAAAGACAATCGCGCCATCCACAGACGCGGCACGGGCAGGCTCGTCGGCCGATACGTCAGCGATCACACCTTCCGTGCGGACGTGGCCCGGGTCGCCGATGCGCGCACGACCGCGGCGGCGAACGCAGCGAGGACGGGTGCCGGCACGGAAGCGCCCACCGCACGGACTTGGCTGTACCGGCTCTCGTGGGTCTCTCCGACGCACGGCATCGCCCTGCACTGCCTCGACGTGCCGTTCGTGTTCGACGTGCTCGACGCGCCGCGCGTGACCGACATCGCCGGGGAGGCGCCCCCACGTGCGCTCGCGGACGCGATGCACGGCTCTGCCGTCGCGTTCGTGCGCGACGGCAGCCCGGGCTGGGCGCCGACGCCAGTGGGCCGACGCGGGCCCGCGCGGATCTTCGACGTCGGGAGCTCCTCGCCCGACGTCGTGGCGGACGCCTACGCCTCGGTGATCGCGCTCGGCTGACGACGGACCCGTGCCCCGGGCATCCGGTTCGCCATCACCTCTATCGCATCGGGGCTGTGGTCGATGAGCACCGCGCGTCGGCCGAGGGCCTGGGCGACGGCGCCCGTCGTGCCGCTGCCCGCGAACGGATCGAGCACGGCATCCCCCGGCCGAGTCGAGGCCGCGATCATTCGCCGCAGGATGCCTTCGGGTTTCTGGGTCGGGTAGCCGGTCTTCTCCTTTCCGGTGGTGGGCACGATGGTGTGCCACCAGACGTCCGTCGGAAGCTTGCCGCGTGCGGCTTTCTCGGGTGTCACGAGACCGGGAGCCATGTACGGCTCGCGATCGACGGCGTCGGAGTCGAAGACGTAGTTGGTCGGGTCCTTCACGTAGACCAGGATCGTGTCGTGCTTGGTGGGCCAGCGAGTGCGCGACTTGGCCCCGTAGTCATATGCCCAGATGATCTCGTTCAAGAAACACTCGCGCCCGAAGAGGGCGTCGAGCGCGACCTTGGCGTAGTGCGCCTCACGGTAGTCGAGGTGCAGATAGAGGGTCCCGTCCGCCGCGAGCAGACGCCACGCCTCTGCGAGGCGCGGCGCGAGAAAGTCCCAGTAGTCGACGAAGCGATCGTCGTAGGAGCGGAGGAGGCCGACGACGCGCTCGTAGTCACGGCCGTGGAAGCCCCGGTAGACCGGCCCGCCGACCGCCGGAACGGAGCCGTCGGACGAGGAGGGACGAGACGTGTGCACGGTCCGACCCTGCACGCGGCCGGTGTTGAACGGCGGGTCGAGGTAGACGAGGGCGAACGAGGCATCCGGCATCCCCGCCATCGCCGCCAGGTTGTCGTCGTGGACGACGATGACGGATGCCTCGGTCTCCGCGCTGCTCACGGAACGCGGCGCAGCCAGGCGTCGGTCGCGAACTTGGACTCGACGAGAGCCTCCGCCTCGGCATATTCCTCGGCAGTGATATGTCCCGGCTCGGCGCCGTAGAGGCGCGTGAACGTCTCGACGAACCGGTCGATGACCGCCTCGCGCGCGAGCCCCGTCTGGCGGCGCAGGGGGTCGACGCGCTTCGCCGCCGAGACCGTTCCCTTGTCGCTCAGCTTCTCTCGGCCGATGCGCAGCACCTCGGTCATCATCTCGCCGTCGATGTCGTAGCTGAGCGTCGCGTGGTGCAGTACCCCACCGTTTGCGAGCCGCTTCTGGGCCGCGCCGCCGATCTTGCCCGTCGGGCTCGCGATGTCGTTCAAGGGTTGATACGTCGCATCGACGCCGAGCGAACGGAGCGCCTGCAGAGCCCAGTCGTCGAGGAAGGCGTAGGAGTCGGCGAAGGTCATGCCCGACACGAGGGCGGCCGGAACATAGAGCGAGTACGTGATGATCTGACCCGCGGCCATCATCATCGCTCCGCCGCCCGAGATGCGACGGACCACATCGAATCCGTGTCGCGCCGCACCGTCGAGATCGACCTCGTTGCGCAGCGACTGGAACGAGCCGATGACGACGGCGGATTCGTTCCACTCCCAGATGCGGAGGGTGGGGCGCCGCCGACCGTCGCCGACGCGCGCCGTGAGCACCTCGTCGAGCGCAAGGTTCATCCGCGGAGAAACGGCGGGCTCGTGCAGGACCTCCCAGTCGAAATCGCTCCAACCGGGGGCGACCACCAGCGCGCGGCGCACGGCCGTGCCGACGGCCTCGGGCGTGAAGCCGAGCATCTGCGTCTCGGGGGGAAGCGCCGCGCGCACCGCCGTGGCGATCGTCGTGGCGTCGGCGGTTTCGGGCAAGCCCCGCACGGCGGCGTCGATGGCCTCGAGCGCGGTGTCGGGCTCGAGGAAGAAGTCACCGGCCAGGTGAAAGTCGGAGATCAGGCCGTCGCGGACGTCGAGATCGACGACGACGAGCTTGCCGCCCGGAACCTTGTATTCGCCGTGCATGGATCCAGACTAGGCGCGCGACTCCCCCCGTCGTGGAACCGAGCCCGCCGGGCCGAGTCGAAACACCCGTCAGACGCGGACCGGGAAGCGGGCGTCGAGCCACGCGAGCAGATCGGCGCGCACGTCGGCCTGTTGCACCTCGTTGAACACCTCGTGCCGCGCACCCGGGTAGACGAGCGTCGTGATGTCTTCGAACCCGCTGCGCTCGCGATAGGCGCGGGCCAGCCGATGGGCGGATGTCGCACCCCCGACCGTGTCCTCACGTCCGACCATGATCAGCACCGGCAGATCGGCCGCGCGTCGCCCACGCAGGCCCTTCCCGGGCCGCCCGAACAGGCGCGCGGCGTCGATCGGGCCGAACAGCGCGAGCAGCGGCCGATCGGTCGTGAGGGGGTCCGCACCGAAAGCCTCACCGACCGCCGGGTCGGACGACAGCCATTCGCGGCCCGTCGCATCCGGACCCTTCCACGGAGCGTTGAGCGCTCCCGCGTTCAGCGACCCCGGCCACCGCAGCGCGGTGCCCGTCAGCACCACGGCATCGTATGCCTCGGGGTCGTCGTTGACGAGCATCTGGGCGAGGAAGGAACCCCACGAGTGTCCGAGCAGCACGAGCGGAAGGTCCGGGTTCTCGGCGCGGATCAGCTCGCTGAACTGTCGCAGCGCGGCGACGGTCGCGGGCATGCCGCCACGGCCCAGCCGACCGAGGTGGGCCGGATCCCCGTGTTGACGAAGCCCCGTGCGCCCGTGGCCACGGTGGTCGTCGGCGTAGACCGTGTAACCGTCCGCGGTGAGTTGGGCGATCAGGGCGCCATAGCGACCCGCGTGCTCACCCACGCCGTGCAGCAACTGGACGATGGCGCGGGGGGCGGTCGTCGCGGGGTGGACGTCGTAGACGATCGCCACGCCGTGGTCATCGGTGTACTCCGGCATTCGTCGACTCTACTGGCGGGAGCACCCGCACACCCGGGTGTAGAGTCACGCCGTTCCCGCGAGAAAGCGCCCCCATGATCGATCGCTCCAACCGCCGCTGGGTAGGCCTCGTATTCATCAGCCTCGCGGTCTCGCTGATCATCGTCGACTCGACGATCGTCAACGTGGCCGTTCCTTCGATCGTCGACGAGTTGAAGATCAGTTCGACCGAGGTGCAGTGGGTACAAGAGGCGTACACGCTCGTCTTCGCCTCTCTCCTGCTGCTCTTCGGCAGCCTCGCCGACCGCGTCGGTCGACGCCGCCTCATGCTGATCGGCGTCGTGATCTTCGCCCTCGCATCCGTCTTCGCAGCCCTCGCTCCCGACGGGCGCCTGCTCATCCTGGCTCGCCTGGTGCAGGGCATCGGCGGGGCGATGATCCTGCCGACGACCCTGTCGTTGATCAACGCGACGTTCCGCGGACGCGACCGCGGCATCGCGTTCGCCGTGTGGGGGTCGACGATCGGGGGGATGGCCGCGCTCGGCCCGCTGCTCGGTGGCTGGCTCACCACGGCTTTCTCGTGGCGCTGGGCCTTCGGCATCAACGTCCCCCTGGGGCTCGTCATCCTGGTCGGCGTCTTCCTGACGATCGAGGAGTCACGCGAACCGGTGCGTCGTGGGCTCGACATCGTGGGGGCCGTCCTGTCGGTGCTCTTGTTCGGCCCGCTCGTCTTCGGGCTGATCGAGGGGCGCACCTACGGCTGGTGGCGGTCGAGCGATCGACCGTTCTCGATCGCGGGGTGGACGTGGCCGGGCCCGCTGTCCCCCGTGCCGTTCGCATTCCTCGTCGCCGCGCTCGCGCTCGTCGCGTTCCTGCTGTGGAGCCGCTATCGGCGGCGTCACGATCGCGCCTCCCTCCTGGAGCTCTCGCTCTTCCGCATCGGATCGTTCCGCAACGGCAACATCGCTGCGCTCGTGATCGCTCTGGGCGAGTTCGGGCTGATCCTGTCACTCCCGCTGTGGCTGCAGTTCGTCCTCGGATTCGATGCGCTCCAAACGGGGCTCGTGCTCCTCGCGCTCGCGATCGGGTCGTTCGTCGCCAGCGGTGTCGCGGCGTCGACCTCGGGCCGCATCCGTCCCGTGGTCGTCGTGCGCGTCGGCATCCTCGCCGAGCTCATCGGTGTTGCCTGGGCGGCCGTGATCATCGCCCCCGATGCCGCATGGGGATGGCTGCTGCCCGCCCTCTTCGTCTACGGCTTCGGGGTGGGATTGGCAACGGCGCAGTTGACCGGAGTCATCCTGCAAGACGTGCCGGTCGCGCTCTCGGGACAGGGATCGGGCACGCAGTCCACGGCGCGGCAGGTGGGTTCGGCGCTCGGAATCGCGATCCTCGGAACGGTGCTCTTCACCAGCACGGCAGGGATCTTCGGCGCCAAGCTCGACGACGCCGGGGTACCCGCCGCCGACCGCGACCAGCTGGTGAGCGCCGTCGTCGATTCGGCGGGTGGTGCGATCGCCGGGCTGGGTCAGAACCCCGCGACGGCGCCGTATCAGGACGCTGCGCGTGAGGCGTTCTCGGATGGCACGCGCCTGGCGGCCTTCACCGCGGCGGGGTTCCTCGCGGTGGGTCTGGTGGCCACCCTGGCCCTCGGCTCGGGCCGCAAGCCCGGAGAGCTCGATCCGGCGGGCGAGGACGCTGTCACGACGGCCTGAATCGTCGGATGCATCCTTCCTATTTCGTTAGCAAAGGTAATGAGCTAGGCTAACGATTGTGTCTACCGGAACCGATGTCGCCGCATCCCCCGTCGCATCCGCCACTGCACCCGGTCTGGACGAAGAGGCGTCAAGCCTCCGAATGGCCGTCCTACGGTTCTCGCGTCGTCTCCGCGCCGAACGTGCCGTCGACACGATGAGCGACGGACAGATCGCGGTGCTCAGCTGGCTGCGGGTGAAGGGGCCGCACACCCTGAGCGAACTCGCCGAGCGCGAGCGCGTCTCGGCCCCCTCGATGAATCGCACGGTCAACTGCCTGGAGGAGTGGGGATACATCACCCGCACACCCGATGACACGGATCGGCGGAAGGTCAATATCGCCCTGAGCGACGCGGGGCGCGATGTCGTCACGGAGACCGCGCGCCTGCGAGACGCCTGGCTCGAGGCCACCCTGTCGGACTTCACCCCTGCCGAGCGGGCGACGCTCGGCCAGGCGGCCGCGCTGCTGGCACGGATCGCCGACCGATGAGCGCCATGTTCCGCTCCTTCTCGGTCTTCAACTACCGGATCTGGTTCATCGGCGCGATGGTTTCGAACGTCGGCGCCTGGATGCAGTCGACGGCCCAGAACTGGGTCGTTCTGACGCAGCTCACCGACAACGATGCGGCCGCCGTCGGCATCACGATGGCGCTGCAGTTCGGGCCGCCGCTGCTGCTCGTGAGCGTGACGGGGTGGGTGGCCGACCGTTTCGAGCGCAGGCGTCTGCTGATGCTCACCCAGACCATCCTGCTCATGCTGGCGATCGCGCTCGGCGTGCTGCTGCTCGTCGGCGCGATGACACTGCCGCTGATGTACGCCTTCGCCCTCGCGCTCGGCGTCGTCATGGCATTCGATAATCCGGCCCGGCAGACGTTCGTGACCGATCTCGTCTCGCGCGAGAACGCGTCCAATGCCGTCGCCCTGAATGCGGCATCGTTCAACGGCGCGCGCCTGATCGGCCCCGCTGTGGCCGGCCTCATGATCGTCGCGATCGGCACGGGATGGGTCTTCCTCGTCAACGCCGGAACGTTCCTCGCGACGGTGATCGCCCTTCTGCTGATCCGGCCGAGTGAGCTCGTCCCGCGCGCCGTCTCGCACGCGGGCACTCGGCTTGCCGACGGATTCCGCTACGTTCGCAGACGTCCGGATCTCGTCGTCGTGTTCGTCATGGTCTTCCTCGTGGGCGCCTTCGGCATGAACTTCCCGATCTTCGCCTCGACGATGGCGCTCGAGTTCGGTCAGGGCGCGGACGGTTTTGGGCTGCTCTCGTCGATCCTGGCGATCGGATCGGTCGTGGGCGCCCTGCTCGCCGCGCGGCGGGATCGCGCCCGGTTGAGGGTCGTCGTGCTGGCGACGCTGGGATTCGCCCTGGCTTCCGCGACATCCGTTCTGATGCCGACGTATTGGACATACGCGGCGACACAGATCCTCGTCGGGCTGTCGATCGTCACGATGCTGACGACCGCCAACGGCTACGTGCAGACGACGACCGACCCGAGCCTGCGCGGGCGCGTCATGGCTCTGTACCTCGCGGTCATCATGGGCGGAACCCCGATCGGCGCACCCATCGTCGGGTGGTTCGCTGCCGAGTTCAGTCCGCGCTCGGCGATTCTCGTGGGCGCGGCCGCGGGGCTCGCCTCGTTCGTCATCGGCGTGATCTGGCTGCTCGCCTCCGGCCGGTTGCACCGCCACCGCACGCGCCGCTTCGGTCTCGAAATCGACCAGACACGACCCATCTCGGTCGTGACGGCAGCGAACCCGATCCAGGCCTGACGCGTTTCGCATCACGATCGACTCACGTCCGTCTGACGTGGCGATCTGGCGTGGCGATCTGGCGTGGCGACCTGGCGTGGCGATCGGCAGCTGTCAAGTGTCTTCACGGTCCGCGTGGGGGCGTGATTCGGTGATGGTCTCACGAGAATCCGCGTCACGGAGAGGAGACGGTCTTGCCGAGCGAAAAGGACTCCCGGCTGAAGGATCCCGAGATGTACGAGGCACTCCGGAACAGCGGCGCCTCGAAAGAGAAAGCCGCGCGCATCTCCAACGCCGCCGGCGGCACGAAAGCGGGGCGGTCGGATGTCGGCAGCAAGGGCGGACGGTCAGGGAGTTACGACGACTGGACGGTGCCCCAGTTGAAGAAGCGCGCGCGGGACCTCGGCCTGTCCGGGTACTCGAGCATGAGGAAGAACGAGCTGATCCGCGCACTCCGAGACCACTGAGTCGGAGGCTCAGGCCTCGCGAGTGATCGTCACGCGCACG
>CAYZEL010000003.1:13953-38839 GCA_964477515.1 uncultured Microbacterium sp.
CTCCGAGACCACTGAGTCGGAGGCTCAGGCCTCGCGAGTGATCGTCACGCGCACGAACAGCTGGCTCTTGAACGGGCCGGCGTACACGCCGCGCAACGGCGGCACGTCGTTGTAGTCGCGCCCGCGGCCGACCAGCACGTGCCGGTCACCGATCTCGATGTTGTTCGTCGGGTCGAATCCCTGCCACTCGCCCGCGAACCACTCGACCCAGGCATGCGACTCGCCGGTCACGGCCACGCCGACCTCGGCGTTGGGCTTCGGGTGCAGATATCCCGACACGTAGCGAGCCGGGATGCCCACGGACCGCAACGCACCCAGTGCGATGTGCGCCATGTCCTGACACACACCCTTGCGGGCCTCCCAGGCCTCCACGGCCGTGGAGTGCACGCCCGTGACCCCGGACATGTACTCGACGGCGTCACCGATCGCGACGACGATGTCGTGAGCCGCGCGGCCCGGATCGTCGTGCCGCGATGCGATCGTCTGCGCGATCTCGGCGACATCCGGGTGGGGCATCGTGCGGTTGGTCTGCGTCAGCTGCTCGACCGTCTCGATCGACCTCGCCGCCTCGACCGCGAGCCGCTCCCAGGTGATGCCGCTGTGCTCGATGGGCCTGGGCCGTACCTCCACCAGGCTGCGGGCCGTGATCTGCAGGTCCGCGTGGGGCGAGAGCACATCGAAGGCGCTCACCCGAGTGCCGAAGTAGTCGACGTAGGTGTTGACGGATGTCGAGGGCTCGATGTCCAGCGACGAACTCAGCACGAACTGACTGTCGGTCGTGCCGGGAAGCATCCGCGCCTCGTTGTACGACGCCGAGACGTCCCCCGGATACGAGAAACCCGTGGCGTGCTCGATCCTGAGGCGCTTCACGAGATCTCTCCGATCCAGCTCGGCTCGGCCTGCGTCGGGAAGAACCGCGCGCGGATCGCCTCCGAGGCCTCGCGCGTGACGCGCTGGACGCGATCCATGTGGCGGGGCAGCTCTCCGAGGATCTCGCCGATCGGTCGGTATTCGAGGTCGTTGCGGATCTGTCCCAGCGCGCGCAGCACGCTGTTGGAGTGACCGACGCGGTCTTCGCGGGGGTCGATGGCGCTCATGCAGTCCTCGGCACGCTGGATGGAGTAGATGATCGACCGCGGGAACAGACGGTCGAGCAGAAGGAATTCGGCGGCGTTCTTCGCGCTCGGCATGCCGCGATACGTGCGCAGGTACGCCTCGTACGCACCGCACGAACGCAGGATCGTGGTCCACGACGGACCGGATGCCTCGGTCAGCGATCGGGTCGCGAGCAGGCGCGCCGTCATGTCGGCACGCTCGATGCTTCGCCCGAGCGTGAAGAACTGCCACGACTCGTCGCGGCTCGTCGAAGAATCGACGATGCCGGTCGCGAGGGCTGCACGCTCTCGCACCCACTGGAAGAACTCGTGGACCTTCTCGGTCTGCAGACGTCGCGGCATCCGCGCGCTGGTCGTGTTGAGGCACTCCCAGAGCTCGGTCGACACGATCTCGCGGGCACGACGAGCGTTCTCGCGAGCGGCGGTGAGCGAATAGGCGATGCTCGCGGGGTTCATCCGATCGACGGCCAGTCGCGACAGCACGTCCTCGCGCCGAACACTCTCGGCCGCCGCGGGCGCGGTCGATCCCATCACGGTGAGCATCGCGCGGCACGCGATCTCTTCGTCGATCCACGGGTCCTCGAGCAGAAGCTGCAGGTGCACGTCGAGGATGCGGGCGGTGCCGTCGCTGCGCTCGATGTAGCGGCCGATCCAGAACAGGGATTCAGCGATGCGGCTCAGCATGGGACACCGTCCTGGCGCTGCTGTTGCTGCTGCTCCTGCTGTTCGACGCGGCTGCGCGGGCGGTCCTGCGGCGAATGGGTCACCTCGGACTGCTCCTCGTCGCCGTCCTCGGCGTAGATGATCGAGATCGACTCGGTGACGGTCGCCGCCTGGTCGGCCACGAGCCCCGCCATGCCGTGCCCCTGCCCGTACTCGACGTGCGTCGGGGCAGAACCGCCGACGATCCAGGTGTCCTTCGATCCTCCGCCCTGGCTGGAATTGACGACGAGCTGGCCCTCCGGCAGGGCGACGCGGGTGAGCCCTCCCGGCAGCACCCAGATGTCGTCGCCGTCGTTCACGGCGAAGGGGCGCAGGTCGGCGTGACGCGGACGCATCCCGTCCTCGACGAGAGTGGGGATGGTCGAGAGCATCATGACCGGCTGCGCGATCCAGCCGCGAGGGTCGGCGATCAGGCGTTTGCGCAGCTGATCGAGTTCGGCCCGTGAGGCATCCGGACCCACGACCAGCCCCTTGCCGCCCGACCCGTCGACGGGCTTCACCACGAGCTCGGGCAGGCGGTCGAGGACCTCTTCGAGGGCGCCCGGATCTTCCAGCCGCCAGGTGTCGACGATGGGCAGGATCGGCTCTTCCGAGAGGTAGTAGCGGATCAGGTCCGGCGTGTACGTGTAGAGGAGCTTGTCGTCGGCGACGCCGTTGCCGACGGCGTTCGCGATCGTGACGTTGCCCAGGCGCGCGGCGAGCATCAGGCCGGGGGCGCCGAGCATCGAGTCCGCGCGGAACTGCAGGGGGTCGAGGAAGTCGTCGTCGACGCGGCGATAGATCACGTCGACACGACGGGGGCCACGGGTGGTCCGCATGAAGACCTTGCCCCCGGCGCACAGCAGGTCGCGCCCCTCGACCAGTTCCACACCCATCAGGCGGGCGAGCAGCGTGTGCTCGAAGTAGGCCGAGTTGTAGACGCCGGGCGTGAGGACGACGACGTTCGGCTCGTCGATTCCGGGCGGAGCGGACGCGCGCAGCGCTGCCAGCAGCTTGTTCGGGTAGTCGCCGACGGGGCGGACCCGCATCGAGACGAAGAGTTCCGGAAGCGTCTGCGCCATGACCCGACGGTTCGAGATGACGTAGCTGACACCGCTCGGCACGCGGACGTTGTCTTCGAGTACGCGCATCTGGCCGTGCTCGTCGCGGATCAGATCGATGCCCGAAACCTGGATGCGTACGCCGTTGGCGGCATGGATGTCGTGGGCCTGGCGATAGAAGTACTGTGACGAGGCGATGAGCTGGGCGGGGATCACCCCGTCCCGCACGCAATTCTGCCGACCGTACGCATCATCGAGGAATGCCTCGAGGGCCCGAACACGCTGCTTGATGCCGGCCTCGACATGCGACCACTCGTCGAAGTCGATGATGCGCGGAACGGCATCCAGAGGGAACGGCCGTTCTTCGCCCGCGAAATCGAACGTGACCCCCTGTGCGAGGTACGAGCTCGCGAGCGAATCGGTGCGCCCGCGCAGCTCTTCCTGGGTCATCCGCGCGAGCGCCTGATAGAGCTCGCGATACGCCTGACGGGACTCGGCGAGGGCACCCGGATGCTCCGGTCCGCCGAACATCTCGTCGTAGGCGGGAAGGCCCTCGGCTGTCTTCCGCGGCGCAAGAGTCGAGCCGTAGCCGTCGAAGAGGTCTCCCATGCCCCGAGCCTAGCCCCGGCCGTGTTGCCGAGATGTTTCGGTCACGGCGCGGCCACGCGCCGGCTCGACGCTCACGGCAAACGCACCGCCCGCGCCCTCGAAACCGCACGTAGGCTCTCACCATGACGCACAGCGACCGCGCGCCGGGCCGCGTATCGGCGGGATGGGCGGGCGTCGCGGCGGTCGCGTTCGGCGCCGGGCTCGGCGAGTTGGCGGCGGCGATCCTCTCCCCCACGGCCAGCCCCACCGCGAGTATCGGCTCGCTCATGATCGACCTCGCCCCGCCGTGGGCCAAGGACCTCGCGATCGCGCTGTTCGGCACGCTCGACAAGATCGCCCTTCTGGCCGGGATCGCCGTCGTCCTCGCCCTCATCGCCGCGGCTTCCGGACTGCTCGAAGCGCGACGCCCGCCCTGGGGTCGCGTGATCGTCCTCGCGCTCGGGGCGTTCGGGGTCGTGGCCGCGATGACACGGGCGAACGCCACCGGCGCGTCGTGGATCCCCTCGGTGGTCTCGGCCGCGGCCGCGGCCATCGCACTCGGCGTGCTCATCCGGCGCCTGCCCGCGCGCGCGACCGATAACGCGGCGGATGTCGCGGCTGACGCGACGACACCTCGATCGACGACCTACGGTTCCGACCCGGATCGACGCTCGTTCCTCATCTGGAGCGGTGGCGCGGCGGCCATCGGTGCGCTCACCGCCTTCGGCTCGAGCGCCGTGCGCGCCGGAGGCCGGGCCGCGACGGCCGTCCGCGACGCCATCCGCCTCCCGACCCCGTTGACGACGGCCGCGCCGGTCCCGCCCGGTGCCGAGCTGGGCATCGAGGGGCTGACCCCCGTCATCACCCCGAACGACCGGTTCTATCGCATCGACACAGCCCTGATCGTGCCGCAGGTCGACCCGACGGAGTGGTCGCTGCGCATCCACGGCATGGTGGAGCAGGAGGTCACGATCGGCTGGGATGAGCTGCTCGCGCTGCCCCTGGAAGAGAGTGTCACGACCCTGACCTGTGTCTCGAACGAGGTGGGCGGGGACCTGATCGGCAATGCTCTGTGGCTCGGCTATCCGATCCGCGAGCTGCTCCGACGCGCGCGCCCGAAGACGGGCGCCGACATGGTGCTGTCGCGGTCGGTCGACGGCTTCACGGCCAGCAGCCCGATAGAAGCGCTGACCGACGGTCGCAACGCCATCCTTGCGGTCGGCATGAACGGGCAGCCGCTGCCCGCCGAGCACGGCTTCCCGGTCCGGATGGTCGTGCCCGGGCTCTATGGCTACGTGTCGGCGACGAAGTGGGTCGTCGAGATGGAGGTCACCACCTTCGCGGACGCGACCGCCTACTGGACCGACCGCGGATGGTCCGAACTCGGCCCGGTCAAGCTGCAATCGCGGATCGACGTCCCGCGGTCCGGCTCGGTCCTCGCCGCGGGTGACACCGTGATAGCGGGAGTCGCCTGGCAGCAGCACGTCGGCGTCTCGGGCGTCGAGGTCCAGGTCGACGGCGGCGCCTGGCAGCCGGCGACGCTGGCCACGGCGATCTCGGACGACACGTGGGTGCAGTGGAGTCTGCCGTGGTCCGCGACATCCGGCGACCACACCATCCGGTGCCGTGCGACCAACGTGGATGGCGAGACGCAGACGAGTGACGTGCGGGGCGTCATCCCCGACGGGGCGACAGGCTGGGACGAGCTGAGCATCCGCGTCAGCTGAGTCGCGTCAGTCGGCAAGCACGACGCGCAGCTGCTCGACCGCCCAGTCGAGCTCGGTCGCGCGAATGACGAGCGGCGGCGCGATCCGGATCGTCTGCCCGTGCGTGTCCTTCACGAGCACGCCGCGTGCGAGCAGACGCTCGGCGATCTCGCGGCCCGTACCGACGCCCGGGTCGATGTCGACTCCGGCCCACAGGCCCGCTCGCCGGACGGACGTGACTCCCGATCCCACCAGCTCCGCGAGCTTCTGACCCAGGTGCTCGCCCAGCGCCCTGGCGCGCTCTTGGAACTCGCCCGACGCGAGCATCTCGACCACCCGCAGACCCACGGCGGCGGCGAGCGGGTTGCCGCCGAACGTGGAGCCGTGCTCGCCGGGCCGGATGACACCCAGCACGTCGACGTTCGCCACGACCGCCGACAGGGGCAGGATGCCTCCGCCGAGCGCCTTGCCGAGCAGGTACGCGTCGGGCACGACCCCCTCGCGATCGCACGCGAAGGTCGTGCCGACGCGGCCGAGGCCCGACTGGATCTCGTCCGCGATCATCAGGACGCCGTGGCGCGTCGTGATCTCGCGCACCGCGCGCAGGTAGCCCTCGGGGGGCACGATGACACCCGCCTCGCCCTGGATCGGCTCGATCAGAACGGCCGCGGTGTTCTCGTCGATCGCGGCCTCGATCGCGGCGGCATCCCCGAAGGGAACGCTCACGAAGCCCGGCGCGAACGGCCCGAAGTCGCTCCGCGCCTGCGGGTCGTCGCTGAAGCCGACGATCGTCGTCGTGCGGCCATGGAAGTTGCCGTCCGCGACGATGATGGTCGCGGCATCCGGGGCGATGCCCTTGACCCGATACCCCCACGCCCGCGCGACCTTGATGCCCGTCTCGACCGCCTCGGCGCCCGTGTTCATGGGCAGGACCATGTCCTTGCCGGCAAGGTCGGCGAGGGCCGCGGCGAAGGGTCCGAGCCGGTCGTTGTGGTACGCCCGACTCGTCAGTGTCAGACGGCCGAGCTGCTCGCGCGCGGCCTCGAGGATCGCCGGATGCCCGTGGCCGAAGTTGAGGGCCGAGTACGCCGACAGCAGGTCGAGGTAGCGCTTGCCCTCGACATCCGTCACCCACGCGCCCTCGCCCCGCGCGATCACGACCGGCAGCGGGTGGTAGTTGTGGGCGAGGTGTTCGTCTTCGAGCGCGACCACCCGGATGCTCGCCGTGTCGAGATTCGTCATGATTCCTGTCCCCTCAACTCGAGCGTGCAGCACTTGATCCCGCCGCCGCCCAACAGCAGCTCGGACAGGTCGATCAGGATCGGCGTGTAGCCGCGCTCGCGCAGCTGCGCTTCGAAGCCGGTGGCGCGGGGCGAGATCAGCACGTTGCGGCCGTCGCTGGCCGAGTTCAGCCCGAAGACGTCGCCGTCGGCTTCCGAGACACGGATCGCGTCGGGGTAGCGCTCGGCGAGGATCGCCCGGCTCGCGGCGTCGAATGCCTGCGGCAGGTAGGCGATGTTGGCGCGATCGGGGCCACCGCGCTCGGCGCCCTGAACGGGGTCGAGGACGGCGATCGCGGTGTCGAGGTGGTAGAACCGGGGGTCGGTCAGGGTCAGGCTCACGACCTCGCGCCCGAAGACCTCACCCACCTCGCGGTGGCTGTCGCCCGTCGAGCGGAAGCCCGTGCCCGCGAGGATCGTGTCGCCTACGAGCAGGAAGTCGCCCTCGCCCTCGTTGACCTCAACGGCCTCGACGAGTTCGAACCCGTTCGCGGCGAACCAGGCGTTGAAGTGCGCGGCCTCGGGTGCCCGCTCGGCGAACCGGAACTTCGGACCGTACGCGACGCCGTCGATCAGGAATCCGCCGTTAGCCGTGTAGACCATGTCGGGCAGTCCTTCGACGGGATCGATCAGGTGGACCTCGTGTCCGAGCGAGATGTAGGTGTCGTAGAGGGCGCGCCACTGGCGAAGGGCCGTCTCGGTGTCGGTGGGCCGCTCCGGCCGCATCCAGGGGTTGATGCTGTAGCTGACCGTGAAGTGGTCGGGTCGGCACATCAGGTAGCGACGGTGCTGCGCGGTGCGGCCGACACCGGGCGTCTGGGTCACGGTCGTGGACTCGGTTGCGGGGACTGCTGCGGAGGAAACGGGGTGCGTCGACATCTCTGCTCCTGGGTAGAGGTGCGGCGGACGCTGTCCTGAGGTTCGGCGGCCCTTCGACTCGGGCTCCCGGGAGAGCGGCGAGGAAAGGTCGGCACGAACACGCCACCGGCATTCTCTCACCCCCGGGCGCCCGAGCGCGATCACCCCGGGCCGTGGTCCGGTCGGCCCCACGGCGAGAGGACGCAACATGCCGTGCGGGCGCGGGGCTTCACGGCATGTTGCGTCCTCTCGTGGGCCGGGCGCGGCCCCGCTCCCGGCACGGTGACGACGACCTTGCCGACCGTGTGCCCGCCATCGACGTGGGCGAGGGCGGACCCCGCGTCGGCCAGCGGGTAGGTCCGCTCGATAACCGGCCGCAGCCGACCCTCCTCCACCAACGCGAGCAGCTGCCGGGTGATCGCGGGCTTCGCCGTCGCCGCGAGCGGCTTGAGCCGGGGACCGCGGCTCAGCGAGATCAGTCCGGCGCGCAGCATCCTCCCGATCGGACCGAGGATTCGCCCGCCCTCGCCCGACACCATCACGACGCACCCCTCGGGTGTCACCAGGCGGCGGAGCGCACGTAGCGGTGCCGCGCCGACGATGTCGATGACGGCGTCGAAGGATGCCGGGGGCAACTCGGGCGGCGAAGCCCCGACGTCGACCCGCGCGTAATCGAACGTGCGCACGGCACCGAGGTCTGCAACGAGCCGCTCGTTGCGGGCCCCGCAGATCGCCCAGACCTCGGCGCCTCGGAGTGCGGCCAGCCGAACCGTATAGGTGCCCACCCCGCCGCTGGCCCCGATCACGAGGACGCGTCGCGTCGGCCCCACCCGATCGCCCGCCAGATCGAGCGCCTGCCAGGCCGTGCCCGCGGAGACGGGGATCGCGGCCGCGTCACCGCATCGATCGACTCCGGACGTGTCACAACGCGCGCGGCCGGTGCGATCACGTACTCGGCGAGCCCGCCGCCGGGTAGTTCTCCGACGACCTCGTCGCCCACGGTGAGCCCCGTCACCCCCATTCCGACCGTGACGACCGTGCCCGCGACATCCATCCCCCGTGTCGCGATGCGCGGCCGCCGGAGGCCGAAGAACGCCCGCACCAGCACGGGTTCCCCGCGCATGATGTGCACGTCACCGGCATGCAGCGCGGTTGCCCGCACCCGCAGCAGCACCTCGCCCGCGCCCGGCTGGGGCACCGGCATCCGCTCGCGCTTCACGACCTCGGGACCGCCATACGAGGCCTGTCGCCAGGCGACCATGGAGGCGGTGGTCATGGACGAGGTGGTCGTGGAAGAGGCGGCCGCTGCATCCGTCATGATTGCTCCTTCGCCGAGAGATCGACCGGGTACTGGAAGACGTCGTCGAGGCCGATCCCGAAGACGCGCGCGATCTGGAAGGCGAGCTCGAGGCTCGGCGAGTACCTGCCCTGTTCGATCGCTATCAGGGTCTGTCGCGTCACCCCGATCCGCGCCGCGAGTTCGGCCTGTGTGAACCCGGCGCCCTCGCGGATGCTGCGGATGGAGTTGGTCACGCGCGTGGGCTTGACCATCAGGCGAGCCCACGTCGATAGGCGATGACGCTCGCGACTCCACCGACGAACGCCGAGAGGACGAAGCCGAAGAACATCGTGTTGGCGATCCAGAACCAGTCCGCTTCGAGGGCGCACAGCACGAGCACGGCGAGTCCCGCGATCACGAGGAACGACTGGCCGACGCGGCCGCCCATGTGCGCGATGTCCCGATCCCGCTGATCGGACGTTCCGACGCCCTCACGGTCACGAACCCCGGCGAGGATCCCCCACAGGATGCTGATCACGATCGATGCGACGATGCTGCCGAGGATCGTCCAGAGCATGATCGGCCACCACACGACGTCGGTGAGTGGCCCATCCCCCGCCTGCTGCAACACGAGCAGCACATAGACGGCGAGCCCCACCACGCTCACGATGAGCCCGACCCAGGTGTTGCGTTCTTCGTAGACCACGATCGCTCCAATGTCAGGAATTATTGACATTGGCCACGCTAACGAGACCCGTCGACCGTGTCAAGTTTTATTTACACCGGCCAAAGTCGGAGCGGAGCGCGGCGCAGTCCTGCCAGGGTAGGGGCATGACGCGCCGTACCGCTGAAGAAACCCGCAGCCTCATCCTCGAGGCCGCCATCCAGCTGCTGCTCGAGCGTGGGGTCACGGCGGGCGTGCAGCACGTCCGCCTCCAAGAGGTGTTGCGCATCGTGGGCCTGACGACGGGCGCGGCCTACCGGATCTGGACCGACCAGGACGACTTCCACCGCGACCTCGCCGTGGCGATGGTGGGCGTGCGCTTCGCCCCACCCGTCACGAGCGCGAACCTCGCGATCCGAGACATCCTCGCCGCGGACGGACCGCTCGTGGAAGTCGTCCGTGCGGCGGCGCTCGACCAAGTCACCTACTCGTCGAAGTTCCATCTCGAGCCCGAGTCCCGCGACTCGCACGCCTTCATCACCGCACTCGCACTGCGAACAGCAGCGGGTGCGTGGCCCGAGCTGCGCGCGGCGAGCGCGGTCCGCCATCGCGATTCGATCGCCGCATTCGCCGACCTCTATGGCACCCTGATGCAGCATTACGGGCGCCGGATGCGCGAACCTCTGACGATCGTGGACTTCACCGAAGCGATGGCGGCGCTCGGCGAGGGCTTCGCGATTCGCGCCGCGGAGGGCCTGAACCACCCGATGTACGAGATCCCCGAGGGCGCAGAGGTTCCGAGCGGCGAGTGGACGCTGTTCGGCCTCAGCATTCTGGGCATGATCGAGGGGTTCACCGTTCCCGTGGACGATTAGCCGTTCGCACGACAGAGGACCTCGCATCGCCGGAAGACGGCGATCGCCCGACGACGGCGCCCCCCGGCCGCCCGACTCAGATTGCAGGCGGCCGGGGTCGCTGATCACTCAACGAGAGAGACCCGCCGTCGAGCCCGAATCCGGACGGCGTGCTCATCCCCCCACAGACATCGTGGTGGGTGAACAGGGCGAGGTCTAGAAAGATAATTTCTTTATCTCTCCGAGACGCTGCCCCGGACCACCCACGTGGTCGGCGCGGGCGCGAAGCCGACGCGGGAATGTCCGCGGTTGGATGACGGTTCTCGGTGTCGTGGCGATGCATCCGACGAACGAGTCCGAGGGCCTCGCGCAGGTTCTCGCCGGCCTCGAAGTGACGGAGGCCAAGTCCGTCCGGCTGCGGTTGGAACGCGGAGCGCACCACGCCGCGACGGAAGGCATGAACCTGATCGTCGTGCTGGAGGGCACCGTGCGCTTCTCGCACCGCGATGTCGCGACCGCCTGCATCACGCGCCCGGGCATCACTCACCGGGCAGACGAGATCCTGAGCGCCGGCGATGCGCTCCTCACCCGCGGCGGCGACGGTCTGCACCTCGACTCCCTCGACGACTCCCACGTGGTGCTCTCACGCCTGCGTCTGTCGGAGACATCCCTGCGGCACGCCGCGACCCTGCCCTCGATGCTCGCGGTGAACGGCTTCCGCGAGCGCGGTCCGGCAGCGGACGAACTCGCACATCACCTCGGAGCCCCGAGCGCCGTGCCGCGCCCGGGGAATCCCGTGATCTGCCTGCTCATGCACCGGATGCTGCTGCTCGAGGTCATCCGCGTGTGGTTCGAGCTCGGGTGCGCCCCCCGGGGCTGGCCGACCGCCGACCGCGATCCGCACCTCGACCGCGTCGTCGCCGCCGTCGATGCCGACCCGGGCCGCGCATGGACGGTCGACACCCTCGCGCGCGTCGGCGCGATGTCTCGCTCGGCATTCGCGGCGGCGTTCCGCGACCACTACGGGGTCTCACCGGCGCGGTTCGTGACGCAGACCCGCATGGCCCGCGCCATGCGGATGCTGAGCGCGGGCATATCGGTCGCCGAGGTCGGCATCGGGCTCGGATACGTCTCGACGGAGGGCTTCAGCCGACGCTTCCGCGAGCACGTGGGCGTCACCCCCTCCGCGTGGATCGCGATGCAGCGTGGCACGCTCGCGACACCGCTCGGTGGTTGAGTCCGCACCGCATTCGCACCGACGACCCACCGGGCAGGAACCGACGCGTCACGGGAAGGAGCCCCTTCGTCACGGGAGCGTGCTTCTCGCTCGACTCCGGGGTGGCACCTACCGGGCGGCGCCCCGGGGGACGCGGTTCGCGAGCCCGAAGAGGACCGCGCCGACCACCAGCGCGACGATCCCGACGCAGTACACCGCCACGACGTCGCTCGCGTCGACCAGCAGGCCACCGATGCCCGCGGCGACGGCGATCGCGAGCTGGAAGCCGACGACGACGAGCCCACCGCCCGGCTCGAGCCGGTCGGGCATCCGGTGCCCGACCCACGTGTTGACGATGATAAGCCAGGACGCGAACAGGCCGCCCCAGACGAACGAGACGACACCGATCGCGATGACCGAGCCGGACAGGCCGATCATCCCGGCGAGCATCAGGGCGATCACGGCGGGCACGCCGACGCACAGTACCGCGTAGGTGCGGTCGACGATCAGCCCGACGACCACGTTGCCGATCAGGCCGCCCAGACCGAACAAGCCGAGCAGGACGACGATCGTGGTGGCATCGGCATCCGGCATCCGCTCGAGCGCCAGGCGGATGTACGAGTACGCGAAGAAGTGCCCCAAGACGACCAGGAGGTGACCGACCAACCCGAGGGCCACGCCGGGACGGCGGACCGTTTCGATCAGTTGCGCGATGCTGGCCGACGTGGCGGCGGGGATCGACGGCACCACCAGCGCCAGGACGATCGCGAGCAGACCCGTCACCGCCGCGCAGACGGCGAACGTGACCCGCCAGTCGAATGCCTCGCCGATCAGCACGCCGATCGGCACCCCGGCGACGGTCGCGAGCGAGACCCCAGCGGACGTGAACATCACACCGCGGCCGACGTTGTCGGGGCCGGCAAGACGCGCGGCGACGGCGATCGACATCGCCCAGAACCCGCTGATCGCCGCCCCGAGCAGGAACCGCGCCGCCAGCACGAGCAGCAGGTTGGGGGCGATCGCGACGATCGCGTTGGACAGAGCGGCCGAGAGCGCCAACCAGACCAGCAGGTTCCGCCGGTCGAGGCGCGGGAAGATCAGACCGATCGTCGGTGCAACGAAGAGACCCACGAGCGCCGTCACGGTCACCATTTGTCCCGCCTGCCCCGGCGTCACCCCCAGCCCGGCCGCGATGTCGGTGAGCAGGCCGTTCGGCAGGAACTCGGCCGTCACGAGGACGAAGCTGAGCATCATCGCAACGACGAGTGCGCCGTAACGCACGCGGACGCGCCCGGGCGCGCCATTCGGGGTCGATCCGGTCGAGGGCGACACGGTGTGGGCGGACACGGTGCGGGGGGACACGGTGGGGACGGATGCGGTGGGTGCGGATGGGGTCGACGTCACGGTTCGAGCCTTGCAGAATCCGAGAGCAAGCGCCCGACCAGGCGTCCGAAGCATCCGACCGTTCGTCCGCTTCGGTCGCTGGTGCTAGATGACGGCTTCGCTCCACGGGTCCGGAGTACCGAACCGGTGTGCCGTGATCGAGATCGACTGTTCGCGCAGGAATGGAAGCAATTCGATGCGGGCCGCCGTCGTGACCTCATCCGTATACACGGCGAGGTCGGGATGACCGCCGGTGGCTTCGGCGAGCGCTGTCCGCAACGGCATGACGGCGGCCGGTGACCCGATCAGCCGGGCCCGGGCTTCGGGCCCGGCGGCCGGGCCATCCCCAGCGGCGGAGGGCCTGGCCGCACCCTCGATCGGACGCACCGCCATCCGCTCGATCCACTGCGCGTCGGTCTCGACACGCACGTCCACGTTCAGTTCGGAGAGAACGCGCCGCACGGCTGGCGGCAGGGCGACCGGGGCGCTCAGCGAGAAGCGCGAACGTGCCCGGACACCCGCGAGGATCACCCGGAGCACGGCGCCCCAGTCGGCATCGCCCGTCGCGCGCACGGCAACGGGCACCGGGCGGTAACGGAAGAGATTGCGCTCGACACCCAGCCGCGAGACGTCGCGGACCTGACCGAACTCGCGGTCCCACGAGATCGCGTCGGACAGCGCAGCCCGTCGCAACCATTCGAAGGCGTCGTAGTCGAGCGTGGCCTGTGCGGCCTCGATGATCGCGGTCAGCCGGGAGTCGAGTCCTCGCAGGTGCAGCGACGCCGAGCGCGCCCCGCCCGCCGAGGGGCGCCACGACCCGAGTCCGATGAGGTAGTTCGGCCCACCCGCCTTCGTTCCCGCACCGACGGATGATCGCTTCCATCCGCCGAACGGCTGGCGCCGCACGATCGCCCCCGTGATCCCGCGGTTGACGTAGAGATTGCCCGCCTCGACGCTGTCGAGCCAGCGCTGCAGATCCGCGGGGTCCTGCGTATAGAGTCCCGCCGTCAGTCCGTAGTCGACCCCGTTCTGCAGCTCGATCGCGTGCTCGAGCGACCGTGCACGCATGATGCCGAGCACCGGTCCGAAGAACTCCTCGCGGTGGAAGCGCGACCCGGCTTCCACGCCGGTACGGATGCCGGGGGTCCACAGGCGCCGCTCGTCATCGAGGGGCCGGGGCTGCACGAGCCAGCGCTCGCCGTCATCGAGGGTCGTCAGCGCCCACGCGAGCTTGCCCGTCGGCGGTTCGATCAGGGGGCCGACGTCGGACCGCCGGTCCGCCGGCATCCCGATGCGGAGGGAGGCGGTGGCGTCGACGAGCTGCCGGGCGAAGCGACGGGACCGGGCGACCGGGCCGACGAGGATCGCCAGGCTCGCCGCCGAGCACTTCTGTCCGGCGTGGCCGAACGCGCTCCGGACGAGGTCGCGCGCCGCCAGGTCGAGATCTGCCGTCGAGGTGATGATCATCGCGTTCTTGCCGCTCGTCTCGGCGAGCAGTGGCAGGTCGGGGCGCCACGAGCGGAACAGGGCCGCCGTCTCCCACGAGCCGGTCAGGATGACCCGGTCCACGCCGTCGTGCGCCACGAGCTGGCGACCGAGCTCGCCCTCGTCGATGTCCACGAGCGCGAGCACATCGCGCGGCACCCCGGCATCCCACAGCGCGTCCGCCAGCACGGCGGCACAGCGCCGCGCCTGGGGTGCCGGCTTGAAGACCACAGCAGAACCCGCGGCGAGCGCCGCCAGCACGCCGCCCGCCGGGATCGCGAGCGGGAAATTCCACGGCGGCGCGACGAGCGTCAGCCGCGCGGGGACGAACACCGCGCCGCTGACGGCGTCGAGCTCGTGCGCCGACGCGGCGTAGTAGCGCGCGAAGTCGACGGCCTCGCTCACCTCGACGTCGGCCTCCGCGAAGATCTTCCCGGTCTCGGCTGCGGCGACCTCGATCAGGTCTCCGCGACGCGCCTCGAGGACGGATGCCGCCCGCGTCAGGACCGCGGCCCGATCCGCCGCCGACCGCGACCCCCACTCCGCCCCGGCCTCGCGCGTTCGCGCGACGAGTTCGTCCAGGCGGGACACGGAGTCGAGCCGAGCGGCGAGGATCGTGCGGATTCCCGCCTCCGAGCCGGGCACGCGGGCCAGGACGTCAGCCGCCCACACGCGGGTCTCGGGCAGCGACGGGTCGGAGTCCCGGGCGTTCGCGAATCGGGCGGTGGAGGAACCGAGCGCGGGGGCATCCGTCCCTTTCTCGCGCGGCGCGTAGACGGCGGTTTCGACGAGGTCTTCTCCGAAGCGGAAGGGCGAGGGTGCGGGCGCAGCGGTCTCACCGAGCGTGCCCGCGTTGGCGCCCTCCGCGATGCCCAGCACGACCTGCGTGAGCCCGGCATCGACCTCCGCGTTCGGGACGTCGAATGCGGGGCGACGGATCGCCGGGAGCGTCTCGTCGAGGTCGATGTCGCCGGGATCGACCGGGGGCCGGGTCGAGACGTCGGCGCGCGGGCGACGACGCGGGCCGACGGGCAGGGATGCCTCGGAGGCTCGGGCGATCGAGGATCCGAAGCGTGCCCGCTCGCGCTGCCAGAGCGCCGGGTCGTGATGGAGATCGAACGCGGCCGAGAGGAAGTTCTCACTCGACGCGCTCTCTTCCAGCCGACGGACGAGGTAGCTGATGGCGACGTCGAACTCGTCCGGCCGGACGACGGGAACGTAGAGCAGCACCCGACCGACCTCGCGCTCGACGGCCTCGACCTGCGCCTGCGCCATCCCCAGCAGCATCTCGATGTCGACGTCGTCACGCACGCCGCGCTCGCCGGCGAGCAACCACGCGTACGCGACGTCGAAGAGGTTGTGCCCGGCGACGCCCAGTCGCACGGCGGCGGTCGCTTCGGGGCGAAGCGCCTCGTCGAGGCAGCGCAGGTAGTTGGCGTCGGTGTCGAGCTTGCTGTCGTAGGTCGCGAGCGTCCAGCCGTGCATGACGGCGTCGACCCGCTCCATGGCGAGGTTCGCGCCCTTCACGAGCCGCACCTTGATGCGCGCGCCTCCCGCGGCGACACGAACTCGGGCCCATGCCGTCAGCTCGCGCAGGGCGGGCAGCGCGTCGGGCAGGTAGGCCTGCAGGACGATACCCGCCTCGAGCGATGCCAGGCGCGGGTCCTCGAGCAGCCGCGTGAACACCGCGATCGTGAGGTCGAGATCGCGATACTCCTCCATGTCGAGATTGATGAAGGTGCCGTCCGCGACCGCGCTCAGATACAGGGGCAGCAGCCGTTCGACGACACGGTCGACGGTGTCGTCGAACGCCCACAGCGAGACGGACGACACGATCGCGGAGACCTTCACCGAGACGTAGTCGACATCCGGTCTGAGGATCAGTTCGTGGATGCCGTCGAGCCGCCGTCTCGCCTCACCCTCGCCGAGGACGGCCTCGCCGAGCAGGTTGAGGTTCAGCCGGGCACCGTCGGCCCGCAGCCGTTGGATCGCCGGGCCGAGCTTCGCGGGACGTGCATCGACGACCAGGTGCCCGACCATCTCGCGCAGCACGCGCCGCGCGATCGGGACGACCGGGCTCGGCAGCCCGGGCGCGATCTGACCGCCGACGCGGACGGCGGCGCGCAGATACCAGGGCAGGAATTCGGGGACGAGCGGGGCCACGCGGTGCAGATGGGACGCGGCGGCGACGAGACTCTCGGGACGCATGACGCCGTCCACGAACCCCACGGTGAAGGGCAGGCCGTTGCGGTCGCCCAGGATTCCGGCCAGCCGTCGCGCGGAGGGATCCACCGTGCTCTCCGCGGACTCGGCGACCCACTTCTCGGCCAGGCGGACGGCCTCGGCTTCGCGAGTGTCCGTGTGCCCCGGCGACGCGTGATTCGGCTCGAGTGGCGGCATTTCCTCAGCCTACGTCCGCGCCCTCGGAGCGGCTCGGCTCAGCCCGGCGCGTCGATCTGCGGGCACCCGCTACGTCCAGTCGGTGGGTGCCTCAGCGCGCGGCGAAGGCAGGGCGGATGCCGCGGCCCACTCGTGCACCCAGTCCGGAACCTCGGGCAGCCCCTCGGGACGCCCGACGGCGGCGAACAGCTCTTCGTGGCCGAGCGACCCGCCCGACCGCTTGAGCATGCGGGCGCGGATGATCGCGCGCGCATAGATCTCACCGTCGACGACGGCCCGATGCTCGAGGTACATGGCGCGGTCGTCGTGGCCGATCAGGCGCGACTCGAGCGTGAAGCGCTGCCACAGATCGAGCGACTTGCGGAAGGTGATCGTCTCGCTCGAGACCACCGCGTACCAGCCGTGCTTGCGCATCGCGTCGGCGAGCCCCGTGCGGACGAGCAGGTCCCAGCGCCCGAGGTCGAAGAGGGACAGGTACCGGCCGTTGTTCATGTGCCGCAGCACATCGATATCGGTGGGGAGCGTTCGCAGACGGATGCGTCCGACCGTCGTCGGCGGCAGGAGCCCGTCACGGCGCACACGACGGCGCGCGGCGAGCATGACGAGGAGCGTGCGCCAGATCACATTCACGAAGCGTGACGCTACCGGCGGGGTCGTCCGACGGTCGAATCGTGGAGGATACGTTGTGCGTTCCCGACATCCGCCCTCCCGCGTGTCGCACGCAAGACGCGAGGGATCCCACCGCTGCCGCAGATAGGGTCGCGGCATGGCACGCACTTCCCTGAGCTCGAGCTCCTACATCACGCTGCAGATCGTCCTGATCGTCGCCGGCGTCCTGCTGACCTTCTTCGCGATCAGCGAATTCACCAGCGGCGACGCGGGCGTGAGCGCATGGATCAACGTCATCCTCTGGCCGGTGTTGATCATCGCCGCGATCGTGAACATCGTCGTCGACCGCTCCCGCGCGAGGCACTGATCCGCGGCGGAGGCGCCCCCGATTTCCCCCGCGCGAGAGGCTGACGTAGAGTCTCGCCATGGAAGCAGAGCTCCAGACCGACGTCGTCGTCCGCCCCGTCCGTGATGTTGATGCCGAGGCCCTCGGTCGGGTCCACGCCACCTGCTGGCACGAGACCTACGATCACCTGATCAGCCGAGCCGCGCTCGAGAGTGTGTCCGCCCGCCGCATGGCCGAGTTGTGGACGCACTGGATGAACCAGGGCCCCGATTATGTGCAGTACGCCGCCCTCGTGAACGGCGAGATCGTCGGCTTCGCCGGCGCGGGCCCCGCCCGTGACGACGACGCCCCGCGTCCGCGCGAACTGTACTTCCTCTATCTGCTGGCAGCCTGGCACGGCACCGGCATCGGGCAGCGTCTGTTCGATGCCGTCATCCCCGAAGACGAGCGCGCGTACCTGTGGGTCGCGGACGACAATCCCCGCGCCCACCGCTTCTACCACCGCAACGGATTCACCCTCGACGGCGTCTCGCACGAGGAACCGTTCCTGGGCGAGACGATCACCGAAGTCCGCTTCGTTCGCTGACGCATCCGGCGACGGAGCCCCGGCACGACAGCGAACCGGTCGATCCCGGTCGGCTTTGCGGATGCGTTCCACCGAGCCGACCCGGGTCGACCGGTTGACGCGGGTTCAGTCGGCGCTGCGCAGGATGACCTGACCCGCCGACAGCTCCACCGCGATACGACTCGACGCGGAGGCCGAGGTATCCAGGCGGTTGTCGAGCCGGCCGGCCGAGACGCTCGACGTGACGTCGTAATCACCGTCGGGCAGGGCCAGGTCCAGCGATCCCGCGCTGACGTTCACCTCGACGAGCCGCGGCCGCGACCCGTCGAATCGACCGTCGAGCTGACCCGCGCTGAGCGTGAGGTCTGCGGTCTGGACATCGGTCAGGTCGAGGTCGGCGCGTCCGGCGCTGATGTCCGCGCTGACCTCGCGCGCCGCGCCCGAGACGTTGACGGCACCGGCCCCGAGCTCGACGTCGAGCTCGCCGTAGCGACCTGATGCGTCGAGATCACCGGCCGAGACCGTGAACTGAGCGTCCAGGACGGTGTCTTCGAGCTCACGCGGGAGCGTCAGGGTCGCGCGCACGTCGCCACCGAAGAGCCAGGCACCGCCGAAGGCCCAATCGGGCGACGAGACGACGAGTTCGTCCCCGTCACGTTCGAGCGTCCAGTCCCCGCTGCCCCATCCGCTGGTGACGTCGAGCGAAGCGTCGTCCACGTCGGCGAAGTCGATGCGCAGCGACCCGGCAGACACGTCGACATCGAGCGCATCGACACCGCTCGCGCCGACTGCCTGCCTCTCGGTGCTGACCGCCACGGACGCGACCGTCGAGATTACGGTGCCTCCCACGAGCGCGAGGGCGATCGCCCCACCGAGCGAGGCGGTGAGGATCGCGACGACCTTGGCCGATTGCGGCGCTGGTTGCGGAGTGGAGCCGGGTTCGTGGTCGGGGCCGTTCTCGGGTCCCGTCGGGGGTGCGGGCGGCGCGGGAGGGGCCGGGGGTGTGAGCTGGTCGGTCATCGGAGTGCTCCTGTCTGGGGGGCGTCCCCGTGGTGCGTGGGGGTGCCGTGTTCGATGTGGGCGAGTGCCGCCAGCACCCGCCGATTGCCGGAATCGTCCTGCTCGAGATCGAGCTTCTGGAAGACGGCCGTGATGTGCTTCTCGACGCTTCCTTCGCTGACGTGCAGCGCACGGGCGATGGCCTGGTTGGAGTTGCCCTCGGCGATGAGCGAGAGCACGGAGCGTTCGCGTTCGGTGAGGCGGCGCATCCGTTCATCCCGGCGACGACGCCCGAGGAGCTGCGCGACGACCTCGGGGTCGAACACCGTGGCCCCGGCGCCGATGCGGGCGACCGTCTCGAGGAACTCCGTGACATCGGCCACGCGGTCCTTCAGCAGGTAGCCGAGCGCCCCACCCTCCCCGGCGATCAGCTCGGTCGCGTAGCGCTCTTCGACGTACTGCGAGAGCACGAGCACCGGCAGGTCGGGATGGGCCGCGCGTAGACGCAGGGCGGCACGGATGCCCTCGTCCGTGAACGTCGGGGGAAGTCGGACGTCCAGGATGCAGAGCTCGGGAGCATCCGTCGCCACCGTCTCGTCGAGCTCGGAGGCGTCGGCAAGGGCCGCGACGACGGTGTGACCGGCGTCCTCGAGCAGGCGCACGAGTCCCTCGCGCAGCAGGACCGAGTCCTCGCAGATCAGGATGCGCATGGCACACTCACCTCTACGGTCGTCGGTCCGCCGGCCGGGCTGTCGAGGCGGAACGAGCCGCCCGCCCCGATCACCCGCTGCGAGATGCCGTCGATGCCTCCGCCCGGGGTGACGTGCGCACCGCCGATGCCGTTGTCTTCGACGCGGGCCCAGAGCATCCCACCCTCGCGCTCGCGGACGAGAACCCGCACCTCGCTCGCCCGCGAGTGCTTGGCGGCGTTGGTGAGCGACTCGGCGATGACGAAGTACGCGGCCGCCTCGGCCGTCTTGCTGCACCGCGCGCTCAGACGCACGTCGAGGACGACGGGGATGTGCGAGCGCGAGGCGAGGGCCGACAGCGCCGCGTCGAGTCCTCGATCATCCAGAACGGATGCGTGAATGCCCCGGGCGAGCTGACGCAATTCGGTGATCGCTGCCTTGGTGGACGTGTGGGCCTCGGCGATGAGGGCCTTCGCGGCCGCCGGGTCGTCATCGACCTTCTGCTGGGCGAGCCCCAGCGTCATGCCCACCGAGACCAGCCGCGGCTGAACCCCGTCGTGCAGGTCGCGCTCGATGCGTGTGCGCTCGACCTCGGCGGAGCGAACGGCGCCCGCGCGCTGGAGGTTCGAGGTGCGCGCCGCTTCGGCCAGCTGCGCCTCACGGGAGGGCACGAGGATGGCCCGGGCGATGACTCCGTGGAGGATGGCCAGGCCGATCACAGCCGCGAGCGAGAAGATCGCGGCGACGATGCCCGCGGGCACTGCCCAGGCGACCGGGATCAGGAGTCCCGTGCCCCCGAGAGAAAACGTCGGCACGTCGGGAAAAAGGGGAGCGAACGCGAGCGCGATGCCCGAGGCCGCGAGGCCGAGGAAGCCCAGCGCGATCAGACCCAGCACCGACGCGATCGCGGAGTTCGCCACGCCGCGCCACATGCCCGGATCGATGAACTGGAGCCAGACGGTGTGCAGGAAGCCGCCGAAGCCGGACTTGGGGCTGCGGCGGGGTTGCCGCGCGGGCAGTCCGAAGCCGTACAACCCGTTGACGCGCGCCGTTTCGAGCCATCCGACCGCGAAGAGCGCATACACGAATGCGATCAGGAAGATCAGGCCGATCCCGACCACGAGGACAAGGCTCAGGCCGACGCTCAGCAGGGTGATGAGGATCGTGAAGACGATCGGACCCACCAAGCCGAGCGCGACGAGGTGGAGGGCCGAGAGCGAGATACGTCCCGGAGAGGCGAGGGGTGACCGAGCGCGGGGTTCGGTCAGGACTGTGCTGGACATAGGTCCACGGTAGGCCTGGGCCCCGTCGGCGCGCGCCCGAGGCATCCGGAAACTCCACGGGGGGATAACCCCCGGCGCGTCAGCGGGACTTGACCTTTCCGAACAGGCGGGCGATCGGCACGATCACGACGGGACGCGCCGCGACCCACGCCGCGACGATCACGGCCATCGAGGCGGCGAAGATCCAGAAGCCCGCCCAGCCCAGGCCGTCGTTCCCGGCATACATGTGGTTGAGGTTGCGCAGCGCCCCGGTCGCGAAGACGAGGGTGACGTGCACGACGATGAACACGACGAAGTACAACATGACCGGGAAGTGCAGGGCCCGCGCCCACTCGATCGGGAAGGCCCGGTTCAGGGTGGTGGCGTTCTTCGGCCAGACCCCCGACATCCGGACTCCCGTGATCGCGGCAAGCGGCGCCGCGACGAACACCGTCGTGAAGTACGCCAGCTGCTGCAGGCTGTTGTAGTTCGCCCAGCCGCTCTCGGTCGGCCAGTTCAGCGACACGTACTGCAGGGCCGCCGAGAGGGCGTTCGGGAAGACCTCGAGGCTCGTCGGGACGAGGCGCACCCAGTGCCCGGTCACGAAGAGCAGCACCACGAACACCACGCCGTTGACGAACCACAGCAGGTCGAGGGCATTGTGGAACCACAGGGTCAGGCTGATGCGGCGCTTCTTGTTCGAACGCGGCGACCAGAACGCAGCGGGCCGCTTCTCGGTGCGCACCTGCCAACCCGTGCGGATGATCAGCACCATGAGGAAGACGTTGAAGAAGTGCTGCCACTGCACCCACGCCGGAAAGCCGGGCGCGACGGCGACCGTCGGCGCGTACGTGCCGGGATGGGTCACGAGAAACGCGCGGACCTCATCGAGACTCACGATCCAACGGGCCAGCGCGATGGCCATGCCCGTCACGAAGAGAACCGCGATCGCGCCGCCGGTGACGGCGAGCAACCACTGGCCGCGCGTCAGACCGCGAATGCGGCGCGGCGGTGATTGCCTCGGTGGTTGCGTCGGCGGTTGCGTCGGTGGTCGGCGGGCAGCCCGATTCGACGCCGCGACCCCCGGCCATGCCGTGCGGGTGAACGGCAGCGGCGTCTTCATGGGGCCCACTCCTTCCGCTCGAGTCTATTCGGCGGACCCCGTCCTCCCCCGCGGCATCAGCCATGCCGACGGGGGATCTCGCTCAGCTCGCCTCGGCAGCCCGCTCGGCGACCGCGAGTTCGGCCTCGCTCGGCACATAGCCCTCGATGTGACGCTCGTCGACCCCGTTGTACGCCGACAGCGGGCGGATGAGGGCATTGGATGCGGTCTGCTCGATGATGTGCGCCGTCCAGCCCGTCACACGTGAGGCGACGAAGAGAGGTGTGAAGGTGGGTGTGTCGAACCCGATCAGGTGGTACGACGGCCCGGACGGGTAGTCCAGGTTCGGATAGATGGCCTTGCGCGAGACGAACTCGCTCTCGAGCGCGTCGTAGAGCGCCGCGAGGTCCGTCGCCTCGTAGTGCTCGATGAGGGTGTCGAGCGCCGTCTTCATGGTCGGGACGCGCGAGTCGCCCTTCTTGTAGACGCGGTGCCCGAAACCCATGATCTTCTTCTTGTTGGCGAGGGCGTCGTCGAGCCACGGCACGACGTTCGCGGCGCTGCCGATCTCGTCGAAGATGTGCATGACCGCCTCGTTCGCTCCGCCGTGCAGCGCGCCCTTGAGCGCACCGATCGCGCCGACGACCGCCGAGTACAGGTCGGCGGTGGTGCTCGTGATCACGCGCGCGGTGAACGTGGACGCGTTGAACGAGTGCTCGGCGTACAGGATCATCGACACGTTGAACGCGTGCGCGACGACCTCGTCGGGCTCCTCGCCGAACGTCATCCAGAGGAAGTTGCGCGAGTAGTCCAGATCGGCGCGCGGCGCCACCGCCTCCTGCCCGCGGCGGCGGCGCTGGTCGTACGCGACCATGGCCGGGATCTTGGCGAACAGCAGCTTCGCCTTGGCCAGGTCGGCCGTGGGCGAGTTGTCCGCGACGTCCGCCGCGGCCGCGCCGAACATCGAGACCGCGGTGCGCACGACGTCCATCGGGTGCGAGTCGAGGGGCAGCAGGTCGATCACACGCTTGACGTCGTCGTCGAGGGTCCGCTGCGAACGCTCGAGCGCCTCGAATTCGGCCAGCTGCGAGGGATCCGGCAACTCACCATGCCACAGCAGGTACGCGACGGCCTCGAAGGACTGCGTCGCGGCGAGCTCCTGCACGGGGTAGCCCCGGTACAGCAGCGAGTTGGTGTCGGGGTTGACCTTGCTGACGGCCGTGTAGTCGACCGTGACTCCGGCCAGGCCCTTCTTGATGTCGATGTCGGTCATGGTCACTCCTTCGTGATGGTGAAGTTGAAGACGCTGGTGTCGAAACGGTTGTACTGCTCGTAGTCGATCAGGTCGTACAGGTCGGCGCGGTGCTGCATCTCGTCCAGCTTGCCGGTGAGGTGTCCCTCATCGTTCAGTGTGTCGAGGGCGCGACCCGCCGCGCCCATCGCGATGCGCAGCAACGATACGGGCCAGATGACGATGTTCACGCCGACGTCCCGCAGCTGGTTGCTCGAGAAGAGTTCGCTCTTGCCGAACTCGGTCATGTTGGCCAGGATCGGCACGTCGACCGCGGCCCGCATCGCGGCGAACTCCTCGAGGGTGCGCATCGCCTCGGGGAAGATCGCGTCGGCACCCGCGTCGACGAGCGCCTTCGCGCGGTCGATCGCGGCGTCCATGCCCTCCACAGCGCGGATGTCTGTGCGCGCCATCACGAGGAAGTTCGGGTCGCGGCGTCCATCCACCGCGGCTCGGATGCGCTTGATCGCCGTGTTCTCGTCGACGACGGCCTTGCCGTCGAGGTGCCCGCACCGCTTCGGGTTGATCTGGTCCTCGATGTGGGCTCCGGCCAGGCCCGCGTCCTCGAGCGTCTGGATCGTGCGGGCGACGTTCATCGGCTCACCGAAACCCGTGTCGGCGTCGATGATGGCGGGCAGCTCGGTCATCCGGGCGATCTGCTGGCCGCGCCCGGCGACCTCGGTGAGGGTGGTCAGGCCGATGTCGGGCAACCCGAGATCGGCCGCGAGCACAGCACCCGAGATGTAGACGCCCTCGAAGCCCTTGCGCTCGATCAGCCGGGCACTCAGGGGGTTGAACGCACCGGGGAAGCGCAGCAGCTCACCCGTGGCGAGGCGCTCGCGGAACAGACGGCGCTTCTCGGCCGCCGGGGTCGCGGAGTACAGCATCAGAAGAGGCCCTTCGGCGCCGGGGCCGACTCGAGCACACCGGGCTTCGCGACGATCGTGAGCTCCCGAACCTCGTCCGCGGTCAACTCGGGCAGTCGCTCGGCCAGCGCCAGGAACCGCTCGATCTCGGCCGCATCGAGCACGGGCTCGGCGAGCAGGCGGAACTTGCGAACGTAGTCAGCGCGCGCGAACGGGCGGGCGCCGAGCGGATGCGCGTCGGCCACCGCGATCTCGTCCTCGATGACCGTGCCATCCGTCAGCGTGATCACGACGCGTCCCCCGAAGGCCTTCTCGTTCGGATCCTCGGAGTGGTAGCGGCGGGTCCACTCCGCATCCTCGGCGGTGGTGATCTTCTGCCACAGCGCCACGGTGTCGGGGCGCTGTGCGCGCTCGGGGGTATACGAATCGACGTGGTGCCACCCGCCGTCCTGGAGCGCGACGGCGAAGATGTACGGGATGGAGTGGTCGAGGGTCTCGCGCGAGGCCGTCGGGTCGTACTTCTGCGGGTCGTTCGCCCCCGAGCCGATCACGTAGTGGGTGTGGTG
>CAYZEL010000004.1:0-3200 GCA_964477515.1 uncultured Microbacterium sp.
CGGGGATCCACGACATGGTCGGATCGTTGATGGTCGAGGCGGTGCCCGAGCCGATCAGGAACGACCAGTAGTACGGGAAGATCGCCGAAACGACGACGACACCTAGTCCGATGTAGACCCATCCGCTCGCACGGATGCCTCGGATCTTGGTCGTCCGCTCGTTGCGACGGCGTCGCCGCGCGTTCGGGAGGCTCTCCTCGACGACAGCGAGGGGCGGGGTGCTGATGGCGCTCACTGCGCGTCTCCCTTCCGGCCGCGACGCTTGCGGATGACTCCGCGGCGCCCACCGCCGTCGTCGCGCACCAGGCGGCGCGTGATGACCAGGTTGATCAGGCCGATGGCCAGGATGATGATGAACAGGATCCACGCGAGAGCTGCGGCACGGCCGAAGTTGAACTCGCCCCAGCCGATGTTGTAGAGGTACAGAGTGATCGTCAGCCACTGCTGCGCGGCTCCGCCCTCACCCGTGTTGTCGAACATGCGCGGCTCGTCGAAGATCTGCAGGCCGCCGATCGTCGAGGTGATGACGACGAAGATCAGGGTGGGCCGCAGCGATGGCAGGGTGATGCTGATGAACTGGCGGAAGGCGTTGGCGCCGTCCACGGTGGCCGCCTCGTAGTACTCGCGTGGTACCGCCTGCATGGCCGCGAGCAAGATCAGGGCGTTGTAACCGGTCCACCGGAAGTTCACCATCGTCGCGATCGCGATGTGACTCCAGAACGGATCGGTGTGCCACGGGATCTTGTTCAGCCCGATGTCGGTCAGGAAGCCGTTCACCAGGCCGTGGTTGTCGCCGAACAGGTTGCTGAAGATCAGCGCCACGGCGACCGGCGCCATCACGTAAGGCAACAGCACGCTCATCCGCCAGAAGGTCTTGCCGCGGATGTTGCGGTCGAGCATCGCGGCGATGAATACCGCGAGGATCAGCTGCGGGATGGTCGACAGCAGGAAGATGCTGAAGGTGTTGCGAAGTGCGGTCCAGAACTTGGGATCGTTCAGGATCCAGGTGTACTGCTCGAACCCGACGAACGTGCCGGAGTTGCGTACCAGGTCCCACTCCTGGAAGGAGATCACGGCCGTGAAGGCGATCGGGAAGATCCCGATGATCGCGAACAGGACGAAGAACGGCGCGATGTAGATGTACGGCGAGTACCGGAAGTCCCACCGGGTCAGCCTGTTGCGAAACGTGAGTTTCGGCCTCGGCGGGGCCGGTCGCACGGCGTGCGGCGGGGCGGCCTCGCGCGGGCGGGTTTCGGTCGCGGTCACGTGGGGCTCCGTATCTTCGGTCGCGAGGGTCGACAGGCTTGTCGAAGACGAGTGACGCGGGCCGCACCGCTCGGCGCGGCCCGCGTCACTCGGATCGTCAGAAGGCTTCGACCTCGGTGACGTAGGTGTTCCACGAGGTGGCGGCGTCTTCGGTTCCGTCGAAGACGCGGTTCACCGCGTTCTGCAGAGCGTCGTGGTACTTGAAGTAGTTCGCGCTCTTGTAGGGACGCACCGTGACGGCCTCGGCGCGGTCGGCACCGATCTCACCGGTCTTCGCGCCGTTGAAGTACGCGTTGGTGTAGTCCGTCAGCTTCGGATCGGCGTAGGCCTCGGTCTGACTGGGGAACGCGCTGACGTTGAGGAACGCCTCGACCTGCTGCTCGGGGGCCGAGAGCCAGTCGGCGAGTTCCTGCGCCGCCTTGACGTTCTTGCCGTTCGCGGGGATCGTCAGGTACGAACCGCCCCAGTTGCCGCCACCGTTCGGGAACGTGTTGGCGATGTTCCAGCCGGTGACATCGGGAGCGAGTCCCTCGATGATTCCCTGCATCCAGCCGGGGCAGAGCACGGTGGCGAACTCACCGTTGACCATCGAGGCGTTCCAGTCGTCGCCCCACTGCTTGGAGTATGCGGAGTTCGGGACGGCCCGTTCCACGACGGTCGTGTACGCCTCCTCGAGCTCGGGGTTGCTCGTCGCGATGACGGTGCCGTCGGGCTCGTCGTACGTGAACTCCATCTGGTTCACGATTCCCTGCAGCACGGAGTTGGCCGCGTCGATCATCGGCTTGCCGGTCGCCGCCTTGTACTGGTCCGCGACGTCGAAGTAGGTGTTCCAGTCGCCGTCGAAGAGCGCCTCGACCTCCGCCGGGTCGGTGGGCAGCCCCGCGGCCTCGAACAGGTCCTGGCGGTAGCAGATGGCCTGCGGTCCGATGTCGGTCCCGTACCCGATCAGGTTGCCGTCGGCGTCCGTCGCGGCGGCTTCCTTCCAGTCGATCCAGCGGCCCTTGAGGTCGTCGGGAACGGGTGCGAGCAGGTCGGAGTACTGCATGGCCTCGGCGAGCCAGTCGACCTCGACGGCCTCGATGTCGGCGAGGCCTTCCTTGCCGAGCTTCTGGAAGTAGTTCTTGCGGGCGTCGCCCGACTCGGCCGCCTTGTTGTGGACGATGGTGACGCCCGGGTGCGAGTCCTCGTACTTCTGAAGGAACTCGTCGGTGTAACCGAAGTTGTTGAACGTGGCGATGGTGAGCGTGATCTCTCCGTCGGCATCACCCGACGGAGAGCCGCTCCCCCCGCCGGAACAGCCGGCGAGGACGATGGCGGAAGCGGAAAATGCGGCGACGATCGCGGCACCCCGGCGCATGGCGCGTGAAGTCACTGTCACTCCTTCGTGATGGGTCGTTGCGTGTTGCAGGCGTGACGCCGGGGTCGTTCCCGCCGCCGTGTGCGTCCGTGGGATCGCTCCCACTCGGTGATGACACGTTATGGGAGCGATCCCACGGATTCAAGAGAGCGCTCCCAAATCCAATATCACGTTTCCATCACGGACCGCCGGGCGACCGGATGCGACCACCGGCGCGGTGCGCAAGCGCAGTGCCCGCCGAGTCGCGCTCACCGGGGAAGCTGCCGGCGCCGACACGGACCCCGACCGTCGTCGGCCGTAGACTGGACGGGCACCCCGCCCCCAACAGCCGGAGCTCTCACATGCCCACCATCGTCGTCGATGTCATGCCCAAGGCTGAGTTGCTCGATCCGCAGGGAAAGGCCGTCACGGGCGCACTCTCGCGCCTCGGCGTCACCGAGTTCAGCGCAGTCCGTATGGGCAAGCGGTTCGAGCTCACCGTGGACGGTGAAGTGACCGACGACGTCCTCGCGAGCGCCCGCCGTATCGCCGACGAAATCCTCTCGAACTCGGTCATCGAGGACGTCGTCGAAATCGC
>CAYZEL010000004.1:3300-31416 GCA_964477515.1 uncultured Microbacterium sp.
CTCTGGCACGGCGACCACGACCTGAACGGCGTCGACGCACTCGTCCTGCCGGGCGGTTTCAGCTACGGGGACTACCTGCGCGCCGGCGCGATCGCCGCCCACGCGCCGATCATGACCGAGATCCGCGACGCCGCCGAGAAGGGGATGCCCGTGCTGGGCATCTGCAACGGGTTCCAGATGCTCGTCGAAGCGCATCTGCTGCCGGGCGGGCTCATCCGCAACGCGCACCAGCAGTTCATCCGCCGCGACCAGCGCCTGCGGGTCGAGAACGCGGATACGGCCTGGACGAGCGGCTTCGATGCCGCACAGGAGATCGTGATCCCGCTGAAGAACGGCGACGGCGGCTACATCGCCGACGACGAGACGCTCGATCGCATCGAGGGCGAGGGGCAGGTCGCGTTCCGCTACGTCGGCGTGAACCCCAACGGATCCCTGCGTGACATCGCCGGCGTGACGAACGCCCGTGGCAACGTCGTGGGACTGATGCCGCATCCCGAGCACGCCGTCGAGCCCGGCTTCGGCCCCGACACCCCCGCCGCAATGCGGTCGGGCGAGGATGGTCGCGTCTTCTTCGCGAGCGCGATCACCGCGGTACTCGCTCGCGTCTGAGCGTCGCCGACACGCGCACGCGTCGCGGTAACGTCGAATCATGGATGCCTCGACGCCGCAGCTGACCGTCACCGTCCCGTCCCTCGAAGCACTCGATGACCTGGGCGAGCTTCCCGCCGGGGTCGAGGCGATCGTGTGGACGATGGAGGACCCCGCGCCGCGTGCACGGATCGACATCGTCGTGATCCCCTACATGTCGGGGGCGTCTCGTTTCGCTCGCCTCGAGGGCATCGAGACCGGCATCCTGCAGGGACAATCGATCGGCTACGACGGCGTCGCCGATCGTCTTCCGGCCGGTCGGGTCTTCGCCAACGCGTCCTCGGTGCACGAGACCGCGACCTCCGAGCTCGCGGTCTCGCTCACGCTCGCGGCACAGCGCCACCTCCCCGACTTCGTCCGCGCGCAAGGCGAGGGCGCGTGGCGGCCCGAGTGGAGCCCGGGACTGGCGGATCGACGCGTCCTGCTCCTCGGCTACGGGGGCGTCGGCAAGGCCGTCGCCGAGCGCCTCGCGCCGTTCGAGATCGAGCTCGTGCGCGTCGCATCACGTGCCCGGGAAGAGGACGGTGTTCACATCCACGGCATCGACGAGCTCGCAGACCTTCTGCCCCATGCCGACATCGTGATCCTCACCCTGCCCGGCGGGGAGGCGACGCGTCACATCATCGACGACGCTGCCCTCTCCGCGCTGCCCGACGGCGCCCTCATCGTCAACGTCGGCCGGGGCTCGCTCGTCGACCCCGATGCTCTCGTCGCCCACGCGGGTCGCGGACGCATCCGCGCCGCCCTCGACGTGACCGAACCCGAGCCGCTGCCCACCGGTCACCCGCTCTGGAAGACCCCCGGCGTCCTCGTCGTGCCCCACGTCGGCGGCCTGTCAGCGGCGATGCGCCCCCGCATCGCCGCGCTCATACGTCGACAGATCGACCGGATGCTCGACGGCCAGCCACCCCTGAACGTCGTGATCGACGGGTCCTGAGCCGGCCGGCCGCCTCAGTCGGCCGTCGGCTCGTCGACATCGGCGCCCGACCACAGATCGGCGCACTCGATCTCTCTCACACCGTGATCCACGAGGTACGGACGGGCTCCTCGGTCACCCGAGAGAGTCCTCTCGAGCGCCGCGAAATGTTCGGCCCCGATGAGCACCGGATGCCCGGGCGCGCCGTCGTACGTGGCCTGCACGAGAGCATCTCGGGGTCGTGCACCCGCGGCAGCGACGATCCGCGCCACCGCCGCCGCCGAGGCATCCGGAGTGTCCACCGGCATGATCACGAGCGCCTGCGCGCCGCCATCGCGAGCGGCAGCGAGTCCAGCGGCGAGCGTCGCCGAGAGCCCGCTCGCCCAGTCGGGTGAGTGCACGATCAGGGCGCCCCGCGGCACGAGCGCCTCGGCCCGCTCCCCGTCGGCCCCGAGGGCCACCCAGACGGGCTCGCAGTCGGCCGAACGCAGCAGGTCGACCGCGATCTCGAGCCAGGGCGTACCATCCGGCGTCGTCGCGAGCGCCTTCGGCCCTCCGAAGCGCCTGCCGGCGCCGCCGGCCAGCACCAGACCGGCCACGCCGGGTGCCGCAGCGGACACCGGCGCGTTCTCGGGGCGCGGGTGGGTCATGGTCGCTCAGCGTAGCGCGCGCGTAACAGAGGCGGATTAGCGTGGGCACATGCTCGAACTCGCCACGCAGCTTCTCGCCCTGTCGACGTCGGGCGAGCGCGTCGCGGTGGTGACGGTCACGCGGGTGGCGCGGAGCGCGCCCCGCGGACTCGGTGCGTCGATGGCGGTCACGGCAGAGGGTGCCGTGATCGGATCGATCTCCGGCGGATGCGTCGAGGGCGACGCGATCGTGCTCGCGAACGCGGTCCTCGCCGACGGGATCGCGCGTGCGGCGCGGTTCGGATTCAGCGACGAACGTGCGCACGCGGCCGGTCTCGCGTGCGGCGGCGAGGTCGACGTGATCGCCTACGTCCTGCGACCCGAGGACGAGATCGCCCGGCGCGCGCTCGCGACGGCCGCGCGCGACGAGCGCGTCACCGTGGCGCTCGGGCTGCGTGAGGAGAACCGCGGGATCATCGCCGACGCATCCGTCCTGTCGCGCCTGGCTTCGCCTGTGGCAGCAGAACTCGACGCCGCCGCGGTCCTCTCCGAAACCGAACGGATCGCGGATGGATCCTGGCTCGCGCTGTCCCGGGCGCCGCGCGCGCGTCTGATCATCGTGGGCGCTGGCGAGCATGCGGCCGCGCTGTGTAGGGTTGCGAGCGCCGCGGGTTTCGCCGTCACGGTCTGTGACCCGTGGCCGTTGCTGGCGACGTCCGACCGCTTCCCCGACGCATCCGACATCGTCATCGCCGCACCGGCCGACTACCTCGCATCGCTGGCCGCGGAGCCGGGATCGATCGATGGGCGCACCGCCGTCTGTGTGCTCTCCCACGACGAGCGGATCGATATACCCGCCATTCATACCGCACTCGGCATGGACGTCGGTTTCGTGGGCGCGATGGGGGCGCGGAACACGGTGGCGCAGCGGGCGGCCGCTCTGCGCGAGCGCGGCGTGCCGGACGCGGATCTGGCCCGGCTGCACTCGCCGCTCGGTCTGGACCTGGGCGGCTCCAGCCCCGAAGATGCGGCCGTCGCCGCTGTCGCCGAGATCGTCGCTTCACGCCACGCCGCCACCGGAGCGCCGCTGCGGGATGTTGCGGGTCCCATACACGCACGCACCCCCGCGGACTCCCACGGCTCGGACATCCCCTCCGGCGCCTCCGCCTGCTCACCGCTGCGACCGCCGGTGATACGCTCGCCGCACTGCGTGTCCTAACAACCATGACCTCCCGACGACCGTCGGTGGACCGAGCCGGGCGGCTCAGGGCGGGGACTGCTGACTTCACCCGTCACAGCACCCCGGAGGACCTCATGCCCACATCCGCACCGACGCCCGTCGACAAGTCCCAGGCGGGGCTGAACGCCCGCCAGTACCACATCGGCATCGCGCCCGGCGAGGTGTCGTCGGTCGCCCTTCTCCCGGGAGACCCGTTCCGCGTGCCGTTCGTCGCGGAGTTCCTCTCGGACGTGCGCGAAGTCGCGCACAACCGCGAGCACCGCACGATGACGGGCTGGTACAAGGGGCGCCACATCACGGCGACGTCGACCGGCATGGGGTGTCCCTCGACGGCCATCGCCGTCGAAGAACTCGCCCGCGTCGGCGTCACGTCCTTCATCCGGGTCGGCAGCTCGGCGGGACTGCAGCCGGGGATCGCCCCGGGGGACCTGCTCGTCAGCGAGGGTAGTTTCCGCAACGACGGCACGACGGATGCTTATCTCCCGAAGGGCTTTCCGGCCGTTCCCGACCTCGAGCTCACGCTGGCACTCGCCCGCCACTCGGAACGCATCGCAACCGCCGCCGGAACACATTCCTTCCGCGGAATCAGCGTGAGCGACGACGCGTTCTACGCCGAGACTCCGGAATGGATCGCCGAGCTCAACCGCATGGGCATCCTGAACGTCGAGATGGAGGCATCCGCTCTCTACATCGTCGCCCGACTGCGTGGCCTGCGCGCCGGCATGGTGTGCGCCGCCTCGAGCAATCTCGTCGACGGGGCCTCGCTCTACGACGAGAAGAATTCCGCGCTCAAGGACGGCTGGATGCGCAGCATCGAGGCCGCCCTCGAGACGGCGGTCGAGCTCGAGCTGTAGCCGCAGCCCGGCCGCACGCACGCCCGATGCGTTGCGGAGAGCACGAAGCGGCTCGGCTGGGACCAAGCGGCCTTGGGGCGTCGGAATCCCGTTGGGGCGCGGCGCCCCGCGCCCCAACGGGGCCACGGCGCCCCAACTCACGGGTGCACGTGAAACACTCACGAAATCGGGCGCTGATTGGATGGACGGATGCGGCGACGCATGCGCGGAAGGGAGTGCCGATGGACCTGAACACCATCACGAGCTTCCGCCGTGCGACCAGCCGCGTCGACCTCGCGTTCGCACCGGGCGAGGTCATCCTGGGCGGCGGAACCTGGCTCTTCGGAGAGCCCCAGCCGAACACGACGGGCCTTGTAGACCTCACGACGATGGGCTGGCCCGATCTGGAGATCTCGGAACACGGACTGCGCATCGGCGCGACCTGCACCATCGCCACCCTCGTCGCGTTCGCCGAGGGCAGGACGCCGGATGCGGTGGCCCCGGCCGACTGGTCCGCAATCGCTCTCTTCCCCGTCGCCGCGAACGCCCTGCTGGCCTCGTTCAGGATCTGGAACACGGCGACCGTCGGAGGCAACGTTTGCCGTTCGTTCTCGGCGGGCGCGATCGTCTCGCTCGCGTCGGCGCTCGACGCCGACGCCGTGATCTGGACTCCCGACGGCGGCGAGCGCCGCTGCGCGGTCGCCGACCTGATGGCGGGGAACGGCACGAACGATCTCACCGCCGGCGAGGTGCTGCGTGCCGTCGAGATCCCCGCCCACGCGCTCCGCTCACGCGCGCTCATGCGCAAGATCGCACTCGCGGAACTGGGTCGCTCGGGAGCGGTCGTGACGGGACGCGTCGATGTCGACGGCACGACCGTCTTCACCGTCACCGCTGCGACCCTGACGCCCACCGTCTTGCGCTACCCGACCCTCCCCGCGGCGAACGAGCTCGCCACCGACGTTGCGGCCGCGCCGGACTTCTACACCGATCCCCTCGGCTCGGCCGATTGGCGCCGCGGGGTCAGCATCGAACTCGCGGAACGCATTCGTCGCGATCTCGCGGTGCCATCCGACTCGGGACCCGCCGCATGAAGCTCGAGGTCAACGGAAAGCCGATCGAGGTCGACCCTCGCCCGGGACAGTGCCTGCGAACGCTGCTGCGCGAGCACGGCCACACCGAGGTGAAGAAGGGGTGCGACGCGGGCGACTGCGGAGCGTGCGCCGTCATCCTCGACGGCGATCCCGTGCACTCCTGCATCGTCCCGGCGATGCGGATCGACGGCAGTGCGGTCACGACCGCCGCGGGCCTGGCCCCGGACGAGGGCCTGCATCCCGTACAAGAGGCGATCATCGAGCACTTCGGCTTCCAGTGCGGTTTCTGCACCCCGGGTATGAGTGTCACGGCCTCGACACTGACCGAAGCGGACCTGCCCGACCTCGATCGACGGATGAAGGGCAGCCTCTGCCGCTGCACGGGTTATCGGCCGCTCCGCGAGGCGATCGTCGGCGCCGTGCGCGAAACAGGGCGGAAGGCTGCGGCGTCCGAGCCGGACGCACATCCCGAGGCATCCGTGTGCGGTGATGTCTGTACCGGCGCGGGCTCATGCGACTCCCCGACCGACCCGACCGTCCCTACCGACCCGGCTGCTTCGGGCGTCGGTCGCTCGGTCTCACCCGAACCCGCCCGGCGAGTCGTCCAGGGCCGCGAGCCGTACACGTTCGACGACCCGGTGCCGCGCGCGCTGGTGCTCCGGGTGGCGTCCTCGCCGCACGCGCACGCCCGCATCCGCGCGATCGACACGACCGCCGCGCGCGCGGTTCCCGGCGTGGTCGCCGTCTTCACCCACGAGGACGTCCCGGATGTCCGCTACTCGAGCGCCCGACACGAACACCGCAGCGACGACCCCGACGACACCCGCATGCTCGACGACGTCGTGCGCCACGTCGGGCAGCGTGTCGCGGCTGTCGTCGCCGAGTCGTCCCAGGCGGCCGAACGGGCGTGCAGGCTGATCGATATCGACTACGAGGTCTTGCCCGCCGTCTTCGATCCGGAGACGGCGCGAACTCCGGGCGCACCGCTCCTGCACCCCGACCGCACCGCCGAGGATCGGGTTGCGGATGCCGCCCGCAACGTCGTCGCGGCCCTGCACGCCGGTTATGGCGGCGACGTGGACGCGGCACTCGCGGCGAGCGCCGTGCGCGTCGGCGGCACATGGCAGACCGCGCGAGTCAGCCACGCACAGCTCGAGACGCACGGGTCGGTCGGATGGATCGACGACGACGAGCGCCTGGTCATCCGTTCGAGCACGCAGGTTCCGTTCCTGACCCGCGACGAGATCGCACACATCTTCGACCTGCCGCGGGAGAGCGTGCGCGTCTTCGCGCCGCGCGTCGGCGGTGGGTTCGGCGGCAAGCAGGAGATCTTCACGGAGGACCTCGTCGCGTTGGCGGTGCTGCGCACGGGTCGCCCCGTCGCCTACGAGTTCTCGCGGACCGACGAGTTCCAACGCGCCGCGCTGCGTCATCCGATGCGAGTGTCGGTCGAGCTGGGAGCGGACGCGGACGGCACGCTGACCGCGCTCAAGCTCGATGTCCTCAGCGACACCGGCGCGTACGGAAACCACGCGCTCGGCGTCATGTTCCACGGCTGCTCCGAGTCGATCAGCATGTACAACGCCCCGGTCAAGCGCGTCGACGCCGAGGCCGTGTACACGAACAACGTGCCCTCGGGTGCCTTCCGCGGCTACGGGCTCGGCCAGATCCAGCTCGGCGTGGAGTCGGCGCTCGACCTGCTCTCGCAGCGCCTGGACATCGATCCGTTCGAATTGCGGCGCCGGAATGCGGTCCGCGACGGTGACCCGTTGCTGGCGTGGCACGGAGAGCCGGAACCCGATCTGCTGTGGGGCAGCTACGGGCTGGACCAGTGCCTCGACCTCGCGCAGGAAGCCCTGCTTCGGGGGAACGGGGTGTCGGCTCCGGACGGGTGGCTCGTCGGCGAGGGGATGGCATCGACCCTCATCGCGACGATGGCCCCGCGCGGGCACGTGGCGCACGCCACCGCCACCCTGCGAGCCGACGGGGTGTACGTTCTCCGCACGGGAACGGCCGAGTTCGGAAACGGCACCACGACGGTGCAGCGCCAGATCGCGGCATCCGTCTTCGGCGTCGACGGAAGCCGCGTGGTCCTCGCACACGCCGACACCGACGGCGTTGCGCACGACACGGGCGCGTTCGCCTCGGCCGGCACGACCGTCGCGGGCAAGGCGGCCCAGGCCGCGTGCGAGGCGCTGCGGCACCGCGTGGTCGGAATCGCGGCGACGCTCCGCGGGATCGATGCGGATGCCTGCAGTCTGCAAGCCGATGGGGTGCTCACCCCGACCGAGGTCGTCCCTCTCGCCGACATCGTCGCCCAGGGCGCGGGCGGCAACCCCGAGGGGGTCAGCGCGACGGGTGAGGAATTCGGCGAGCAGCGTTCACTCGCGTTCGACGTGCACGCGACGCGAGTGGCGGTCGAGCCCTCGACCGGGATCGTCCGCATCCTGCAGTCCGTACACGCCGCCGACGCCGGCTTCGTGATGAACCCCGCACAGTGCCGCGGTCAGATCGAGGGGGGTGTCGCCCAGGGCATCGGCAGCGCGCTCTACGAAGAGGTCATGATCGACCCGGATGGCGCGGTGATCAATCCGATGTTCCGCACCTATCGGGTGCCGCAGTTCGCCGACATCCCCGACACGGAGGTCTACTTCGCCGACACGAGCGATGATCTCGGGCCCTTCGGGGCCAAGTCGATGAGCGAGTCGCCCTACAACCCCGTGGCGCCGGCGATCGGCAACGCGATCGCGCGTGCCCTCGGCCGCAGACCCTACGAGCAGCCGTTCTCGCGCGACCGGGTCTGGCGACTCGCGCAGGACTGAACGACCCCGGGCGGTGGCGCTGTCAGCGATGGGCGCGGCCGGCGGCGATGAGGGCGGTCGCCTCGGAGCGCGAGCCGACGCCGAGCTTGCGGAAGACCTTCGAGGCGTGGAACTTGACCGTGTTCTCGCTGATGCCCAGCCGCGCAGCGATCGCGCGGTTGCGCAGGCCCTGGGTCATGAGCTCGAGGATCTCCAGTTCTCGCGGGCCGAGCCGGGCGATGAGGGGATCGTCGCCATGACTGTGGGGCGGATCGAGCGGCATGACGACGGAGAGCTCGGATCCCCATCCCTCCGTGACGGCGAGCGTCATCTCGCCGTTGACCGCCGCGACACGCTGCCGCAGTTCATCGAGCGCCTCGTGGCCGAGTGACCCGTCCCCCGGCCCGTCGTCCCGCACGCTGATCAACAGGTTCCGGCCGTCGCAGTCCCATTTGACGCGGACGCGCGACGTGCCGGGCTGCTCGACGGACGCCAGGATCGCGCGGCGCACGATCGCCCGCGCCCCGTGCGCGATCTCGCTCGGCAGCGCGCGTCCGTCCACCGGCGGCTCGACGAACTGCACGTCGACATCGCGATAGCGCACGAGGGGCACCAGGTCATCTCGAAGGCGCTCGAACGCCGACGTGACGGGCTCTTCCGTGAAGGTTCGGACAAGGTCCGTCGACGTCCGCAGTTGCACCATCGCGCGCGCCGCGACACCGACCGCCGCCTGCCGAGCGGCGTGGTCGTCCGTGGAGGGCGATCGCAGCACCGCGAGGAGCGACTCGAGTGTGCGGGAATGGCTGTCGCTGAGTTCGGCCACGACCTCGGCGCGGACCCCGGCCGCCGCGCGGGACTCGAGCAGGTAGCTCGGCGATGCGTCGCGCGCGGGCTGTCGGATCCGGACAGCCACGATGCGCCACAGGTGCAGCAGGTCTTCCGAGAGTGCGGTTTCGCGGCTCGACTCGACATCCGTCGCCGGGTCCCCGCCCGGATCGACGAGGACCAGAAGCGGTCCGGTCTCGGCGAGAGCCAGCACCGCCTCGCGGGGCTCACCGCCGAGAATGACGCGTTCGCGACGGACACCCGAACCATCCAGGGATCCCCGGGCGACCACCATCTCCGAGAGGACGACGCGTGATGCGAGCGCTGCGTCGCCGTGGTGCTTGAGCGGATGACTCACGTCGTCCTCCGCGAGGATGATCAGCGCGGAGTGGGGGATCGTCGGCGCGAGATACGCGGAGAGCGATCGAGCGAGTTCGGGCAAGGGCGCCGCGACGATCTCGGCGAGGGCGGCGATCGCCGTCGCGGCCCGAGGCCCGTCGGCGACGTGCTCGGGCCTCTTGGCTCTTTTCGGCGCCATCGGTCGATGCTAACCGGCGACGGCGGGAATCGCGCTACCCGAACGGGTAGTGCGAACTACCCCGACCGCCGATGTTGCTACCGGAATGGGTGGCCCAGGCTGGGGAATGCCGCCGACGTCGACCCGATGCGCGCGGTCCGAACGTTCGAGGAGGAACCCCCATGACGAACAACCGCGCCGTCGCCTACAAGGGTCCGGGCAAGGTCGAGGTCATCGACACCGCGTACCCCACGTTCGAGCTGAAGGACGGTCCGGGCGTCAATCCGGCGAACGTCGGGCGCAAGCTCCCGCACGCCGTCATCCTCAAGACCGTCGCGACCAACATCTGCGGGTCGGATCAGCACATGGTCCGCGGACGGACGACGGCGCCCGCGGGCCTCGTCCTCGGTCACGAGATCACCGGCGAGGTCGTCGAGGTGGGACCGGACGTCGAGTTCGTCAAGGTCGGCGACATCGTCTCGGTCCCGTTCAACATCTCGTGCGGTCGCTGCCGCAACTGCAAGGAAGGCAAGACGGGCATCTGCCTGAACGTCAACCCCGATCGCCCCGGCAGCGCCTACGGGTACGTCGACATGGGCGGCTGGGTCGGCGGCCAGGCCGAGTACGTCCTCGTGCCCTACGCCGACTGGAACGCCCTCGTCTTCCCCGACCGCGAGCAGGCCCTCGAGAAGATCCTCGACCTGACGATGCTCTCCGACATCTTCCCGACCGGGTTCCACGGCGCCGTCACGGCGGGAGTCGGCGTCGGATCGACCGTCTACATCGCCGGGGCCGGGCCGGTCGGCCTCGCCGCGGCAGTCGGCGCCCAGTTGCTGGGCGCGGCCGTCGTCATCGTCGGTGACCTGAACGAAGAGCGACTCGCGCAGGCGCGCAGCTTCGGTTGCGAGACCATCAACGTCGGCGACGGCGACGTTCCCGACCAGCTGGAGCAGCTGCTCGGCGTCCCGGAGGTGGACGCCGCGGTCGACGCCGTCGGGTTCGAGGCACGGGGTCAGGGTCACGGAGCGGACGCGGCCGAGGCCCCGGCCACGGTGCTCAACTCGCTCATGGACGTGACGGCCGCGGGCGGGGCCATCGGCATCCCGGGCCTCTACGTCACCGGCGACCCGGGCGCGGCCGACGAGGCGGCGCAGAAGGGTTCGCTGTCGCTGAGCTTCGGCACCGGCTGGGCGAAGTCGCTCTCGTTCACCACGGGACAGTGCCCCGTCATGCGCTACAACCGGCAACTCATGATGGCGATCCTGCACGACAAGGTGCAGATCGCGAAGGCCGTCAACGCCACTGCGATCTCGCTCGAGGACGCACCGCGCGGCTACGCCGAGTTCGATGCGGGCGCCGCCACGAAGTACGTGCTCAACCCGAACGGCTACATCGCGGCCTGACCGCACCCCCGACATCCGTCACCACCCACACGATCGAAGGAGAACCACATGTCAGCTCTCACCCTCGCGGACGCCCGCACCCTCATCGCCGCCGCCGAAGCGCGCGCCGACGAGATCGGCCAACCCATGAACATCGCCGTCGTCGACGCCGGCGGCAACCTGATCGCCCACGTCCGCCAGGACGGCGCCTGGATGGGCAGCATCGACATCTCGATCAGCAAGGCGTGGACGTCCCGCGCCTTCGACATCCAGACGAAGGACCTCGGCGACAACTCGCAGCCGACCCAGCAGTTCTTCGGCATCCACACCACGAACGGCGGCAAGGTCGCGATCTTCGCCGGCGGCGTGCCGCTGCTGCGCGACGGCGTCGTCGTCGGCGGACTGGGTGTGAGCGGCGGTTCGGGCGAGCAGGACCAGACCGTCGCGGAAGCCGGCGCCGCCGCGCTCTAGCCCGGCCCGATCGTTCGCCGAGACACCCCTCGCGCAGCGAGACAACCCCACGCCACGGGGTGTCTCAGCGCGCGCGGGGTGTTTCGCGCGTATCGGAGCTACGAGCGCCCGCGGAACCCCCGGTTCCACCGCGTAGGCCCTGCTTGACCACGACCAGACGGTAGGTTCCCCCATCCGTCGACCACCACCGGTGGTGGACCCCGCCCGCGTAGTACGCCGAGTCCCCGGCGCCGAGCGTGGACAGCTCACCCTCGATCTCGACGTGGATCGCGCCCTCGACCACGTACACGAACTCGTCCTCGGCGTGCACGAACACCTCGCCGGGCTCGGTCGCGCCCCCCGTCACCTCCATCGGGTGAAGGGGACGAGAGCCGTGCGCGAGCATCCGCGCCGCGCCCGCGGCGAATCCCTCCGGTACGGACGCATTCGTCTCGTCCTGGCGGTGCACTTCGACGGCCGGATGAGCGGATGCCGCGGCATCCGCTTCGGCGATCAACTCGATCGGACTCGTCTCGAGGGCCGAGGCGATGCGTCGCAGCGACGAGAGGCTCGGCTGCGCCAGCCCGCGCTCGAGCTGACTCAGGAACGGGTGCGACAGGTCGGTGGTCTCGGCGAGCCGGACCAGCGTCATGCCCCGCGCATGACGAACCCTCCTGATCGCGGCGCCGAGCCGGACATCCGCGTCGTGCGCATCGGGCGGACGCGCATCGAGACTCGCAGGCATGGTTCCGAACCCGGTTATGCCGGGAGCGCGACGCCGTGAGCGGTCGCGTACTCCCTCACTCGGTCGACGAACGCCGCCTTCTGCTCGGGCGTGAGCCACGACGCCTCGAACGAGTTGACGGCGAGCTGCACGAGGTCGGTCTCGGACAGTCCGGCCCGTTCGGCGAGCGCGACGTAGTTGTCGCCGACGTACGCCCCGAAGTAGGCCGGGTCGTCGGAGTTGATCATGACGCGCAGGCCCGCCCGCAGCAGGCTCACGATCTCGTCGGCCTTCATCTGCTCCGTGACGAACGAGTTCGAGACGGGGCAGCAGGTGAATCCGAGTCCGCGCTCTTTCGCGAGGGCGACGAGTTCGGGATCTTCGACGATGTTCGTGCCGTGGTCGATGCGCTCGACCCGGATGTCGGTGAGGACCGTCCGGATGTTGTCGATGGATCCGACCTGGTCGATGTCGCAGTGCATCGTCAGACGGAAGCCCTCGGCGCGGGCCCGCGCGAAGACCTCCGAGAACTTGCTCGGCGGGTTGTCGCGCTCGTCCGAGTCGAGCCCGACGCCGATGATCCAATCCTTGTAGGGCAGCGCCGCCTCGAGCGTCGCCGCGGCATCCTCCGCCGGGAAATCGCGCAAGAAGCACAGGATGAGCTCCGCCGAGATGCCGAGCTCCTCACCCGCCCGCACGGCAGCGCGGTGGTATCCCGTGATGACGTTCTCGAACGGGACTCCGCGACTCGTGTGCGCCTGCGGGTCGAAGAACATCTCGGCGTGCACGACCCCCTGCTCCTTCGCCCGCAGCAGGTACGCCCAGGCGAGGTCGTGGAAATCATCGGCGGTCTGCAGCACCTGCATCGCCGGGTAGTAGACGGCGAGGAAGCTCGTCAGGTCGGTGAAGTCGTACGTCGCCTTGACCTCTTCCACGGTCTTCTCGGCGAGGTCGATGCCATTGCGGCCAGCGAGCTCGAACTTGAGCTCGGGCTCGAGGGTGCCCTCGAGATGCAGGTGCAGCTCGGCCTTGGGCAGGCCGTAGGCGAATGCGGTGAGCGCGGTGGTGTCGGTCATGGTGTCCTTTCGGGCGGGCGGAGGAGGCTGCCTTTTCGTCGGGCGACCTGTCGGATCGGGTCTCGCGTGTCAGCGAATCACGGGTCGCAGACTCCGGGTGGGGGTGATGGGCTGTGTTCGTCGGGTGAACTCAGGAACGGTTGCCCATCCCCATGCGAGCGAGGGCGACGGACTCGAGGATCTGGACGACGTTGTAGATGACCAGCGCGGTTCCGGTCACCAGCACGACGGCCGTCCAGACCGCCGAGAACTGGGCCGCGGCGATGTAGCCGCCCACCGCCCCGCCGATTCCCCCACCGACGGCGAGCCACTCGGCGAGCAGGGCGCCCGTGATGGCGCCCGGCACCGAGATGCGCACCGCCGCGAAGAACTCCGGCAGCGAGCTGGGCAGGGCGACCTTGCGCAGACGCGTCCACGAGGTTCCGCCGTACACGGTGACCAGGTCGTTCATCTGGGGCGAGGCGGACTTGAGCCCGAACACGATGTTGACGAGCGCGGGAAAGAGCACCACGATGCCGCCGATGACGGCGACGGAGGCGAACTCGCGGCCGAAGATCAGGATGATGACGGGCGCCATGGCGACGAGGGGCACCGAGCGCAGCAGCATGGCCATCGGCATCAAGGCATGCTCGACGCCCTTGCTGAGCTGGAATACGATCGCGACCAGAAGTGCCACGGCGAGGCCCGCGGCGAAACCGACGACCGAGTGTCCGAGGGTGACCCCGAGCTGGCCGAAGAGCTGCTCGCGGTTCGCCTCGGCGTTCGGCACGGTGAACAGGAAGTTCCAGACATCCACGGGTCCCTTGCCGACGTACGGCGAGATCTGGAATACCCAGAGCGACCCGACCCAGAGAACCAGCACGGCGACGATCGTGAGGACGAACGTGAGCACGCTCCGCCCGAGAGCGCGGAGGGTCGAGAGGCGGACCTCGCGGCGCATCTCGCGTTCGAGCTTGGCGAGCTGCTCCGGTGCGCCGGGAACGGTCGGAGCCGGCGAGATCCCGACATCCGTCATGACGAGACCCCCTTCGACCAGGGCGCGATCGCGCGTGCGATGAGGCCGACCAGGCCGTAGCCGATGAGGGCGACGGCGCCCGAGACGAGGGCGATGTCCCACACGCGGGCGGAGTTCAGCGCCTGCTGCGCCGCGATCATCGCGGGACCGACACCGACGGTGATCTTGCCGAAGAACTCCCCGAGCACGGCGCCGAGGAAGGCCGCGGGGACCGCGATCTTCAGCGCGTTCAGGACGGCGGGGAGCGATGCGATCAGTCGCACCTTGCGCAGCTGGGTCAGGCGGGAGCCTCCGTACACGGTCACGAGGTCGAGGCTCGCCTTGTCGGCGGCTTTCAACCCGAGCAGCGCCCCGACCACGGTCGTGAAGAAGCAGCTGAGCGCCGCGAGGAAGACGGCGGTCGTCGACGGCTGGCCGGACGTCGGGATCGGCACGATGACGGTCAGCAAGAGGCCGAGCGCGACGATCGGGATGCAGTAGGTGATGATGGCGAGCTGCATGATGACACCCTCGAGCCGGGGCACGATCAGGACGAGCGCCGAGAGGACGAGCGCGAGTCCGTTGCCCCACAGGTAACCGAGGCCGGCCTCGCTGAGCGTCACGCCGAAGTTGCGGGCGTAGAACTCCCAGCCGGTGTCGACGAACTCGATGATGACCTGGGGAGGTGTGGGGATGGCCTGCACGCCGCCGGGCCCGACGTTCGAGAACACCGTCGCGGCGAGGATCCACCAGATGGCGATGATCCCGACGACGCCGATCAGGCCGGTGACCCATGCCGGGAGCTTGATGTCCTCCCACTGAACCGCGCGGGGCTTGCTCGTACTCGTCGACGATTCAGTGGTCATCCGCCGCGGCGCCTCCGACGCCGAAGAGCAGCTCGGATGCCTGGTCGACGTAGGCGTGGAACTCGGGCGTCCGCATCATCTCGGGGGTGCGGGGACGCGGCAGGTTGATCGTCATGACCTCTTTGATGCGTCCGGGACGCGGACTCATGACCGCGACCTGGTCCGAGAGGAAGATCGCCTCCGAGATGCCGTGTGTGACGAGGAGCGTCGTCGCCGGCTTCTCGGTCCAGATGCGCAGCAGCTCGAGGTTGAGCTTCTGGCGCGTCATGTCGTCGAGGGCGCCGAAGGGCTCGTCGAACAACAGGACCGACGGCTTCATGATGAGCGAGCGGGCGATCGAGACGCGCTGACGCATGCCACCGGACAGTTGCGCCGGCTTGGCTTTCTCGAATCCCGTGAGCCCGACGAGCGCGATCATCTCCTTGACGTAGTCCTTGTCGACGGGCTTGCCCGCGACCTCGAACGGCAACTGGATGTTCGACTGCACGCTCCGCCAGGGCAGCAGCGCGGAGTCCTGGAACGCGATGCCCAGCTCATTGCCTCGACGCAGCTCTTTGGGGCTCTTGCCGTCGACACGTGTCGTACCGCTGGTGGGCTCCTCGAGCCCGGCGAGGATGCGCAGGATGGTCGACTTGCCGCAGCCCGAGGGCCCGAGCAGGGCGAGGAACGTGCCCTGCTCGGTGTGCAGATTCGCATCCTGGAGCGCTACGACGCTCTTGCGCCCCACGCTGAAGGCTTTGTTCAGCCCGGTGATCTGCAGGCCGGTGCCCAGGTTCGTCGCCTGGGCACCGGTCTGGGTGGCCGTATCGGTCACAGTAGATATCTCTCGTTGAGGTGAAGAACTCAGCCCGCGTAGGCGATGAGGTCCGGGTTCTCTTCGTAGACCTCGTCCAGCAGGGTCATGTCGAAGAGGTCGGCCGCATCGAGCACGATGCCCGCCCCGGCGAGGCTCTCGATCGTGAGCTTCTGCAGTGCCTCCGAGATCGTGAACAGACCGTTCTCTTCGGTCTCGGACGAGACGATGAGCTTGTTCTGCGCCTCGGCGCCCGCGAGCGTCTTGGCCGGGTCGAGGTCGAGGTCCACACCGTACTTCTCGATGGCGAGGTCGGCGCCGGACTGCGGGTCGGCGAGAGCGTCGCTCCAGCCCTTGATCTCGGCGACGAGGAACGCCTTCAGCATCTCGCGGCTGCTGGCGATCGTGTCGTCCGTGACCGTGACGGTCTCGGCGACGAACGGCAGGCCGTTGTCGGCGAAGGGCAGGTTCGTGGTCGGGATTCCCGCCATTTCGACCGAGATCGCCTCGTTGGTGAGGTACGCGACGAATCCGTCGACCTCACCGTTGACGAGCGGCGCCGGGTCGTACTGCACGGGAACGATCGTCAGCTCGGAAGCGTCGATGTCGTTCGCCGCGAGCAGCGCGTTGAAGAGCGTCAGGTTGCTGTCCTGGACACCGATCTTCTTGCCCTTGAGGTCGTCGGGGGTCGCGATGTCGCCCCCGTCCTTGAGCGAGAGGATCGTGAACGGGTTGGCCTGGAACGTCGCACCGATGATCTTGAGGGGTGCGCCCTCGTTGGCGATCGCGGAGCCGATCTGGACCGAGTCGCTCAGGGCGATGTCGGCGGTGCCACCGAGGAGCTCGGGGATGCCGCCCGACGGGCCGGGGACGAGCTTGACGGACGAGAAGCCGGCATCTTCGTAGTATCCGTTGCTGTCCGCGAGGTACTCGCCCGCGAACTCTTCGTTGAAGATCCAGCTGAGCTGGAGCGTGATATCGCCGAAGCCTTCTTCGCCGGCGGGGGACTCCGAGGCGTCGGAGCCGCTGCCGCTGGCGCAGGCGGTCAGGGCGAGTGCGGCGATCGCGATGCCCGCGCCGGCCGCGGCGAGGCGGCGGCTGCGAGGGGTGTTGAAGCGAAATGTCATGTGCTGTGTCTCCAGATCGGACGGGGTGGCACTCGGGTATATCGACACGGCCAAAGGCCTCGGCCCTGCGCGATAGAGGTGACGCTATGGGATGTAGATTTCACGAACACCGGCGCAGTGTTTCGTGGCCGTTACACCTGGGCGCTGAACGACGTCCCCGTTCGCAGTTCAGTCCCGACGACGGGCCCGCGCACGGACCGCCCGGAAACACGCGCCGCCCGCGACTCGTGTCCCGCACACAGACTGAATTGTGAACGGCGAGAGGCCGGCCACGCGGCGCGACCGAATGCGAACTGCGCGAGCCCGGGGACCGAACGGGGTGCTGGCAGCGGCGCCGAGGTCAGTGCGGGTGGCGTCCGAGGCGCTCCGCGAGACCGGGGAGGTCGGCGTGGACGCGGACGGATGCCTCGGCCGCCAGCGGATTCGTCGACTCGCCCGCCCGCGACACGAGCTTTCCGCCGACGTAGACGCCGACGAGATTGCGCAGGTTCATCGACAGCACGTAGCTCCGCACGGGGTGCCAGAGCGGACCCACGTCGGGGCGCCGCGGATCGACCACGACGAAGTCGGCGAACTTGCCCACCTCCAGGCTGCCGACGCGGTCGCCGACGCCCATGATCTCCGCCGAGCCCAGCGTGTGCAGGCGCAACACGAGCTCGGGCATCATCGACAGCGGGTCCTTCGTGCGAGCCCGCTGCATCGCGATGCCCATCCGCATGTTCTGCCACGGGTCCGAGACGTCCGTGCAGGCCTGGTCGTCGAGCCCCATGCCGACCTTCATACCCATCGCGAGCATCTCGGGCACGAGCGCGGTGCCGGACGCGAGGCGCCCGTTCGACGCGGGCTGCCACGACATCGACGCCCCGCCCGCGGCCGCCTGCTCGATGATCTCGGGGGTGGTCTGGATGAAGTGTCCGAACATCATGTCGGGACCGAGAGCCCCGGCATCCCGATACAGCGCGAACTTCGACTGCTGCAGCGGCACGGCCTCGGGCGACTCGAGGAAGTGCGCTTGGTTCGTCACGCCGAACCGGCGCATGGCCTCGACCTCGATCTCGGCCGCCTCGGGACGCGGCGACCACTGCACCTGACCCATGATCGAGGCGCCGAGCGCGAAGTCCGGGTCCATCGCGCGTGTGTGGGCGACGGATGCCTCGAAGCGCGCGAAGATCTCGTCGTCCGTCCCGGCGGTGACGTCCATGCCGATCGAGTCGACGAAGCGGAGACCTGCGTCCAAGCATCCGTCCGCCTGCCGCGTGTGATACTCGGTGCCGCGCAGGGGCGCATTGCCGACGCGTTTGCCGTCGACCATCGACTCCCACGCCTGCTGCGGGTCGGTGAAGTTGTAGGCGGTTGTGACGCCGTTTCCCAGGAAGTCGAGAGCGCCGTGGAGGGTCGACCAGTAGATGTCGTCCGGCGTCGCGTGCGCCGTCATGCCGAGCATCGAGTCGCACCAGCCGTAGAGGGTGTCGGCGACACCGAGCCCGCGCAGGCCGCTGGTGAACAGGTGGCTGTGGCTCGAGACGAAGCCGGGGGCGACGAACGCACCATCGACGTCCAAGACCTCATCGGCACCGGTGTCTACCGGGTCTCCCGCGCCGATCGCGGCGATGCGGCCGTCCTCGACGCGCATCCACCCGCGCTCGATGTATCCGGGATCGACGGATCCCGTCGGGATGGTGATGAGGCGGGCGTTGACGACGAGGAGAGACATGGGGTCCTTCGGAAGACGGGCAGGCACCAAGGGCGCAATCCAGCGCCTCCGTCGACCGTACGGGCTGTTGATTACACGAACATTCTCGGGTGTTTCGGTGCCGTTACGCGTCCGCCGCGACCCCTGGCGAGGACTTCAGAGCCCCCGGAGGACTCTCGCGCCGGAGAACTCCTCCTACTGCGCCGAAATCCTCTGGGCCTGTCGGGGGGAGTGCGCGCGGGGCAGGCCCGGTGGAGCGAGTCCAGCGGGGCAGGCTCGGCGGATCCGAGGTCAGCGGGGCTCGGCGGCCAGGTGCAGAACCGACTCCGCGAGCGCGCGGATGCCGAGGGCAACGTCCCCGGCGCTCACCGCCTCGTCGGGGTGATGGCTGATGCCGTCGGGGTTGCGCAGGAACAGCATCCCGACATCCGTGATCGCACCGATCGACATGCCGTCGTGGCCGGCCGGGCTGAACAGGGTCGCCGGATCGTCCGGGATGTCGGGCAGGGCCCCGCGGATCCCCGCGCGGATGACATCCTGCAGCAGGGGGGCGCACATCACGGCGGGCGCGTTGTGCACCTCGCGGGCTCGCCACCTCAGGCCGCGGCGGCCCATGATCGCGTCGAGCTCGCGCGACAGGGCATCCCACACGCGGTCGCGCTCGCCGTCGAACTCGCCGCGCAGGTCGAGGCTGAAGTGCGCCTCGCCCGGCACGATGTTGACGGCACCCGGGAACGCCTCGAGCTGCCCGACCGTGCCGATGACATGGTGCTCGCCCGAGCAGATGCGCTCCACCGCTAGGGCAGCCTCGCTCGCGCCGAGCAGGGCATCGTGGCGCATGTCGTAGGGCGTGCCACCCGCGTGCCGGGCCTCGCCCTCGACCACGAGCTGAAAGCGTCGCGCCCTCGCGATCGACGACCCGACCGCCAGCCACTGGCCCCGGCGGTGCAGCTCGGGGCCCTGCTCGATGTGCGCCTCGAGATAGCCGACGAGCTCATCGGGGCGACGCGCGGCCTCGCCGATGCGCCCGGGGTCCAGGCCGAACTCGAGCGCGGCCTGACGCAACGTCGTGCCGTCGGCATCCGTGAGCTGCCACCAGTCCTCGTCCCACGTGCCTGCGACGGCGGATGACCCGAGCAGGGCTTTGCCGAAGCGCGTCCCCTCTTCGTCCGAGAACGCGACCACCTCGATCGCGAACGGCAGCGGTGACACGCTGCCTTCTCCTCCCGGCCCGGGCGCCCGCAACAGGCGCACGACCTCGAGCGCCATCAGCACCCCGACGATGCCGTCAAATCGACCCGCATCGGGCACCGTGTCGAGGTGCGAACCGATCATGAGGGCCGGGGCGACGCGATCGGATGCGTCCAGCCGCCCGATCTGATTGCCCGCCGCATCCTGGCGGGTGCTCATGCCGACCTCGCGCATCCATTCGGCCGCGAGGCGGTTCACGCGGGCGTGCTCGGTCGACAGATACACGCGTTCGATCTCGCCGGGCGTCGCGGTGACGCGCGCGAGCTCGTCGCAACGCGCCATGACGCGCCGGGCCGCGGCGGCGAGGCGGTCGGGGGTGAGGTCGGACAGGAGGGTGCGGATCATCGCACCCCCGCGTACACGTTGAGGGCCGCGTCCACGCCACCGCCGACGGGAACCTTCGCGCCGAACCGCCGCAGCACCTGCTCGAGCGCGGCGAGGGTCGTGAGCACGGCATCCTTGCGGGCGTTGTAGCCCATCGTGCCGATGCGCCACACGCGGCCGTGCAGCGGCCCGAACGACGTGCCGATCTCGATGCCGAAGTCCTCGAGCATCGCCTGGCGCGCAGCATCCCCCGCGACACCCTCGGGGATCTCGACGGCGACGACGTTCGACATCTTGTGCGCGACGTCGCCGAAGACGACGAGGCCGAGACCGCGCACTCCCGCGAGCATCGCCTCGCCATGGAGCACGTGCCGTTCGATGACGGCGTCACGTCCCTCGCCGAGCAGCACCCGGGCGCACTCGCGCGCGCCGTAGAGCATCGACGTGGCCTCGGTGTGGTGGTTGAGGCGCCGCGGACCCCAGTAGTCGAGGATCATGCCGAGGTCGAAGTAGTTCGAGCGCACGAAATCGGCTGCGCTCTCGTCACCGGGCTCGCGGATGCCGGCCTCGATCTTCTTGCGCGAGCGGATGACCTCGACCGCGCGCTTCGACAGCGTGATCGGGGCCGAACCCGAGGGCCCTCCCAGGCACTTCTGCAGACCGGCGGTCGCGGCATCCAGGCCCCAGGCATCCGCTTCGAAAGGATTGCCACCGAGCGACGCGGTCGCGTCGGAGTAGAACAGCACGCCGTGCTTCGCGCAGATGGCGCCGATCTCGTCGAGGGGCTGCAGCATCGTGGTCGACGTGTCTCCCTGCACGAGGCCGAGCAGGTGCGGCTTGACCCGGACGATCGCCTCTTCGATCGCGGTCGGGGTGAACACCTGACCCCACGGCACCTCGATCGTGTGCACCTCGGCCATCGCGCGTTCCGCGATCTCGGCGAGCAGGTGCCCGAAGCGGCCGAAGACGGGCACCAGCACGCGGTCGCCCGGCCGGATGAGCGAGACCATCGCCGCCTCGATACCGCCGCGGGAGGTCGAGTCGATCAGGAGTGTCGCGTCGTTCTCCGTCGCCCACACCCGGCGGTACAGGGCCTGCGTCTCGGCCATCGTGTCGGTCATGAACGGGTCGTACTGACCGACGAGCTGTGCCGACATCGCGGTGAGCACGCTCGGGTACGCCGAGATCGGCCCGGGGCCCATGAGCAGTCGGGCGGGCGGGGCGATCGGCGAGGCGTTCATGCGGGGTCCTGTCTGTTCATGTCGGCGTCGAGTGCACGGCTTCGGTGCGAGTGCACGACTTCGGAGCGCGCGGAAGTCGTGCACTCGCGCGTAGCCCGTGCCCTCGGCGAGTGCGTCATGGGTTCCCCGCCGCCCGGGCGAGGCGACGCGCGAGGCGGACCAGGGCGATGTCGGTGCCGGCGCGCGAGATCAGGCTGACGCCCACGGGCGCGGGGCCGAGGGTGGACGGCACGGTGAGCAGCGGGATCGAGACCGAGGGCATCCCGCCGATCGCGGCGGGCGTGGTCATCCGAAGCGTCGCCGCCCGCACCGCCTCGACGCGTTCGCCGCGGTGCGTGCGCATCGGTGCGGGACCGGGCACGGTCGGCATGATCAGCACGGTGTCGTCCGTCGCGTCGACGAGGCGCGCGCGCAGGGCTTCGACGGTGGCGCGGGCGCGGGATTCTTCATCCGATGTCACCTCGGATGCAACGCGGAACCGTTCGGCGACGGCCGGGGCGACGGCGCCGGGGTGCTCGCGCAGCCACTCCCCGTTGTTGCGCCAGGCCTCCGCGCCCTGCACCGCGCGGAATGCCGCGAGGTAACCATCCAGATCGCCGAGGGATGTCTGGGCCACCGCGGGCGCCTCGTCCCCCGCCCCGAGGGCCACGAGCAGCGCATCGAATGCCGCCCGTGTCTCGGGCTCGAGCGACGCGAGCATCTCCGTCGGCACCGTGAAGTTCCAGGGCAGATCGTGGCCGGACTCGCCGAAGACGCTCTCGGTCGATTCCGATCCGTCGTAGCTGAGGCACCAGTCGACGACTTTCTGCAGCGTCTCGCCGTCGCGCGTGAGCCATCCGATCGTGTCGAACGTCTGCGCGAGGGGAAGCAGCCCTTGCCGCGGCACGAGCCCGTGCGTCGTGCGCAGACCCCACAGTCCCTGGTACGACGCGGGAACGCGGATGGACCCCGCCGTGTCGGTCGCGAGGCCGATCTGCGCCTGCCCGGTCGCGACGGCCGAGGCCGGTCCGCTAGAGGACCCGCCGGGGAGGGCTCCCGGCAGTGCGCCGTTCGGCGGCGTGCCGTAGTGCGCGTTGTCGCCGGCGACGCTGTACGCGAATTCATCGGTGCGCGCGATGCCGCGGAGGGATGCCCCGGCGCGCAGCAGATCCGACACGGCGGCCGCGGTCGTGGGCTCGACGCGTGCCGAGTCGAGATAGGTCGGGTTGCCCGCGCCGATGCGGTACCCCTTGATCGCGAAAAGGTCCTTGACGGCGACGCTCAGCCCTTCGAGCGGACCCTCCCAGGCGCCCTGCCACAGCGGGTCACCGACCGTCCGCCACACCGACCGGTCGAGCGCCTGCGCCCGCGGCGTGACGTGCGCGGCGGTGATGAGCCACCGGTCGTCGAAGCGCTGCCACACCTGAGTCTGCAACCCCGTGCCCCCGCCGACGTAGCGCGAGATGGACACGAGCAGCGCGACGTCCGGCGCGAGCTCGCGGTATTCGATCCGCTCGATCGTGCGGGCGGGCACTCCGCCGCGGACGCCCCGGAAGGCGCTGATCGCGTCGTGGCCGACCAGCAGGCCTGCCACGTCGCCGCGCATCGTCTCATCGCCCGGCGCGAAGGCCGCATCGAGCGCGTCGAGGTCGTTGGCGATGATCGCGCGTTCGTACGCCTCGAAGGCCTCGAGTAGGTCGGCCGGAACCGTCTCGGCCCCGCGGGCCGCGGCATCCGTCATCGCGCCGTTCCTTCGTCGCCGGAGACAGGCGATCGCACGGAGGCAGGCCGATCCGCCGGATTCTCGCCTGTTCCCGTGTGATCGCCTGTGCCTGTGCGCGGGCCGGCGGGGCGCTCCACCGCCGCGAAGTCGGACTCGCGGATGCGGGCGTGCACCCCGCAGACGATGTCGACGACCTGCGAGATGTCGAAGTCCGTCGCGGCGCTGAGGTACGCGTAGGCGAGGTGCTCGTCGAGACCCCACCGTGCCCGGATCAGCGAGATGGCCGCCCTGACGCAGCGCCGCATCGCCTCGCCGAGGTCGGGGTCGAGGCCCGTCGGCACCAGGTACTCGTCGGTGCGGACCAGGGGCCCGGTGAACTCGCCGAACTCGCCGAGCGCCTCATCGCGCGGCACGACCTCGAAGCGCAGCGTCGCCCGCAGTGATGCCTCGAGCGCCGTGAGCGCGACCTCGCCGTCGCCCTGGGCGAAGTGCGGGTCGCCGACGTACGCCAGCGCTCCCTCGACCTGGACGGGCAGATAGAGCACGGTGCCTTCTACGAGCAGGTTGATGTCGATGTTGCCCCCGTGCTCACCCGGGGGAACGGAGTGCGGACGCTGGTCGCCCGCGACGGCGACGCCCATGGTGCCGAGGAACGGCGCGAGCGGGAACTCCACGACGCCGGGACCGCCCTCGACCACGGGCAGGACCCCCACGAGGCGCCCATCGCGCTCCTCTATGGGCGTGAACACGCTGACGTTGTGCTCGCCCCGGGGCAGCTCACCCACGAGCGCGCCCTTGCCATGCCGGTTCGAGATCACGCCGTAGGGCACGCGTGGCTGCAGGCGCACGACGGTGATCTTGAGCAGGTCCCCGGGCATCGCACCCTCGACCGCGATCGGCCCCGTCACGACGTGCGGGCCGTCGGCCATGGTGTCGCGGCTCAGCGTCCCGGCGATCTCGATCGCGTCTTCGAGGACGGATGCCGCGGGCACACCCTTGCCGGTGAAGTACGCCAGGGGGTCCTTGCCCTGGTCTTCGAGGATCCCCTCGTGGCTCACGGTGTCGATCGTCACGGTCTGGCCCGGTCGAATGGTCAGCACGGCGGCGTCTCGCTCGCACGGCAGTCGGCCCCACAGAACCGACCCCGGCCCGGCGGACAGGTAGTGGTCACCCGGGATCTCGCCGAGACCCGGTTGCAGGATGGCGGACCGGTGGAGGGTGGTGGTCACGGATGCATCTCCTCGACGCGGGTCATGGCGGCGCCGGAGATCGACGCATCCGCGCGGTCTGCGGCCTTCGCAACCGTGCGCACGGTCAGGATCTCACGGCCGCTCCGTGAGGTCACGCCGGTCGCCGGGGTGTAGACGAGCGCGCCGGCGAGGTAGGTGCCCTCGACGACCCCCGCGAGTTCGCGGCCGTCCCAGGGCGACATCTTGTTGCGGTACTGCAGCTCGGCCGCCCGCACCGTATACGTCGCGTCCAGATCGACGACGGCGAAGTGCGCCGGGGCGCCGGCGGCCACGCGTCCCGCAGCGCCCAGGCCCGCGATCCGCGCGGGTCCCGTGGTCATGAGAGGCAGGATCGTCTCGAGGGCGATGCCTCGGGCCCGCGCGGCGGTCCAGATCGCCGAGAACCCCGTCTGGAGGCCCGAGATCCCGCCCCACGCGAGGGCGAAGTCTCCGCCGCCCTGCTGCTTGAGTTCGAGCGTCGATGGCGAGTGGTCGCTGACGATCGCATCGACCGTGCCGTCGACGACGCCCTCCCACAGGAGGTCTTGATTGGCGGCGTCACGGATCGGGGGGCAGCACTTGAATTCACCCGCGGCATCCGGAACGTCCTCCGCGAGCAGCGTGAGGTAGTGCGGGCAGGTCTCGATCGTGAGTCGCACGCCATCGGCTTTGGCCGCGCGGATGTCGTCCAGCGCTTCGCCGTCCGACACGTGCACGATGTGCGCGCGCGCTCCGGTGCGACGGGCCGCGTCGATCACGAGTCGGATCGCGGCGCGCTCGCTCTCGGGAGGGCGGGATGCGAGGAACGCGTCGTAGCGGGAACCCAGGCGTGCTGCGTCGTGTATGTGTGAGGGATCCTCGGCGTGCACGATGAGCAACCCGTCGAATGCGGCGAGCTCAGCGAGCGCGGCCTCCAGCTGCCCGGCATCGAGATGCCCGAATTCGTCGATTCCCGACGGCATCAGGAAGCACTTGACCCCGACCACGCCCGCCTCAGCGAGCGCGGCGAGCGAGCCCAGGTTCTCGGGCACCGCGCCGCCCCAGTATGCGAGATCGACGGCGAGCTTTCCGACGGTTGCGGCGCGTTTCTGGGCGAGCGCCGCAACCGTCGTCGTAACCGGGACGCTGTTGAGCGGCATGTCGACGATCGTCGTGACCCCGCCCGCCGCGGCCGCGGCCGTTCCGTTCTCGAAGCCCTCCCAGTCGGTGCGGCCGGGCTCGTTGAGGTGCACGTGCGAGTCGACCAGTCCGGGCAGCAGGGTGAGGTGATCCGGCAGCACGGTGACGTCGTCCCACCCGGGGCCGACGGTTGCGGAAGCCCCGTCATCCGGGTCGTAGTCCTCGATCGCGGCGATGCGGCCACCCTCGATGCGAACGCGGGCGGCACGGAACGCCCCGTCGATGAAGACGCGGCGCGCGGCCAGCGCGCGGGGCACGTCGGGAAGAGCGGTCATGTGCCCCAACCTAAAGCCCCGTCGTTTCTCGGATGTTACTCAGAGCAACATCCGAGAAACGCGATGGCACTACGGTGGCCGGGTGCTCCTCTCTGAATTCAATGACGCGGATGACTCGGCCGCGGCATCCGTCGTCCGTGTCTGGGCCGACATTCCGGCGTGGACCGAGGCGATCGTCGCCGCTCGGCCATACGCGTCGGTCGACGAGCTCGAGGCCCGCGCTGCCGCGCTCGCACGGGTGTGGAACGTCGACGAACTCGACGCGGCGCTCGCCCATCACCCGCGCATCGGTGAGAGGCCGACGGCGTTCGGGGCGGAAGGCGATGCCTCGCGTCGGGAGCAGGCCGCCATGACGACCGCTGCGGACGACGTCACGGCGCGCATCGCCGAGGGCAATGCCGCCTACGAGGAGAGATTCGGGCGCGTGTTCCTCATCCGCGCTGCGGGCCGCACCCCCGACGAGATCCTGGCGAGCCTCGAGCGACGGCTCGCCAGCGACCCCGACGCCGAGACGGCCGAGGCGACGGGGCAGCTCGCCGAGATCGCGCTTCTGCGCCTCCGGGGCGCGCTGACGGACGACAGGATGGGTTCATGACCCCGCACCTGACGACACACGTTCTCGACGCCGCGACCGGCACACCGGCCGCCGGTGTCGCCGTATCGCTGGCCAGGCATCTGCCCGGTGGCGGCACCGCGACCGTCGCCGACGGGCTTACCGACTCCGACGGCCGACTCGGCCTCGGCCCCGAACGCCTCGACCCCGGTATGTACGCCATCACCTTCGGCACCGGCGCGTGGTTCGCCGACCGCGGCATCCCGACCTTCTATCCCCTCGTGACCGTGACCTTCAGCGTCGAAGAATCGGACCGGCACTACCACGTGCCTCTGCTGCTCAGCCCATTCGCCTATTCCACCTACCGCGGCAGCTGAGCCGCGCCGCTTCGGAGGATCCCCGTGAAGGTCATCGTCATCGGCGCCGGCATCGGCGGCACGAGCGCCGCGATCGCGCTGCAGCGGCTCGGGCACGACGTCGTCGTGTACGACCAGATGCGCGAGAACAAGCCGGTCGGCGCGGCCCTGTCGCTGTGGTCGAACGGCGTCAAGGTGCTGAACTGGCTCGGACTCGCCGACGAGGTCGCGGCGCTCGGCGGCCTGATGGACGACATGGCGTACTACGACGGCAAGACCGGCGAGACGCTCTGCCAGTTCAGCCTCGAGCCCGTCACGACGCAGACCGGACAGCGCCCTTACCCGATCGCGCGGGCAGACCTGCAGGCGCTGCTGATGGAGCGGGTCGGGATGGAACACATCCACCTGTCGATGAAGCTCGTCGGCATACGCGACGACGGCGATCAGGTCACCGCCACCTTCGCGGACGGATCGACCGACACGGCCGACATGCTGATCGGGGCCGACGGCGCCCGGTCGCTGACGCGCGACTACGTCACCGACGCGCTCGGCCTGCCGACCATCGAACGCACGTACTCGGGCTATACCAACTTCAACGGACTCGTCCCGGCGAACGCCGCGGTCGGCCCGCTCGATCAGTGGACGACGTACGTCGCCGACGGCAAGCGCTGCGCCGTGATGCCGGTTGCGGGCGATCGGTTCTACTTCTTCGTCGATGTGCCCCAGCCGACCGGGGTTCCGTACGAGCGTTCCGAGGGCACCGCGCCGCTGCGCGAGGCCTTCGCGGGCTGGGCGCCGGGTGTGCAGGCCCTGCTCGACTCGATCGACCCCGTCGCCTCTCTCAACCGCGTCGAGATCTGGGACATCGACCCCTTCGACTCCTGGGTGCACGGGCGGGTCGCGATCCTCGGCGACGCGGCTCACAACACCGCACCCGACATCGGTCAGGGTGCGTGCTCGGCCCTCGAGGACAGTTTCGCCCTCGGCATCCTGTTCGCGACCAACACCCTCGGGGTCGAAGACACGCTGCAGCGCTATCAGCGGGTGCGCACCCAGCGCGCGGGCGACCTGGTGATCCGGGCGCGCAAGCGCGCGTGGGAGACGCACGCGTTCGACGTGGCCGCGACGCAGGAGTGGTACGAGCAGCTCCGCTCCGAGGACGGCACGGGCGTCATCCGCGGCATCGTCGGCAATATCGTGGACTCCCCGGTCAACCTCGGCGGAGGCATCCGGGTCTGACCCGTCCGCCGGCGTCGAGCGCGAAACACCGTGCCCGCGACGGGACACCCCGTGCCGCGGGGTGTTTCGCCACGGGAGGGGTGTCTCGGCGCGAGAGCGTCAGGCGTGGAAGACGGCGTGGATGTCCGAGCCCGCGATGTCCCGCCCGCCGAGGCCGAC
>CAYZEL010000004.1:31426-34374 GCA_964477515.1 uncultured Microbacterium sp.
TGCCCGCGACGCTGCCCCCGAGCTTCTCGACCAGCTCGCGCGCGGCCGCGATCGTGCCACCTGTCGCCAGGACGTCGTCGAGCAGCAGGACGCGCGCGCCGTGCCGTAGATCGTCGTGTGCCTCGATCTCGGCGGTGCCGTACTCGAGTGCGTACGAGACGGATGCCGCGGGCCGCGGCAGCTTGCCCGCCTTGCGGATCGGGATCAGGCCCACGCCCTCGACCATCGCCGCCGCGCCCGCGAGCAGGAAGCCGCGCGCCTCGATCCCGGCGACGACGTCGTATTGCCCCGTGAAGGGTGCGATGAGCGCCTCGATCGTCGCACGCAGGGCCGCGGCATCGGCCAGCAGGGGCATGATGTCGCGGAACAGGATGCCCGGCTGGGGGTAGTCCGGGATCACCGCGATGAGCGACTCGGCGCGGGCAAGGGCATCGAGTTCAGGCGTCTGCACGGGCTTCACCCTAACGTTCGCGCACCTCCCGCCGGGTCATCCCACGGAGTGGAGCGGGCGCGAAGGATGCGAGTGTGCAAGCGCTTGCACTAGCGTTGTCCTATGACTTCTCCCGCGGGACCCGAGACCCGACTTCCCTCCGCTCACGGATCCGAGTGGTGGCGCTCGGCCGTCATCTACCAGATCTACCCGCGTTCGTTCGCGGATGCCTCGAACGACGGCATCGGCGATCTGCCCGGGATCACCGCCAGGCTCGACGATCTACTCGAGCTCGGCATCGACGCGATCTGGCTCTCGCCGTTCATGACCTCGCCGCAGAAGGACGCCGGCTACGACGTGGCCGATTACTGCGACGTCGACCCCATCTTCGGCAGCCTCGCCGATTTCGACGCGATGCTCGATGGCGCGCACGCCCGCGGCATCCGGGTGATCGTCGACCTCGTTCCGAATCACTCCTCCGACCGGCACGTCTGGTTCCAGGCCGCCCTGGCGGCAGCACCCGGCAGCCCCGAGCGCGCACGCTACATGTTCCGCGACGGTCTCGGCGAGAACGGCGAGCTCCCGCCGAACAACTGGGAGTCCGTCTTCGGCGGACCCGCGTGGACACGCATCGTCGAAGCCGACGGCGCCCCCGGACAGTGGTACCTGCACCTCTTCGACACGTCGCAGCCCGACTTCGACTGGTCCAACGAAGAGGTGCGCGAGGGCTTCCGCGGCATCCTGCGCTTCTGGCTCGATCGCGGGGTCGACGGCTTCCGCGTGGATGTCGCCCACGGCCTGATGAAGAAGGACGGACTGCCCGACTACACGCCGCCCGCCGACGCGGCGTCGATGGGGGGCGAAGAGGCCGATGTGCCGTACTGGGGTCAGCCCGAGGTCCACGAGATCTACCGCGACTGGCATGCGCTGCTCGCGGAATACGACGGTGATCGGGCGTTGGCAGCCGAGGCCTGGCTGCCCTCACCCGCGAAGACCGCTCTGTGGGTGCGTCCCGACGAGATGCACCAGGCGTTCAACTTCGAGTACCTCGAGACGCCGTGGAATGCACCGAAACTGCGCGCGGTCATCGCGGAGTCTCTCGCGGCATATGGCGCGGTGGGCGCGCCAAGCACGTGGGTGCTGTCGAACCACGACGTCATCCGGCACGCCTCGCGACTCGCCCTCACGGGCGACGTCCCCCAGGGAACCGGCATCGGCCCGCGCTCCGAGGTCCAGCCGATCCCCGCGCTCGGCCTGCGTCGTGCCCGGGCGGCGAGCACGATGATGCTCGCACTGCCCGGCTCGGCCTACCTCTACCAGGGCGAGGAGCTCGGCCTGCCCGAGGTGGTCGACCTGCCCGACGACGCCCGGCAGGACCCGACGTGGTTCCGCACCCACGGCGAGCGCTACGGGCGGGACGGATGCCGCGTGCCGATTCCGTGGACCGCGGATGGAGCGTCGTACGGCTTCAACGGTTCCGGCGCATCCTGGTTGCCCCAACCGGCGCAGTGGGCGGAGCTCGCCCGCGATGTGCAGCGGGACCAGCCCGACTCGACGCTCTCGCTCTACCGTCGCGCCCTGTCGGAGCGTCGCGCACACGCGCTCGGCACCAGCCAGTTGCGCTGGCTCGACGGCTACGGCGACGAGGTCGTCGCGTTCCGCAGCGGCGACATCACCGTCATCGCGAATGTCGGATCGACCCCGGTGCCGCTTCCCGCGGGCGCGACCGTGTTGCTCGAGAGCTCTCCGCTCGAGGATGGCGCGATCGGCTCGGACACGACCGTCTGGCTCGAGGGCGCCCACTAGGCCGGACCATGGTCGGCATCGACGAGGTGGCTCGTGCGGCCGGTGTTTCGACGGCGACCGTCTCGCGCGCGCTGAGCGGTCGCGGACGTGTGTCGGCGGAGACGCGGATGCGTGTGGAACAGGCGGCCGACCGCCTGGGCTACGTCGTCCAGGCGTCGGCGTCGAGCCTCGCCTCGGGTCGCACCCGCAGCATCGGGGTCCTTCTGCCGCTGCTCGATCCGTGGTTCTTCAGCACCGTGCTCGGCGGCATAGCGGACGCGCTCGCGCGACACGGGTACGACATCACCCTGTACGTGCTGAGCAATGACGCTGGGGCGCGCAACGCGATGTTCGGCACGTTCCTGCGTCGCCAGCGCGTGGACGCCGTGATCGCTGTGTCGATCGATCTCACCGAGGCCGAGTCCGCGGCGCTCACGGGACTCGGCGTTCCCGTCGTCCGCATCGGCGGCGCCCACCGGCACATGACGAGCCTGGCGATCGACGACGAGGCGGTCGGCGTCCTCGCGACGGCGCATCTGCTGCAGCTCGGTCACCGCGCGATCGCCCACATCGGCGCACTGCCCGAGTTCGACGGCGATTTCCGCGTGCCCTCGCAACGGCGGCGAGGATACGAGCGGGCGCTGACCGAGGCCGGAATCACACCTCGGTCCGAGCTGCACGAGGCATCCGACTTCACGATCGCGGGGGGTGCCGCTGCGGCGACCCGTCTGCT
>CAYZEL010000005.1:0-33055 GCA_964477515.1 uncultured Microbacterium sp.
CGTCGATGTCGACGGGAACGCCGCCCTGATCCACGGCGATGACGGCGCGGGTGCTCGGCGTGAGCGCTTCCCGGACCGTCGCCGCGGTGAGGTTTCCGGTCACGGGGTCGACGTCGGCGAATACCGGATTGGCTCCGACGTACGTGGGAGAGTTCGCGGTTGCGATGAACGAGAAGGACGGCACCACCACGTCGTCCCCCGCGACCACACCGGCAACCTTGAGCGCCAGGTGCAGACCGGTGGTGCAGTTCGACACGGCGACCGCGTGCGCCGCCTGCTGCTTCTCGGCGAACGCCGCCTCGAATGCCGCGACCTTCGGGCCCTGAGCGACCCAACCCGACTCGATCACCTCGGTGACCGCCGCGATCTCTTCCGCGCCCAGCCAGGGACGCATGACGTTGATCCGACTCATGCGCCGGGCTTCACGGTCGTGCGTCCCGCGGAGATCTCGTCTCGCAACGGCCGCCACCACTCGACGAGCTCGCGAAGTCCCTGCTCCAGGTCGGTCGTGGCCCGGAATCCCAGGTCTCGTTCCGCCGAGGACGTGTCTGCCAAACGGCGCACGACATCGTTCACCCCGCGAGCGGGCCCGAACTCGACGGACAGGTCGGAGCCCATCACCTTGAGGAGCATTTCGGCGAGCTCGAGAAGACTTGTCTCGGTGCCGCTCGCGATGTTGTAGACGCCCTCAACGACGGCGCTCTGCGCAGCGAGGATGTTGGCGTGGGCGATATCGGTGCTGATGACGAAGTCCATCGTCTGTTTGCCGTCACCGAAGATGATCGGCGGCATACCGTCCGCGATGCGCTCCATCCAGCGCACGAGAACTTCCGTGTAGAACCCGTGCACATCCATCCGTGGTCCGTAGACGTTGAAGTAGCGGAGCAGCACGTAGTTCAGACCGTACATCGCCCGGAAGCTCTTCGTCATACCTTCGTTGAAGGTCTTCGCCGCGCCGTAGAAGGTGTCGTTGTTATAGGGGTGATGACGCTCTGTGGTGGGGAAAGACTCCGCCATCCCGTACACGGACGCCGATGAGGCGGCGATGAGCTTCGCAACCCCATGCTCCGCCGACGCCTCGAGCACGTTGAACGTCGCATCAACCATCGTCTCGAGCGCCAGGCGCGGCTCCTCCGCGCACTGCGTGATGCGGATCGCCGCCTGGTGGAAGACGAGGTCCTTTCCCCGTACCGTGTCGTGCACCGTGTCGCGATCGCGAACGTCGCCTTCGATGAGGGTGACCCTGCCGGATGCGAGCGCGTCGTCGAGGTTCGCGACCCGGCCGCGAACAAGATTGTCCAGGACGTCGACGTGAGCGACCCCTGCATCGAGGAGCTGGTCGACCAGGGTCGATCCGATCGTGCCGGCTCCGCCTGTGACGAGGACGTTGGCGCCTGCGAGTTCGGTCATACGACACTCTCCTTGATATCGCTGTCGACGGTAACCAGAGCGCTGCCTGCGTCCAGGCTCCGCGTGGTCGCATCGAGCACGTTAAGCACACGAAGGGCCGCCAGGCCGTCGGTACGCGGGGGGCGTTCTTCGCGGATCGACGCGGCGAACTCGGCCACCATCAGCGAGAGTGCCTCTTTCTCGGGCAAGGCCGGCACCCACGTGTCTCCGTAGCGGTACGACACCTGAGCCGCAGCTCGCTCGGCGTCACCGGTGGCCGTGATGAAATCGATGCCGCGGTCGTACATGCTCACCCGCTGGGTGGGGTTGAGGTCGTCCCACACCAGGGTCCGACGCGTCCCTCCGACGATGAGTTGACGGATCTTCGTCGGGCTCAGCCAGTTGGCGTGGACGTGGGCGATGACCCCGTTTCCCAGCTGCATCACGAGGTACCCGACGCATGCCTTGCCGAGGCCCAGCGGGTCGCCGCCGTGGGCCGAGACGCCCGAGGGTCGCAGTCCTCCCGGCAGGATGAAGTCGAGAATCGAGAGATCGTGCGGCGCGAGATCCCAGAACACGTCGACGTCCGGCTGGACGAGTCCATGGTTGATGCGCACCGAGTCGACGAACGTGATGTCGCCGAGCTCACCTGCCTGGATGAGTTCGGCGATCTTCAGGACGGCGGGCGTGTAGCAGAACGTGTGATCGGCCATCAGGATCACGCCCGCGGCCGCGGCGGCGGCGACCATCTGCTCACCGCTCTCGACGTTGTCAGCGAGCGGCTTCTCCGTCAGGACATGCTTGCCCGCGGCGATCGCGGCCAAAGCGATCGGCCTGTGCGTCCGAGCCGGCGTGGCGATCGCAACAGCATCAACACCGTCCAGCGCGAGCGCCTCTTCTATCGAGCTGACCGCGACGGCGGTGCGTGTCGTCGATGCGAGCCGCTCGGCGCGTTCGAGATCGAGGTCGCACACCGCAATGACGTGCCAGTCATCGCCGAGATTGAAGTTGCGAACGAGGTTGGGGCCCCAGTATCCGGCACCCACCACGACGACACCCAGCTGACCGTTGCCCACGAAGCCCCCCGACCGGATCGAATCGACCCTCTCCCGCGCCCATGGTACGGGATGCCGCGTTCCGATAGTGTGCGACCATAGTCGGCCTGCGTTTTGGCCGTGACCTGGAGAAGACTTGACGAACCTACCCGAACCTCGAGTCGCCGCCTCCGCCGACGTCGATGAGCGCGCCGTCGTGGGCGCGGGCAGCGTCATCTGGCACCTGGCTCAGATACGTGAGAACGCGCTCGTCGGCGAAGAGTGCGTCATCGGCCGCGGGGCCTACATCGGCCCGGGCACCCGGCTCGGCAGGCGATGCAAGGTTCAGAACTATGCGCTGCTCTACGAACCCGCCGTCCTGGAGGACGGGGTCTTCATCGGACCGGCCGTCGTCTTCACCAATGACTACTATCCGCGAGCCGTCAACCCGGATGGATCTCTCAAGGACGCCAGCGACTGGGAGGCCGTCGGTGTGACCGTACGCGAAGGCGCCTCACTCGGCGCCCGATCCGTCGTCGTCGCGCCCGCCACGATAGGGCGCTGGGCGCTGGTAGCCGCCGGCGCCGTCGTGACGAAAGACGTCCCCGACTTCGCCCTCGTCGCGGGAGTCCCCGCGCGGCGTATCGGCTGGGTCGGTCGTGCGGGCGCACCGCTGGAGCGCCAGGGGGACGAGTGGGTGTGCCCTCGCTCGGGCGAGCGCTTCCGCGAAGTAGGGGGTGCTCTACGCAGCGCGGAGGGCTGACCCCCGGCGCAGCGGATGCATCGGTGGGACGCCAGCAGGAACCGGCCGAGTCCTGTCTGGGACAGGATCCCTGAGGGCGATTCCGGGAGGCCTGGCTCTCTCATCGCGAGCGAACGCGACGAGCCTAAGCGGCATGTATCGCTTCCACGACCTCTGGAGGGCGCGACGAGACCACGTCCACACCCCGACAACAACCATCCGCTGCGACTCACCCATGCGACCCCATGCGACCGTGTTCGTGCCGTCATACTAGGCGTGTGCGTGTCGGGAACCGCCCGGGATCGGCACATGGTCCAGGAGGTGGGCGTGCGGGCGATGCTGTTGCGGCTCGCTGAGGTGACGGAAGCGGACTGGGCGTGCTGGCGAGCACTTGCAGAGCGGGCGTCCGAGCCGAACCTCGCGCTTGACCCTCGGTTCCTCACCCCGGAACAGGGTTCCGGCGGTGACGTCGATTACCTGTTCGTCGTCGCGGAGGAGGACGGCGAATGGTTCGGCCTACTGCGCGTCTTCGCGATGGACGTCTCCTCGACGATGAGCATCCCGACATACGGCACATGGGATCCGCCGCTCTTCGGCGCATCTCATCCCCTCCTCGATCACTCGCGCACCGTTGATGCCCTCGCGGCGATTGCGCGTGGCATCCGCCGACATCTGCGAGGTGGCTTCTTGATCTTGCGTGGCTATCCCGCATCCGGCCCACTCGCAGAGGCGCTCCAGGAGATCCGCCGCAGACCGGTCTTGGACGCGATCATCATCGGGTCGCATGCCGCGGCGTGGGCGGAGGTGACCTCCTACCACGCCGGGTCGGCAACGGATACCAACACCTTCCCCGCCCGAATCGATCCCGATCATCACGGGTCCGACACCCGGAAGAAGCTACGCCGCGCGGCCCGGCGGCTCGCCGAGGCCGGCGGCGGCCCTCTCACCCTGCGCGACGCGAGCGATGACCCTACGGCGATCGACCGCTTCATCGCAATGCAGGCCTCGGGATGGAAGGGTGATCGCGAGCGCGGCGGAACCGCAGTAGCCCTCGAGGCGCCGGTAGAGCTGAAGTTCCGTGAGAAGGTTGCAGCTTTCCGTGCCGACGGCGACCTCATCATCCTGGAGCTATGGGCAGGTGAGCAGTGCGTCTATGCGTCGGTCTACTTGGTCACCGGCGCCATCGCCGAGGGCTTTCTCGACGCCTACCAGCACGAGTTCGGCGACTTCTCCGCGGGCAAGCTGGGCCGAACGGCAGCATACGCTCATCTGGCGGAATCCCATCGAAAGCCGCCGCTGGTCGCCGTGAGCCCGGGGATCTACGACTACTACCCCGATGCTGCGACGATCTATCCCGACCGTCGAGAGTTCCTCGACGTCGTCATCGGTGTCGGCATCGTGCCGTCGCTCATCGTGCGAGTGTTGCCGCGTGCGGAAGCGTCGCCGCCTGCGCGAAAGGTGTTCCTCGCGCTGGCGCGAGCCGACCAGTTCGCGATGCGCGTCGTGGGCGCCGCACGTCGCAGACTGAAACCGAAGACCTGAGGGGGCGGATGTGCGGGCGAGACTGCTGCGGTTGGCGGAGGTGAGCGACGACGAATGGGAGCGCTGGGCGGCGCTGGCGGAGCGCGCCGCCGAACCCAACGCTGCGCTGGATCCCCGATTCCTCCGTCCCGACCGTGAAAGCAGCGGCGGCCAGCTTCTCGTCGTGGCCGAGGAGGACGATGAATGGCTCGGCCTGGTGCGGGTGTTCTCGACCAACGTGTCCGCGACGCTCCCTATCGCGTCGTATGGCACCCTGGAACCCTCCGACCTTGGCCCGCCCTACCCCCTGCTGGATCGAGCTCACGCCGCCGAAGCTCTGACCGTGATCGCGCGCGGGGTCCGTCGACTCCTGCACAGCGGCTATCTCCCTTTGCAGGGTTATCCCGCCTTCGGGCCCTTAGCCGAGGCAATGCAGAGGCTCCAGCGACGACCGGCGCTCGGTGCGATCGTCGTCGCGACGAACAGCGCGCCCTGGGTGGATGTCCACCCAGGGCAATACGCGCCGGATGAACGGGTTTTCGTCGCTCAGACCGATCCCGACCATCGCAGCGTCAGCTCCCGCAAGGAACTCCGTCGCTCGGCGCGGCGACTGGCCGAAGCGGGCGGCGGTCCGCTATCGCTGCACGACGCGAGCGACGACCCGGCGGCGATCGACCGCTTCGTCGCGATGCAGGCGTCGGGATGGAAGGGAGATCGCGACAACGGCGGCTACGCCGTCGCGCTGGATCCCGAGCGCGAACGGGCGTTCCGGGGGAAAGCCGACGCGTTCCGCGCTTCCGGCGACCTCATCGTGCTGGAACTGCGAGCTGGGACGCAGCTCATCTACTCGCACGTCTACGTGGTGTCGGGAAATGTCGCGCTGGGTATTCTCGATGCCTATCAGCACGAGTACGGCCGATTCTCTGCGGGTAAGCTCGGACGCACCGCCGCAAGCGCCCATCTGCGGCATCTGCCGCGCCTCGAAGCGGTGAACCCCGGCTATTACTACTACACCGACGACGAGGCAATGAAGGTGTTCCCCGATCGTCGGGAGTTCGCCGATATCGTCGTCGGGGTCGGCGTCGTGCCGTCCCTTGCCGTTCGGCTGCTTCCTCGAGCCGAGAAGTCGCCCTTGCTGCGGAAGATACTCATCGCGATGAGCAGGGCGGACCGATTCGCAATGCGGGCGCTCAACGGTCTGCAGCGGCGTCTGAAGCCGAAGACGTGACGCGATACCGGGCCGCCACGGGTGCCAGAATGTGGCTCTGGGGATACGCTCGTGAATCCGCACGCGCCGCACCGCCGACGAGGAGGATGAAATGACGACCGATGCGCTCATAACGCTGGTCGCATTGATGGTGGGATTGCTACTGCTCGTCGCGCTCGCGGGCGGGACGATCGTCGGCATCCTGCTGTGGCGACGCTGGCGGCGCGCCCATCCGCGTCCGCTACGCGAATCCAAGAAGACACCGGTGACGGCTTCGACGGCGGCTGAGCCGAATCGGAGCGGCGGCGCGGGGCGCGGCGGCGGACGGCCGGCATCGGAACCTGTGCCGAGGGGCGACGCGCCCGCCGACGACCCGCGAATCATCGCGCTGGGACTAGAAGCGCCGACCTCGACCGAAGCGGTGTTCCGCAACCTCGAGAAAATCAAGCCGCTGTTGCGCGCCGAGGCTGCTGAGAGCGACCGAATGGCTCGCACCACGCCACTGGCGGGCCGTGCTCTACGATCGGCGGGTCTCTTCCTGTGGTGCTTTCCCGCCGAGCGCGGCGGTCTCGACGCATCGCATGCCGACAGGCTCGAAGCAGCCTCGCAGGTCGCGCGCATCGACGCCGGGATGGCGTGGACGATGGTCATCCTCAGCAGCCACGGAGATTGCGTCGCATACCTCGACGACGAGGCATGCGCCTACCTGTATCCGACTGCCGACGTGCCGACCGTCTACTCGGCGGTCCCGTTCGCTCGCGCTATCGAGATCGCCGGCGACAAGTACCTCATCGAGCCCGCGCGCTGGCGGCTGGGCAGCGGTGGCTATCACGCGGAACGATGGATCGGCGGGGCCAAAGTGTGGGACGCCGCCGGCAATCCCGTCCTCGACGAAGAGACGGGCTGGCAGAAGGTCATCGGCGCCTGGCTGCCGGAGGACAAGGTGCGCCAGATCGATGACTGGGATCCGCTCGGAGTGCGCTCATCGGGAAGCTCGTCGTATGAACTGATCGAGGCCGTCGAGATCCCGCGGCAACATACCTACAACGACACTCGCGATCTGCGGCCATTCCGTTTCCCCTTCTTCGGTATCGCCATGGGGATAGCTCAACATCTCATCGACCTCACCGTCGAGACCTTGAGCGGTCCGCGCACCGAGCCCGTGGACGCCTACGCCGCGAGCGTGCTCGGAGATGCACTCGCGTCTCTCGACATGCTCGTCCTGGGGCTTCGCGGGTATGCCTCATACATCGACGAAGCACGCGAAGCGCGCACGTCTCGCGCACTGACGGTGGACGAATCGAACTGGGTGCATAGCGCCGGCGTGCCGGTGCGCGACCTACTGCTGAAGATCCGGGGCATCAGCACTGACCTCAGCGGCACGCGCTACGTGCCGGCAGGGTCCGAGTTCGCGCGTGCGCTTCGAGACATCGACGTCATCCTGGCGCACGTGCTCTTCCGTCTCACCATCACTCCCGGCAAGCGAGAGCGGGTTAACGGCGTGCTCACCGGCTCAACCTCGTCCGGCGTGTGGGACTCCCCGTGGCCGCCGCGTGTCGCTGCCGACGGGCCCGACTCCGCGGAGAACCGTTGATGATCATGCAAGAATACAAAGCGACTGGGGCGCGGGGTCGCGCGCAAGCGCGTCGCCCTGAACGGAGAGGGTGCTCGTGACCACCGACCAACTCCTCGCTCTGCTCGTGACGATGGTTTCGGTGCTGCTCTTCCTCGCGCTCATCGCGGGCGCTGGATTGTTCTATTTCTTGATCCGCCGACTTCGCGGTCGTCCCCGAGCCCGCCGAACGACGGCACCGGTCGCAGTGCCGCCCGCCGCACCCACAACGCCACCACGCGCGTCGGCCGGACGGTCGCACACGGCCGACGAGCCCGTTCCGAAGGGTGACGTCGTGCGGGACGATCCGCGCATCATCGCGCTCGGCCTTGAGGCGCCCCTGTCGATCGCCGCGGTCTTCCGCAACCTGGACAAGATCAAGCCCCTCCTCAGGCAGGAGGTTCCCGAAAGCGACCGAATCGGCCGAACCACACCGCTCGCCGGCGGCGCTCTGCGGGCTACCGGCGTCTACCTGTGGACGTTCCCGGCCAATCGAGGGGGACTCGATGCGCCCTACGCCGACCGGCTCGAGGCGGTGTCACAGGTAGCGCGCATCGACGCCGGAATGGCATGGGTGGTGCACTGGTTGAGTTCTCACAGCGAACTCGCCGGTCGTCTCGATGAGGAGTCCTTCACCCAGCTGTATCCGAGCCTGGACCTCCCCACCGTCTTCTCGGCAACTCCGCCCGCGCGCGCCATCGAGACTGGCACCGATACGTACCGGATCGAGCAGGCGCGCTGGCGCCTCGGAAGCGGCGGCTACCATGCCGATCGATGGCTCGCGGGGGCAAACGTCTTCGACGCAGCGGGCGAGCCCGTGATCGACAAAGCGACAGGCGTACACAAGGCAATCGGCGTTTGGGTGCCTTCAGACAAGCTCCGCCAGATCGACGACTGGAATCCGCTCGGCCTGCGGTCATCAGGGAGCGCTTCCTACGAACTCACCGGACCCGTAGAAGTGCCGCGCGGCTGGAGTTTCGAGATCACGGGCGACACGGGTGCACACTTCTTCCCGTTCATGGGAGTGATGGTCGGGGCAGCGCAGCACCTCGTCGACCTGACCCTCCAGCTCGTCCGTTCGAAGCGCCAGGCCGGCGTGAACACCGGCTCACACGATGTCACGGCCTTGGCCGATGCGATGAGTTCCCTCGACATGCTGGCCCTCGGCCTTCGCGGCTACGCCCAATACATAGATCGAGTGCGCACGGAACGCGCGGGGGTGTTCACCAGCGAAGAGGCGGCGTGGATTCACACCGTCGGCATGCCTGTGCGCGAGACTCTCATGAGAGTGCGGGACATCACCTCCGACATCTACGGCACGGGATACGTCCCCGCAGACTCCGAGTTCGGCCGGGTCCTTCGCGACATCCAGGTCGGTCTCGCCCACGCATGGTTCCGCCGGTCCGATGCCCTCGACCTGAGGACTCGGCACATGTCGGTAGTTCTCGACAGCCCCCGCTTCGCCCCGATCTGGGATGCGGGATGGCCCGTGCAGCTTCCCACAGGCGTCCCCTCCCCATCGTGAGCCGGGCACCGGTCAATTCTTCGGCAATTGACGCGCCGCTCGTGAGCGTCGTCGTTGCAACGAATCGCGTGAGCCCCTTCCTGTCCGCGGCCCTCGGCTCGCTGGCCGACCAGACACATCCGCGTGTAGAGACGATCGTCGTCGACGACGGATCTCCAGATCCTTCCGCAATAGACGCGGCCGTCGCGAACGCGCTGCCGTCCGCGCGAATACTACGTCACGCTCCCGCCGGGGTATCGGCGGCGAGGAATGCGGGAGCAGCCGCCGCGAGCGGAGAGCTGCTCGTATTCTTCGACGACGACGACCTGTCCCACCCCGAACGACTCGCACGGCAGGCGGCTCGGCTGACGTCCGCGCCCGATGCCGTCGCGTGCTACTGCGGCATGCGCACCATCGATGCCGACGACAACGTGCTCGTCGAGGCCGATCAGACCGCCGTGCGCGATCGATTCGACGTCGCGCGGCGGCGCACCGGGATCCTGCTGGGCAACCTCATGATCCGTCGCGCCGACTTCGAGGCGGTCGGCGGCTTCGACGTCGAACTGCGCCTCGCTGAAGACCTCGATCTCGTCCTGAGCCTCTCTGAGCGTGGCGATTTCGTGTTTTCGCCCGAGACGCTCTTCGACTATCGCTTCCACGGAGCGAACACGACCTCTCGTCACCGAGAGCTCACCCGCTCGATCGACCTCATCGTGCGCGCCCACCTCAGACGCGCACAAGCCGGCGGCGATGCACCACTCGTCTCTGCGCACCGCGAAAGCCTCCGCGCCAATGGCCGTTATGCATGGTGGGGAGCGCTCCGGCACGCACGCGCGGAGGCACGCGCGAGGCGCTGGGGATCAGCAGCCTCCGACGTGCTCTGGGCGCTGCGATTCGCGCCGCTCGCACCGGCCGACGCGGTCATTCAAAGACTGCGCGAGACGCGGGCATAGGTAGACCGGCTGCAGACGGAACGGCCCGCGGATTCAGCGAGTCCGTCTCCTCAGTCCGCGGCGAAGAACTCCTCGGTCGCCGCTGTCCTCTCGTTCCGCCACCATTCGTAGGACTTGGCGATGTGGCCGAGGTCGAGGGCACGGTAGCCGGCGCGGTGGAGATCGTAGGCGAGTACGGTCGCGGTGGGGCCCAGTATCGCGATCATGAGGCTATCCTTCGGCGCCAGCGAAGCGCGGCGCAGGATATCGTCGTACTCGTCGAACGCGTCCTGCCTCGGTGCCAGGATGTGATTCACTGAGGCTGCGTTGTCGAAGATGTCATGCGTGAAGCCGTCGAAGATGCCTTCGCCATGGATGAGGACGACCGGCGCGCCGTCCCAGATCTGCCGACACCTCTCGAAGTAGGCGCGACGGTCGAACTCCGGTCCAAACGTGCTGTGTCCCAGCGACACCTCCGTGGCCGCGTACCTCTTGCTGGTTCGCAGATACGGATTAAGAATCCGGCGCAGGTGGGGTGCCCAGCGCAGGAAATAGTCCCGCATGCCCTCGGGAAGTTCGGGGCTCAGTTCATAGGCGAAGCTCGGGATCGCGACCAGCAGATCGTTCTCGTCTGACACGAGTACCTCTCGCAGACGTCGGGTCAGCTCGACCCCGGGGGTCTGGAACATCTCGAACCAGCCATCCATCGTCGACAAATCCCCTGCGCCGAAGCGGGCGATCGACTTGCCGTCGATCAGAGCATCCAGGGTCTGGTCTACGGTCATGGTCACAGGCGCCTCAGCCATCTGGGTGCGGTAAATCAGAGTCTCGAGTGACGCGCGCTGCTCTGCTATGGCTGCGTCGATGATAGCCCTCACGCTGAACCGCTGACGCACCGCGGCAACGAACCGCTGGCGACGGGTGCTACCGGGGATGAGCTTCGCCAGCAGCAGAAGAATGTAATACGTCACGGGCTTCCCCTCGCGTCTCCAGTTGTCGGCCAACAGAGTACGCACACCCGTCACCCGCGCGCCATCATCCCATGGCTAGGACGGGAGGCCTGCCGCCACGAGCGACTGCCGAGCACATCCTTCCGGTGACGCACGGACACCCTATCCGCCAGCGCGCCACGAGTGATTCAGCACCCGATCGACCACCCAAGCGAGACACCGCGGTTCCGAGCCAGCGGCCGGGCTCAGAGCTCCCGACGGTAGACCGCCTCGTACGCCGCGACGACCGATGAGAGGGCGAATGCCTGCGACCGCTCCCGACTCACCCCCGCGAGTCTCGCGCGCTCCTCGTCCTCCGTCAGCACTCGAAGAAGCGCGCCACCCAGCGAATCGAGGTCGCTGAGCACGCCCACCCGACCCTCATCGGTGACATACCGCGCACCGACGTTGGGCGTCGCGACCACGGGCACTCCGCACGCCATCGCTTCGGCATAGGGAATGCCGAACCCCTCGTACTCCGACGGTAGACAGAACACCCATGCCCGCTGGTACGCCTCGACGAGCTCAGCATCCGTCAGCTCCCCGAGCACAGTGATGCCCGGCCCGGGGTCGTCCGGTGCGTCACGGCAGACCATCTCGAGCCGGGCGTCGGGGAGCGCGGGAAGGACATCGCGCTGGAACACCTGTGCGAGCGAGCTCCCGCGCTTGCGGTTGCCCCACGTGCCAACGAAGAGGACGGTGGGAGCGCCCGCCCGCCTCGCCGGGTCTGGCCGGAAACGCCCCGTGTCGACACCGTTCGGGATGACCCGCCGCACCCAGGGCATCCATCGTCTCGTCTGCGGCGAAACGGCGACGGTAGCGTCCGCGACGAGCGAAGCGAGCACCTCGGTCAGGCCGAGCAGGAGCATCCGCAGCTTCTCTTTGAACCCCGGGATGCGCAGGGCTTCCTCGAACCCGGTGCCGTGCATGGTGCGCACATGGGTCGGCACGCGGCGGCGCCACAACCAGTAGTCGTCGCCGTGGGCGTGGATCACGTCGTACGAGACGAAATCGACGCGTCGAAGCGCGCGCGCGAATCGAAAGGTCTGGAGACTCCCCGACAGCTTGATCTCACGATGACCGTACAGCGCCCCATCGACCGGTGGACAAGCCGAGAACATGTCGACATGGTGCCCGTTCGCGACCAGGGCGTTCGCCAACTCGTGGGCTTGATAGCCAACGCCGATCTTGCTGCCGCTGGGCAGGTAATACGAGATCATCGCGATGCGCAAAGGTGCGCCCTCCGCCGCCACCGGCGCGCCCTAGATGATGTCCGCGAACGCACGCTCCGCGCGTTGGAAGATGATCAGTCCCACGACGATGCTGACGAGCGCTGCGCCGATGAGACTCAACACTTGCCAGAGTTCCGGGGCGGACTGCCCGAGGAGCGACCAGCGATAGCCCTCCATCAGCCACGTGATCGGGTTGATGTTGAACAGCCAGAGGAGGTTCGGCGGCACGGCTTCGAGCGAATACGCAATGGGCGAGCCATACATGAGCACCTGGAAGACCCAGGGCAGGAAGTATGCGACGTCGCGGTACTTGACCATCCCCGCCGAAGCCGCGAGGCCGATTCCCATCGCGAGAACCGCTGTCAGCAGTACCCACAGCGGGAGCGCGAGGATCGGCCAACCGGGATTGATCTGGAAGGCGAACAGCAGCACGACGAAGAGGCCGAAAGCGATGAGGAAGTCGAGCATGATCGAGATCAGCCCGGACAAAGGCACGATCAGCCGCGGGAAGAACACCTTGGACACGAGCGACTGGTTGGCAACGAGAGACGATGCCGCGCCGTTCGCGATGTTGCTGAAGAGGTTCCAGCCCAGCTGCCCGGCGAAGGCGAAGATGAAGTAGGGCACTCCGCCGCTGGGCAGTTTGGCGATGCCGCCGAAGACGATCGTGAAGACGCCGGCCGATACGAGCGGCTGCACGAACACCCAGGCAACGCCCACCGCCGTCTGACGGTAGCGGAGCAGGATGTCTTTCTGTCCGAAGCGAAACGCGATCTCGCGGGCAGCCCAGAGCTCACGCCAGTGCGGCATCTTGAACTTGCCCGGAGGGGTGAGGGTCGGGCGGTTCATCAACGGGCCTCGAACTCGAAGTCGGCGAGCACCATCCCGTGCGCGAGTGCGTCATCGGTGGTGAGCTCAGGATACGGGCTGTGCTCGATCACCTCGATGACGTCGGCACCTTCCCATGCGTCGAAGACACCCGACTGGCAGACGAACACGTCGACGGTGTACCGCCCGGGCTTGAGCCAAAGGTTCTTGATCCGGAGCACGCCCGACTGCTCGTCCGACGGGTCGAACCACTGGCCGGTCAGGCGAGAATCGCACTGCACGACGACCGCACCGTTGACGTCTGTGATGTGGGCCGACACGAAATACTTGCCGACCACATCCACGTTGCGCCCGACGGTGAACTCGATGACTTTGTCGTCGTCAGGCTCTTGCGTCTGCTCGGTCACGGCGACGCGCGAGAGGCGTAGTTGTCCGGAACCTGGACGCTTGTGCGCATCCAACTGTTCGAGCTGGAACTTCTCGAACGTGTCGCGATAGTGCTTGATCGCCCCGTCGACGGTGCCGTAATAGCCGAGCGTGCCCTTGTCGAGGAACATCGCCGAGGTGCAGAGCGCCGTCACAGTGTTCATCTGATGGCTCACGTAGAGCACGGTGCGACCGTCACGCGCGACGTCGCGCATCTTCGCGAGCGACTTGGCTTGGAATTCGGCGTCGCCCACGGCGAGAACCTCGTCGATGGCGAGAATCTCGGTGTCGAGGTGCGCCGCGACCGAGAACGCGAGTCGCACGTACATGCCCGACGAGTAGCGCTTCACCGGTACGTCCAGGAATTTCTCAACCCCCGAGAAGTCGACGATCTCGTCGAACCGACGCTTGATTTCCTTGCGGCCCATGCCCAGCAGAGCGCCGTTCTGATAGATGTTCTCGCGTCCCGTCAGCTCCCCGGAGAAGCCTGTTCCGACCTCGAGCAGCGAGCCGACTCGTCCTCCGAGGTCGATGATGCCGCCGGTCGGCGCGGTGATCCGGGTGAGCAGCTTCAGCAGCGTGCTCTTGCCTGCTCCGTTGCGACCTACGATGCCGACGGCTTCGCCCCACGGGATCTCGAAAGACATGTCTCGCAGCGCCTCGAAGTCCTCGAAGTGCGTCCGAGTCAGCGGATGACGGATGCGGTTGATGACCGCAGTCGTGATGCGGTCGACACGTTCGCCCGCCACCTGGATGCGGTACGACTTCGACAGGTCGGACACAGTGATCGCACTGTCAACCATTCGGCTCAGATCCCCCAAAAAAGACGTCGCCGCCTGCCCGGAAGCGGCCGTGGCACACGCCCGACAACGATACCATCGGAAGGAGGACCCCCGACTTCCCTGCGACCAGGCTCACGCGCGCACGCGGCCGACACGTACGATGTGACTGTGGCTGGTCGCGAGAGCGGGCTCCCAGAACACACCGAGGAGAGTACGTGCGTCTGACGGGATACGTCCTCGCCGCCGACCCCTGGTGGATCGAGGAGAGCGTCCTGTCCTACTACGACGTCGTGGATCGCCTCGTCGTCTCGTACGACGAAAACGCCACATCGTGGTCAGGCGGACCCATCCCCGTCGAGGAGTGCTTGCGACGACTACGCCGTATCGATTCCGCAGGCAAGCTCGACTTCGCACCCGGGTCATTCGCCCGACCCGATATTCACGCGCTTGAGGCCGAGACACTTCAGCGAACCCAGGCGCTCCGACGGGCATCCGTGGACGCCGACTGGGTCATCCAGCTCGACAGCGACGAGGTCGTCGGGAATCTGGAGACCTTCGTCGCCTGCATAGAGGAGGCCGAGAGACATGGTGCTGGCGGCCTCGACTACCCGTCTCGCTACTTCATGGGTCGATCGAGCAGCGGCCGACTCCTCGAGACATCGACGAGGTGGTGGCGTCCCTACGCGCACTACCCGGCGCCGATGGCCGTCCGCGCAGGCAGCCGACTCGTCCACGCACGTCAGGCAGAGGTCGCGCTGTACCGAACGGACTTCCGTCCCGATTCGACAAGCCCCCTCCACGCCCGCGACGCCGTCGTGCATCGCGTGATCCCGGTCGAGGCCGGCATCCGGCACTATTCGCGGGTGCGCAGCCAGGACTACATGGAGCGCAAGTCCGCATGGTCGGCGCACGCCGACTACTACGCGCGCGAGCTGGCGCGATGGCGCACTCGACAGGATCACCCCATCGCCGCCGTCGTCGCGACGCCCTTCGCGAAACCCACCGAACGATACCGATTGACTTCGCTTCCCCCACAGCAGCGCTACTGGCGGGGAGAGTCCGATTGAGCAGCGGCACGGTCATCGTGAACAACAGCCGCGAGACCTACACGACATCGCACAGCGGCGCCATCGCGACCTGCATCCTGGAAGTCGTTCGCGTCGCCGGTGAGGATGCGCCGACCGTGATCTCGCGCAAAGGGCCAGGATCACCGATCACCGGCTACCCCCTCGTCTACGTGCCCTCGACGAGCGGCCCGCACGGCCGCATCCGAGAACAGATCCGACGCGCGCGCCGCCGCGTCGACGGTTGGGCCCGCCCTGACCAGCGCGAATACGCCCACGATGTCCGTGCGGCGCTGCGCGAGCTCGACGCCCGGCAGATCATCGTGAACAACGATCCCGAGGTCGCCGTCGCCCTTGCCCACGCGTTTCCCTCAGCACACGTCGTGCACTGGTTCCACAATCTGGAACTCGCAGGAGACCGATTCCGGCGGAGATTCGCCGCGAGCAACATCCGATCGGTGGCGGTCAGCCGGTATCTTGCCCGCGCGGTCGAGGCAGCATATGGGTTGACGCCGTTGAGCGTCTCGCACGTATTGAACGGTGCTTCGTTCAGCGAAGCCGTTCCCTTGCCGACCGGTGATCTCACGACCATCGGCTTCGTGGGACGAGTGGCGGTCGAGAAGGGCGTCGATGTCCTGCTGGCCGCCTGTCTGGAACTCGCGGAGTCCCGCCGGGACTTCCGAGTCCAGCTTGTCGGGGACACCAACTGGGGTCGATCGGACGGGGGCCCGTACAGCCGGCTGATCGACGCGCAGACCGAAGAGCTGAAGCACGCGGGAATCGAGGTCGTTCGCCTGGGCCACCTCCCTCGCAAGAGCGTTCCCGGTGCGATCGCGGCGACGGACATCCACGTCGTCCCCTCGCGGTGGGATGAACCGTTCGGTTTGACCACTCTCGAAGGTCTGGCTCTCGGAAGAGCTGTCGTCGTCAGTGCAACCGGCGGCTCGCCGGAGCTCGTCATGGACGCCGGTGTGCTGTTCCCCCGCGAGGACCCGTCCGCGTTGGCGCGCGTGCTGGGTGCACTGCTGGACGACCCCCAGCGACGCGCGGATCTCGCGTCACGCGCGCGCGAGCGTGCGAACGAGCTTTCGTGGCAGCAGACATGGGAGACGCTGAGGGGCGGACCGTGACGCCGATCGACATCACGTTCGTACTTCCGGAGGATGAGCGCTACTCCACGTCGGGCGGTGCGATCGCGACCGTAACCCGAGAACTGGTGATAGCGCTCGATCGGCAGCACACATCGACATCGGTGATCAGCCCACGCTCGCAATCACCAACTCCGTATTCGGATGGCCGAGTCGACTGGCTGGCCGGTACCGGCGACCTCCCGATCGCCCGACGGGCGTGGTACGCCGCGTGCGGACGTATCCGGCGAGCACACGGCGCGTGGCGACCACGGTATCTGCGAGAGGTCGCGCAGGTCCTCACCGACACGAATCCCGACGCGGTCGTCGTAGCCAACGACCCTCAGTTCGCCGGGCTGTTGGCACGGCATCATCCGGGGCGCACCGTTGTGCTCTGGCTGCACAACTATCTCGTGGGTGCCCCGGCGAGGGCCCTGCGCGACCTGCCCACGACGGTCCGGATCGTCGCGGTGAGCGATGCCGTGCGCCGGTGGACCGCCGAGCAGCAGGAGCTCGATCCCGCTCGCATCTCCGTGATCCACAACGGTGTCGACACCGCCCGTTTCCACCCGGGGCCGTCGGAGCGCGCGCCCGGTCCGATGCGCGTCGTCTGCCATGGGCGGATAGACCCCAACAAGGGCTTTTTGGTAGCGGCTGAGGCCGTGGCTGCGCTTCGCGCCGCCGGTCGCACGGACATCTCGCTGACCATCATCGGTGGTCGGCGCACGTTCGGCTACGACGAGAGCGCAGTGGATGACTACATGCGGGCGCTGGAGGACGCCGTGGGCCGCGCCGGCGGCACGTTCACCGGCTGGATACCCGCACAGGACGTTCCGGAGGCACTGCGCGCGTTCGACGTCGCCTGCGTCCTCCCCCTGGTTCCCGACCCGTTCCTCATGGCAGGGCTCGAGGCGATGGCTTCCGGGTGCGCTGTCGTCGCTGTTCCGCTCGGGGGTGTCGCCGAATGGGTCGGGGACGCGGCGATCATCGTCGAACCGGACGCGACGAGCGTCGCACGCGCGCTCGAGTCGCTGGCGACCGACCAGGACATGCTGGACGCCGCGAAAGAGGCCGCAACGGCGCAGGCCGCTCGTTTCACCTGGGATGTCGCGGCGGGCGCGCTGACGACTCTGCTGCGGCACGACCCGGGAACGATCGTCGAGCCGACATGAGGATCGCGTTGGCGACGAGCTCCTTCCTCCCCCGCGTGGGAGGCGTCGAGGAGCACGTCTCGTTCCTTGCTCACGAGCTGAGGTCCAACGGCCACGCGGTCACCATCTGGGCCGTCGATCAAGGCGATGCCACCCCCGCGGACGACGACGGGACGCCGTTGCGCTATCTGCCCACGCCGCTGCCCAACCGTTCGTTGCGCGGACTTCTGAGTTGGGCCGTGTCTGCTCCGCGGGCCTGGCGCGCCTGGCGAAGGGCTTACCGCCTGGACCGACCCGATGTCATCGTCATCCAGTGCTTCGGGGCGAACGGCCCCTACGCGACGCTTCTCGCGCGCCGCACGAACACGCCGCTGATCTACAGCAATCACGGCGAGACGTTCATGGACGCCCACGGTGCGTTCGACGCGTCGGCGTTGATGCGCCGATCGCTGAGGCGCACCCTCGCGCGCGCGGCGGCCGTCGTATCCTGCTCACGGTTCGCTGCCGCAGACCTCGCTCGTTTCGGCCCATCCGTGCCCCCGACCGTCGTCGGGAACGGCATCGACCTGGACCTGTCGAGCGAACCCGTGGACGCCCAGCTTCCCGCTCGCTACCTGGCGGGCGTGGGACGGCTCGTCGAGAACAAGGGATTCCATCACCTCATCGGCGCCTACGCGGAGGCCCACACGGACCCCTCGCTCGCTGGTGTCGATCTCGTCATCGCCGGGGACGGCCCCGAGCGGGGGCCGCTGGAGGAGCTCGCTGCCCGATTGGGTGTGGCGGAACGTGTGCACTTCGTCGGATCCCAACGGCGAGCGCAGATCCGGGCTCTCCTGGACGGCGCGGTCGCTCACGTCGTCCCCAGTCGCGTCGAGGCGTTCGGAATCGTCGTGCTCGAAGGCTGGAGGTCCGGCATACCGGTCATCGTGACGAAGCACGGGGGGCCACCGGAGTTCGTGACCGACGATGTGGACGGTCTCCTCTTCGAGCCCCGCGACATCACCGAACTCGCACGCCTGCTGATTCGCGTAGCATCCGAACCGGTCGTACAGCGGCGGCTCGGGAGCGCCGGGCGCGCATCGGCGCAACGATTCTCGTGGCGCGCGGTCTCGGATTCCTATGAGGATGTCCTGCGAGCCGTGACCGCCGACGCACCCGCAGACCGATGGAGGAGACCCCAGTGAATCCCGAGCAGACCACGGTTTCCGTCGTCATCATCACGTACGCCCGCCCGGACTACATCGCGGAGTGCATCCGCCATCTCCGCGCTCTCGAAACGGCGCCGCACCAGATCATCGCGGTCGACGGCTCGCCGGACACGCGGACGCGCGACCTGATCGCCTCGGATCACCCCGACGTCCTGTACCTGCGCAACGATCTCGGCAAGGGCACGATGTCGGAGTCCCGTCAGATCGGCCTCGCTGCGGCGACCGGCGACATCATCGCTTTCATCGACGACGACGCCTATGTCGCCGAGGATTGGATCGACCGTCTCGTCGCTGCGTACGCGGACCCTTCGGTCGCCGGCGTCGGGGGGAGGGCCGACAACGGCATCCCGGGTGAAGATGCGGTGGGACTGGCCTCGATCGGGCGGCTTCTGCCGAATGGCGATATCACCGGCTACTTCGCCGCGAACCCCGGGCGACGGATCGACGTCGACCATTTCCTGGGAGCGAACCAGACGTACCGTCGGGCCGTTCTGCTCGAACACGGCGGCATCCGCGGGAACTACCCCGGAACCTGCTTGCGCGAGGAGTCGGACACCTGCCTGCGGCTTCGTGCCGCGGGGCTACGACTCATCTTCGACCCTGCCGTTCTGGTCCGTCATGTCGCGGCTCCGTACCAGATCGGCGGCAAGCGCTTCGACCGCCGCTACCTCTACTATTCGCGTCGCAACCATGTCATGCTCCTGGCCCGTGTCTTCGGATGGCGAAGCGCGTACCTGCCACGGTACGGCCGGACCGCGCTCCGCCAGCAGCGGCACTACTACGCGCAAGTTGCCCGATTCATGCTGCGCGGCGTCGATGAGGACGGCGCGAGAGTCTCCCTGACGCGGCGGCTGACGGCACCCGTGATCCTCAGTCGCTCCGCAGTCGAACTGGCAGGCCTCGCGGCCGGGGTCTGGGCGGGATGGGACGGGCGTCGCCGTGACCGTCGGGCCGGGGTGGGAACGCCCTAGTCTCCGCGGCCGAGCGCCTGCAGCCACACGCGTGCGACGACCGACCACGTCCGTTCGATCGAGAAGCGATCACGGATATCCCGGTGAGCTCCTCGAACCATGGAGGCAGAGTCACCGGGATGCTCGAGCATCCACGAGATCGCGACAGCGAGTGCTCCTGCGTCTCCGGGGCTCACGAGCAGACCGTATGCGCCCCGGCGGACTCCATCCGCGATGACGGTCGACTCCCGTCGTGGGTCGAGGATCTCGCCTACGCCGCCGCCGTCCGTCGCAACGACCGGGGTCCCCACCGCAAGCGCCTCGACGATCACCTGTCCGAACGGCTCGGGAACGGGCGAAGCATGGACGAGCAGGCCGAGCCGTCGGAACTCCGTCGCGGGTGAATCGGACCAGCCCGCTTGCTCGACGCGGTCGGAGATCTCGGAGTGCGCGATCTGCTGGGTGAGCGCGGACGCGTACGGAGCGTCCTCGAAGAGCGCTGTCCCCACGATGCGGAACCGCAACCTCGGATACACACGTGCAACGCGCTCCGCAGCCTCGACGAACTGCTTCTGGCCCTTCGTCGCTCCGACGCGCCCGACGATCCCGACCGGTCCGCGGCCCGGCGAGCGTTTCGGACGCGCGAATGCGGATTCCTCGAGCCCTGGGTACGCAACGGCGACACGGCCGACGGGCAGACGCCCCGCCGTGGCGGCCGTCGCGATGGAGTTCGCCACGATGCGACGCGGCCCGATCCGTGCGAGCAGCCGCAGCGCGATGACGATCGGCGCGGCGAGATAGTCGAAGGCCAGGCGATCGTGGAGGTGCCACACCCAGCGTCGCCGACCCGCGACGACTCCCACGAGCACGGCGGCTTTGAGCGAGTTGGCCACGATGAGATCCGGTGCGATCTCTCGAATGGCGCGTCGCAGCCTCCGAGCGAGCGACAGCGTGCCAAAGAAGTTGCCGGCGGCTCCTCCGAGAGATGCGACCTGAGCGCGGGTCACACGAACAGCATCGCCGCCGTCCAGCACGCTGACCGGGAAGCCCGCCGCACGCACTTCGTTCGCGAAACTTCCGTCGGCCATCGTCAGGACCCGGATCTCGAATCGGCCATCGGCTGCCGCGAGCAACCGCAGGAGGGCACGCTCGGCGCCGCCGAGCTCGCCCGTGTGGGACACGACGAGCACCGAGACCGGCTCGGTGTTGTGTTGCACGTCCGCGCCCCTCCCTCTGCCGACCCGTACTCCGACATCGATCACACCACATCCGCACGAGCAGCATGTGGCCAAGCGGAATCCGTCTCCGCTCCGTACCATGGGGACGTGCGCACCCTGCTCCCCTCCGGTACGGTTCCCACCGTCGTGCGGGGAGCGGCGGGCATCGCGGCGATCGCCGCAGCGGGTGTGCTCGCCGGATACCTGAGCGGACGTTACCCCGAGCTTGCGGTCCCTGTCGCGATCGTCCTCTTGCTGCTGGCCATCGCGTTCATCGACCTGACGTATGTTCTGGTCATCGGCTTCCTGGCGAGCGTCCTCGTCTTCGTGCGCGCGGGCCCGATGAGCGTCGCGGATCTCGCCCTCGGGCTGGCGATGATCGTCGCGCTCCTCATGATTCGGGGCCGTGGAGTGAAGACGCTGCAGCCGCTGCTCTGGGCGGGTGCGTTCTACCTGGCGTTGACGCTGCCCCAACTGGTGCTCAACCGCTACACCGAGAACTACGTCGAGTGGGCGCACGAGGTGCTGCTCGTCATCGGCGCCGCCCTCGTCGGCTTCGTGATCGGTCGGGAGGGCAAGGCGAGGCTCGCTCTCTCGTTGTTCGTCGTCCTGTGCTCCGTCATGGCGCTCTTCGCCATCGCCTCGAACCTGACAGGTGGCGGCGGATATGTCGGACCGTGGCACAAGAACGCGATCGGCGCCTTCCTGATGTACGGTGCGATCATCGCGTTCGCCAATCCCCCGTGGATGGGTTGGAGACCGATCTGGGCGTACGCAGCCTTCGGTCTCTGCGGTCTCGGCATGCTGTCCTCTCGCCAGGCCCTCGTCGGGACGCTGATCGGCGTGCTGATCATCGGCACGCGCCCGCGGTTCCACAACGGTAAGCGCTCGCGGTGGATGCCGCTCCTGCTGATCCCCACCGCGTGGTTCATCTACCTGGCCGTGGTCGAGCAGCTCACCGAGGACAACCCGTTCAACTCCGCCTCACAACGCCTGCTCTGGTATGTCGACTCCGTGGCCGTCTGGCTCATGTCCCCGATCTACGGTGTCGGGCATCGCTGGTGGACGACCGGGCATACGGGATACGGCGGCTTCCAACCCCCGAACGCCGAACTCGAGGTCCTCACGACGACGGGAATCCTCGGACTCGTCGGCTTCCTCGGGATGTTCGGGGCGGCGATCTGGCTGCTGTGGCGCATGGATCCCGTGTACGGAACGATCGGATTGGCAACCGTCGTCGCCCGTCTCGCGCAAGGTCAGCTCGACCTCTATTGGGTCGCGGGTCACGCCTCGCTCCTGTGGATCGTCGCGGGGATCTGCTACGGGGTGAAGGAGCGCGATCGCGCCGAGGGTATCGTCCGCACCCCTCACCCCGTGCAGACCGTCTGGCGGCGTACACGAGGGGTCCGCACCCGGTGAATCCCGTCGTCCACGCGATTACACCGGGAGATCACTTCTCTCCTCGAACGGGGTCGGCGATCCCGACAGTGGTGCACGGGCTCGCGGGAGCCGCGACGCGGGCGCAGGATGCCGAACACACCGTTCTCCTCGACGCGGCGACCTTCCAGCCACGCTATCCCTCCGCTGCGATCCGAGAGTACGAGGGAGCGCCCTATCCTGGTCGCGCGGCTCGTGCGGTGGACGCCGCCCTGGGAACCTTGGGGCTTCCCCGACCATCCGCCGCGCGTGCGTTCCAGCCGCTCGCCGATGTCATGAAGGGCATCGAGCGGTCGATCGTGCTCGCCCACAACGCACCTGCTCTGCCCCGCCTACTGAGAGCGCAGGAGCACGACGTCGTGTTGTATGCCCACAACGACATCCTCCGGACGATCGGACACGCGGAGGCCCGGCGTTCCCTCGGGGACGTGCGTGCGATCGTGTGCGTGAGCGAATTCCTTGCCGACCGAACAGTCGCACGCTTGCCTCGTGACCTCGCCGCTCGCGTGCATGTCGTCGCGAATGGCGTCGACATCGATACCTTCCATCCGGCGGCGCAGACCACCTCGGGGACCCGTCTCCGCGTCATGTTCGTCGGCCGAGTAGTACCGGAGAAGGGAGCAGACATCCTTCTGAAGGCTGCCTCCCGGCTGCAGCGCGACGACATCGAGATCGTCATCGTCGGAAGCGCCGGCTTCGACCGAGAGGCCCCCCTGACCGCCTATGAGTCCTCCCTGCGGGAGCACGCGGCGAACGTGCGTGGTCCCGTCGTCTTCGAGAGGTTCGCGGACCGGGCTCGAGTCCCGGAACTGCTCAGGACAGCCGACGTCTTCATCGTGCCCTCCCGGTGGGCGGAGCCGAGCGCGCTCACCGCCGGTGAAGCGCTCGCAACCGGGCTCCCCGTGATCGCGGCTCGGACCGGAGGGATCCCCGATGTCATCGGCGATGCCGGCATCATCGTCCCCCCGGATGATCCCGGATCCCTCGCCGAGGCGCTCGATCATCTCGCTTCCGACTCGGGCGAGCGCGCTCGGCTCGCCGCTTCCGCGCGTGCTCGCGCCGAAGCCCGCACCTGGGGATGGGCGTGGGGGCAACTGCGGTCAACGCTGGACCGCGTCTCACGCCCCTAGCGGACGCTCGAGATTCCGTCGATGATCACCTGGATGTTGGCGGTGACCTCGGCGATCATGCTGTGCCAAGCCGCGGCCGGAAGACCGACCGGATCCGCCACGTCATCGGCGTCATCCGATCCGATCAAAGACGTGCGAGGTCGATCTGCGGCCACGGTGTCGAGCCAGGGGCCGAGGTCGACCCCTGGTGGACGAGGGTTCTTCTCGATCCATCGGGCGAACTGCTTCACCGTGAAGATCCGCGGCCAGGCGTCCGGGTCCGCGACCACGAGTTCGCGCGCCTGCTCCCTCGCCATCGCCAACACGAGATCGAATCCGCCGAAGTCATGGAGGTCCACCTCCCGGCTGCGATGCGCCTCGAAGTCCAGCCCGTACTGGGGCGCGAGGAGACGACCGGTTTCCGGCATCGGACGACCACCCCGGATGAGTCCTCCCGATGCGAAACGGACGGACCCCTCCCCCGCGCGTTGACGCGCGATCGCGGCCGCATAGGGAGAGCGGCACTGGTTTGCGTGGCACACGATCAGAACATGAGCGATGCCCGGTTCGGGGTCCGGTGACCTGACGGGGAACGCGTGACTCTGCATGCCCCTATTCACGGACTCGAGGGTTCCGGGTGTCTCGAGACGGTGCGGCTGAATCGCCCCGATCGTCGGGTTCGGAGAGATCCGATTCGGTATCGTCATGCTCCGGAGCGTCGCCCGTCGAGGACTCCTCGGCCGCGAGGTCATCGTCGTCGTCGAATTCATCGAAGTCGTCGAAGCTCTCATCGGGGAAGTCCTCGTCGAACTGCCCGTCGTCCGTCATTACACCCGTCCCGACTCGACCGCGCCTCAACGGCGCCTCATCGTCATCCATCTCGCTCCGGGACACGGCGACGGCTATCGGCGGGACCGGGGATAACGACGGAGTGCGCGACACATCCTTCTCGTCCGCGAGGTAGTAACTCGCGTACGACTTCGGCAGCTTGCGGCGACTGCGGTTGACGACGACGCCGATGACCTCCGTGCCCGCGGCACGCAGCGCGTCGATCGTCTCTACCAGGCGCCCGCGGTCCGTGCGGTTTGCGGACGCCAGGACGATCGCGCCATCGGTATGTGCCGCGAGCAGCGCGGCATCTGTGATTCCGATCGCCGGCGGGGAATCGATGATGACGATATCCGCGAGCGTCCGAAGCTGAAGGATCAGGCTTCCCAAGATCGGCGTTGCGAACAGGTCCGCCGGCTCTGCAGGTTCCGCGCCCGAAGGCAGGATGGTGAGCCTTCGGTACCGGGTCGAGTTGAGCCGAGACTCGACCGACCCGACCGCGAGGTCAGCGCCGTCTTCGTGCTCTTCGAGGATGTCGCTGAGGCCTTCACCGTCAGCCGCGTCACCGAAGTAACGACCAAGATTCGGTCGCCGCAGGTCTCCACCGACCAGAATGACCTTTTTGCCCCCTCTCGCCCACGCGAGGGCGAGATTCGCCGAGACGAAGGACTTGCCGTCGCCCGGCTCCACGCTCGTCACAACGAAAGCCGCCCCTCTTGCCGGCAGAGAAACGGCGAGATTGGAACGCAGCGTCCGCAAACGTTCGCTGAGGTCCGTCCGCTCGTTGTGCGCCACCGGCAATGGCGGGTCCAACCGGCCGAGCTTGCGGTCCCAGCTGAGCTCGCCGATGGATCGCACACCCGTCAGCGCTTCCACTTCGTCCTCGCCTCGGAGCCGGTCATCGAACTGGTCGCGGATGAGCACGATGGCGACCCCGATGACGAGACCCGTCAGCAGCGCGAGCGACAAGATGACGAGAGGGGTGGGTACCGTCAGCTCCCCGGGATAGGGCCCAGCGACCACCGTCGTATTACTCGTTCCGGCGTTTGTGAGCACCTCTATGGCACCGGTCGCAGACGTCATCTTTGACAGCTCGGTAGCCAGGTTGACGTTGGCAATCGGATCGCCGGGGGCCGCCTCCAGTTGGGCTTGGATATTGCGAACCTCGGCGATCGCGTCCTGCTGTCGATCCTGCAGGGAGGTGAGCGCGGATGCCATTTGTGCGTCAACGTAGGCCTGGTAGGAGACCAGGACGGCCTGAACTCGCGACTGGGCCACGTCGGGAGTGGGTCCTTGGGCCGAGACGGTGATTCGGACGAGTCGTTCGTCGCTCGTCGCCTCGACGAGGACCGCCGAAGCAAGCTCGTCCGAGGTATCTCCGAGCGAGGCCGCAGCCGGATCGAGAACAGCGGCCGACGTCACGACGTCCGCATCGAGTTCGACCGATATGCCACCGATCTCGCCCGCGAGAGCCGCCTGCGTCACGGCGGAATTCAGTCGGACGATTCCCGCGCTCTGGTACGAGACGGTCCGCAGCTGCAGGTACGCGACAGCGGTGACAAGTGCGATGGCGATCACCGCGACGATCGTCCACTTGCGCTTCCACAGCACGTCCAAGACCTGTCGAAGTGTCACCTAGTCCCTAGCCCCCTCCGTTCTCAAGCACACGCGCGAGAACGCCCACTAATACAACCATACGTACCCTGGAGATCCCCGCTACGATGCTGCGGCCGTTCGGATGGGGTATTGATCGGCCAGCACCACCGCCATGACGCCGCCCACCGTCAGTGTCACTGACGAGGCGATCACGTCGAGGATCGGTATGGTTCCGGCGAGCCCTGCCGCCAGCACCGCCAGCGCCAGCGCGTAGAGGGCCGCACCGACGACAACGCTCCCGCTCCCGAGAAGACAAAACACGGCACGCGCGCTCGGAAACCGGACGCGCTGCGAACCGAGAATCGCCGAGGTGGCTCCGGCGAAGGCACCCACCATCAGCGCGCCACCGAGGATGTCACTCGCGCGATGGGCGAAGGACAGCAGCGAAGCCATCGCGATGAACACGGCGACCGATCCCATGACCAGAACTACGATCCGGCGCAACCAGCGCGGTCCGAACCAGATGGTCGCCACGACGGCGGCCAGCGCGACGGCAGCGTGCCCGCTCGGAAAGGTCTGGTAAAGATACGCCTGTTCACCGAGATCCGGGCGGGGCAGGCCCGACTTGAGGAGAATACCGGCCACCGCTGTCGCTCCGATCAGCGCGCAGCCGGCGATCGCTGCAACCCATCGACGACGGATGATGCACTCGACACCCGCGACAGCGGCAGCGCACAAGAGGGCCAGAAGCAGCAGGTCGCGTGCTCCGTATATGGCAAGCCACCCTTCGCCGCGGAACGCCGGGAAGGTGCCGAGGGACGCGGCGTCCAAGGCTTGCCCCGACGGTGTGAGAATCGCGGTCGCGTAGAGGGCGATGAAACCGACGGCGCACACCGCGGCGAGTATCGAGGAGCGGACACGAGAGGGTCTGAGCGCGACCGGGCGGTCAGCCACGGCCGATCTCCTCGGAGACGATCTGCCTGAGCCGGTTGGAGAACCGCTCTTCGGAGAACGTATCGGCATGGGCGCGGATGCGTTCTGCATCCCAGTCCGCGGAGATGGCCAGTTCGACAGCGGCGCTGACGGCATCCCGATCCACGCGGTCGAAGAACACACCGTTCAGCCCCTCCTCGACCGTGTCGAGGTAGCCACCGTCACGGAGGGCGATGGTGGCCTTGCCGAATGAGGCCGCCTCCAGCGGCGAGAGACCGAAGTCCTCATAGGAGGCCGCGGCCAGGCCCGACGTGTTCTCGTAGAGCCAGCGCAGCCGGGCATCGGAGACACGTCCGAGGAGATGCGTCCCACCGACGGCACGCGCGAGTGTCTCGAGGCGCGCATGATCGGGACCGGTGCCCACCACGACAAGGTCGATGTCGGGCACCGCGGCAACCGCCTCGATCACGACGTCGACGTTCTTGTACGGCAGAAGACGCGCGACACAGAGCACGAAGGGCCGCTCGATGCCCGGCACCGCTTCGGGCACGGCCGAGCGGTCGAACGGCGCGGGCGGCGGCGGGAGGACCTCGGCGTCGATCCCGTAGACATCGCGAACGGCCGCTTGGACGACGCGAGAGTTGACGAGATAGCGGTCGGCCGAAGCCGCAGCGGCCTGGTCCCACCTCCGAAGCCCCGGGCCCAGGATCGACGTCGCAGCGGCGACAGCACGGGACCGTAGTCCTCGAGAGCCGGGGTCACCCGCGTATCGATCGGCCTGGTAGAGCCACCGGGCCGGCGCATGGCAGTAGACGATCTTCCGTCCGCTGGTGGGGATCCCGTGGGCCCAGCCGCTCGACGAAGCCACCAGCACATCGGCGTCCACGTGATGAGCCGAAACTGCCCGCGCGAGGAAGGGCAATGCCAGACGATGGTGTCGACGCAGCAACCCCCACCGGTTCACCGGCATCGTGCGCACATCGATCGAGTCGAACTCGGGGAATGTCGCCGGCGGATCGTACAGCGATGTGTGCAAGGCAGCCCCGGGGAACGTCCGAGCGATCGCGAGCGCGACTCGCTCGGCCCCGCCCCGTTGGGTCAGGTAGTCGTGCGCGACCGCGATGGTCGGCCCGTCGACGGGCTGGATCGTCGTGTCGTCCGAGGTCATGCGCCCTCCGGTTCGCGATCGTCCCCGATCGGATCGCAAGCCCTCACCTTACTCAGGCCGCCCGCGGCTCGGCCACCACGGTTGTCCTCGAAAGATCCCGCACCCTCGGGGCTAGAGTTCGCCGGGCTGCATGACCTGCTCATCGATCTTCACGACAGCCTGCCGGAAAGCCGTGGTCCTGGCGTCAGCCTTCGTCGGCGCGTAGACGACGAGGGAATGGAACACGAAACGAGCGAAAAAGGCGACGACGAGAGTGATCCCCGTGGCGAGCACGCTCGAGATGTGCAGGTTTTCGACGATGAGCGCCAGGATCGGAATCCGGATGACGGCCTCGACATTGTTGAAGCCGAACGACTTCGCGAACCGTGACCACACGCTCGACGCCTGATCGCGCATGTCGTGGAACACGAATCGCTCGATGAGGATGAAATTCCCGACGATCGTCAGCTCCGCGGCGACGATCGCGGCGACGATGTAATCGACGTTCATCGCAGTCAGGAGCCAGACGATGAGCACGTTCGCCACCGCGCCGAGTCCGCCCACGATCGCGAACAACGACATCTTGCCGAACCTCAGCGCCGCGAGCTGCGTCAGGAAATGCAGACCCTGGCGCAACGACGCCTTCGACTCGCCGGCATGACGGCCCGCGAAGTCGAAGGGCACCTGCGCGATGCGCAGGCTCTGTCGTGCCAGGAGCTCGAGCAGGATCTTGAACCCACGAGGCCTCAGCCCCTCGAGGTCGATCGCGCGCCGGTCGATGAGGTAGAAGCCGGTCATCGGGTCGGTGACGTCGTGCAGACGCACCGGGAACATCGCCCGCGTGACCATGGTCGAAGCCTTCGAGACGAGCACACGGGTCTGGTCGGCGAGCCCACCCGCTGTCCCCCCGCCGACGTAGCGTGATGCAATGACGACGTCCGCGTCTCCCCGCTGGAATCGCTCGTACAGCTCCCGAATCTTCTCCGGTGGGTGCTGCAGGTCGCCATCCATGACGAGACATAGATCGGATGCTGCCGCGGCATACCCGTCGATCACCGCACCACCGAGACCGCCGACAGGACGCGCGCGGTGGATGAGTCGGACGGGTAGCTGCGCCCTGGCTGCGACCGTACGCACGATCTCGGGGGTGTCGTCGGTGCTGTCATCGACGAAGATGACCTCACAGTCGATCCCCCGGACAGCGGCTTCGATGCGACGCACGAGCTCCGCCACGTTGGGCGCCTCATTGAACGTCGGAACGATGATCGAGAGTTCGATGAGCGGCCCCCTACGCCTGCGCGCTCCTCCCCGTGGAGCGACGGATTCCATAGTGGCATGACGACCAACGCCGGCGAAAGCCGCAAAAACCCTGAAGCGAACCGCCCCATGATGCGACGTGTCGCGGGACCTCGTCGGGCCGATAGCGTAATCGCGGGTACTCACCCACGCACTGAGAACGGGGATTGCTCATGTCCGACCGCACATCGAACATCGTGCGCGCGGTGCTCTGGCTGGCGGTCCTCGCCGTCGGCGCGCTGCTCACGGAGCAACGATTTCGCAGCGCGATCGCGGGCGACCCCGGGATCGATCTGGCGGTTTTCGTGGAGGCTGCCCGGTACGCCGCGTCGGGACAGAGCGTCTATTCCGCAGAAGGGTACGTGTACCTGCCCCCCTTCGCCTGGCTCATGATTCCCTTCGGGAGCCTCGAGTCGGCGATCGTCCCGTGGACAGTCTTCTCGCTCGCCGCGTGCTGGGCGACGGTCGCCGCGGTCATCGCCACCCTCTGGGCCATGCTCAGCTGGTGGCAGCGTCCCCTCCTGGCGGGCGTCGCCCTCGTCACGCTGCTGTTCAACAGCGTGACGGCCCTCCAGCTGTGGCTCGGTCAGAATGACGTCCTCGTGATGTTTGCAGCGTCTCTGGCGGTCCTCGCGGCGTCTCGGCAGAGGGCGGCCCTGTCTGCTGTCGGAGTGGTCGGTGCGGCGCTCTTCAAGACGTGGGCCGCCGGCCTCGGCCTGTGGCTCCTCCGAAGAGGAGCACCGCGCCCCGCCCGCGGCATCCTCGTCGCGGCGATCTCGGCGGCTTCCGTCCTCCTCATTATCACCGTCGTCGGCGGCCCGTCCACCGTTCCCGACTGGATCAGGCGGACGATCGATTTCAGCGATCAGCAGCTGCTCGCGTACTCGGTGTGGGGGGTGGGGCGACATGTCTTCGGGGCGCACCAGCCGGTCGCGGCGATCGTCAGTTGGACCCTCGCAGTCGCCGTCGTGGCGCTACTCGTCCTGATCTTGCGACGGCCCGGGACCGACTCGCTGGCCATGTGGAACGTCGCCGGCGCGGTCATCCTCCTCATCCCCGTGTCGCACCTCGGCTATCGCCTGCTCCTGCTGCCGCTCGTCTGGGTCTGGGTCGCTCATCTGCTCGCGCGCCCGCGCATGCCGTGGTACTGGGTCATGACAGCGATCAGCGCGGTGTTCTTCGGGGTGACCTTCCGCTGGACGCCCCTCGACAGCAACAGCAGCGGCGAGCCTCTGCAACTCTCCATCGTGATCCTCGCCGCATTGGTGCTTCTCGCCGCGTCCGTGTGCACGGCCTCGTTCGTCGTCGAGCAGCGCTACCCGATGCGGTGGCGACGTGTCCCGCGCCCGGCGATCCATCTGCGCCCGAACGGCCCCGCTTCCTGAGCAACCCAGCATCACTGGCGTCGTCTGACGAGACCTCGGCCGCGAGAATCGCGCCGGCGCGTCGGTCCGGTTCTAGGCTGGCAGCATGACAACCGAGATTTCCGCCGAAACCATCACGATGTTCGGAGCCGATTGGTGCCGCGACTGCATCCGCACCAAGAAGCAGCTCGACGAACTGGGCGTCGCGTACACCTACGTCGACCTCGTCGCCGACCCGTCGGCCGCGGATGTCGCGCGCGACATCTCGGGGCGCACCAACATCCCCGTGGTTCTGTATCCGGATGCTTCGTTCCAGGTCGAGCCGTCGAACGCCGACGTCGAGTCGAAGCTCCGTGAGCTCGACCTCGTCTGACCCGATCGAGGTCGCGCTCGATCGGGACGTCGCTGCGCTCCGCGCCGGGCTTCCGTCCTGGACCCACCTGACGCTCGAGCAGCGCGCCCGCCTGTTCGAGCGCGTTCGAGCCAGCGTGGTCTCGTGCGCACAGGACTGGGCCGAGCGGGCGACACTCATCAAGGGCCTCGACAGTCGGCACCCGCTGCGCGGTGAGGAGTGGCTGAGCGGCCCCTACGCGGTGATCGTCGCCCTCGACGCGTACATCCGCACCCTCACGGCTCTGAGCGCGGGGCGCAGCCCGATCGACGGGTTGAAACTCGGCTCGGCCCCCGGTGACCGCGTGACCGTACCGGCGTTCCCCGCGACACGGGCCGACGCCCTGCTGCTTTCCGGCTTCACCGCCGACGTGTGGCTGCGTCCCGGCGTGACCGCTGTCGATGCCCGCAGCGCGGCCGGCCTCGGCCAGAAGCATCCTTCGGTCGACGCGGGCGTGGGTCTGGTCCTCGGTGCGGGCAACGTCACGGCCATTCCCGTCCTCGATGTGCTCTACGAGCTGATCGCCGCCAATCGCGTCGCGATCCTGAAGCTCAACCCGACGATGGATGCCTTGGCCCCGGTCTTCCGGCGAGCGCTGGCTCCGCTCATCGCGGCCGGCTTCGTGCGGATCGTCACGGGCGATGGCGCGGTCGGCGCGGCCCTGACGACGCATCCGGACATCGATCACGTGCACATCACCGGCTCCGCGGTCACCTTCGACGCGATCGTGTGGGGTACCGGCGAGGAGGCCGCGCGGCGCCGAGGCGACGACGACCCCGCCATGACCAAGCCGATCACCGCGGAGCTCGGCGGCGTTTCGCCCGTCATCATCGTTCCCGGCGAATGGTCCGCCGCAGACCTGCGATTCCAGGCCGAGCACGTCGCGACGATGCGTCTGCAGAACGCCGGACACAACTGCATCGCGGGTCAGGTGGTCGTGATCTCGCGCGACTGGCCGCAGCGCGGCGCCTTCCTCTCGGAACTTCGCGCCGCCTACCTGCGCGCACCGCACCGCCCGACCTGGTACCCGCACGCACCCGAGCGTGTGGCCGAGGTTGCGGCGAGCACATCCGTCGCGGAGACGTACGACGGCGGTGGCGAGCGCGTGCTCATGGTGCTCGACACGCATCAGGACGCCTCCGAGCTCGAGACCACGGAGTACTTCGCCCCGATCCTCGGCGTCATCGATCTCCCCGGCACGGGTCAACAGTTCCTCGATGCCGCGGTTGCCTACGCGAACGATCGGCTCACCGGAACGCTCGGTGCGAATCTGCTGATCGACCCCGCGACCCGTGGCTCGCTGGGCGCGGGATTCGATCGGGCGATCGCCGAGCTGCGCTACGGCGCCATCGCGATCAACGCCTGGACGGGCTTCAACTTCCTGCTCGCCAACGGCACCTGGGGCGCGTTCCCCGGCGGGACGCTCGAGGACGTGGGCAGCGGAATCGGGATCGTCCACAACGCCCTCCTTCTCGAGGGCGTCGAGCGCACCGTCGTGCACGGGCCGTTCCGGCCGTTCCCTCGGTCGGTCGGCGACGTGCGCGACCCCGCCGAGAGGACCGTGCTGCCGAAACCGCCGTGGTTCGTCACGGCGCGCACCGGTGCCGAGGTGAGCGAGGGATTCACGCGGTACCAGATGACGCACAACGCCGCCGGGCTCGCGCGCACCCTGGCGCTGGCGCTTCGCGCCTAGTGGTGGAAGCCCGCGCGCCGACCCATGTCGGGCATGGGTGACTTCAGCGCTTCGAGGTAGGCGACCTCTGCGGCGAGGTCTGCGAGGAACTTGTCCGCCAGATCGAGGCTCATGTCCTTGCGGACCACGATGCGCTGGACCGTGATGTGGGTCAGGTGGACGGGCATCGGATAGGCGGGGACGAGCCATCCGTGCATCCGGAGCCGATCGCTGAGGTCGTACAACGACCACTTGTCGGTGTAGCCCTCCGTGAGCCTCCACGCGAAAACGGGGATGTCGGTTCCGTCGCTCCACAGCTCGAACGGCTTCATCTCGGCGATCGCCGACGACAGGTGCACGGCGACAT
>CAYZEL010000006.1:0-32461 GCA_964477515.1 uncultured Microbacterium sp.
CGACGTCGACCCATCCCTCGACGGTCGCGAGCAGGCTCTCGAGACGGGATAGGGCGGCCCGCTGGGCCTCGGTGTGCTCGGGCAGCAGCGCGCCGCTCTCGAGCGCCGTGCGCAGCTCGTCCGGGCGCGAGGGATCGAAGCGCGATGCGAGATCTTCCAGTGCATCCGTGTCGACGTCGATGCCGCGAGCGAACTCGGTCACCTGCGACAGGACGTGCAGGCGCAGCCACTTCGCGTGCCGGAAGAGGCGGGCGTGGGCGAGCTCGCGCACCGCGACGGCCAGCGCGAGCTGATCGCCGGCGATGTCGAGGTCGCGGCCGAAGTCGGCGAAGTTCTGCGGCAGGATCGCCGCCTCGCCGGCGGGCATCACCGGGATGCCGACGTCGCCCCCGCTGATCACCTCGGTCGAGAGCTGACCGACGACCTGACCGAGCTGGGTCGCGAAGAGCGACCCGCCGAGTGAGCGCATGACCTTGCCGGCGCCCTGCAGAAGCGGCTTGAGCTCTTCCGGTGCCTGCTCGGCAAGGGTGCGCGTCAAGGCATCCGTGATGCTCGTCGCGACGGGTTCGGCGAACTCCTGCCAGACGGGAAGCGTCGCGGTGACCCACTCGGCACGCGTCATGATGCGGGGGCTCTGCGCCAGGTCCGAGATGACGGTCGCCTCGCTCAGCCACAGGTTCGCGAGCGTCAGCGCACCGTCGAGGTCGACGCGGTCGCCATCGGTCACGCTCAGCCCGCCGCTGCGGGCGAGCTGCAGCGCCTGCTGCTCCGCGACACCCCACGGGATGCCGTCCCCAGCCGCCATCGCGCCACGCAGTTGCTGCTGAACCATGGCCATCATGGCGGGGTCCAGCGGCATCCCGGTCAGCCGTTCGAACTGCGCGGGATCGATCTGTCCGCCGCCGCCCAGCATGCGCCGCAGGAGCTCTTCGAAGTCTTCCTCGGGGTTCTCGTCGCCAGGCACTTCAGCCGCCTTTCAGCGTCGTTCGGGTGGGTGGTTCTACGCTAGTCGCAGCCGACTGTGACCCCGCCGGGGTCGAGCCCGCATTGCTTACGCCGTTCGCGAACGGCGCCCGAGTTCCCGCTCCCTCCCGGGCGAGCGAAGAAAGGTCCCACCGTGGCGCTGTTCGACGAGAACCTCCAGGTCGTGCCCGCGCAGCGACCGCCGCTGCGGCGGTCGACCCGGATCGGCATCATCGCGCTCGCGGTTGCGCTGGTCTGCCTGGCGGCCCTGACCTTCCTCCCCACCGGATACGTGATCCAGCAGCCCGGGCCCGTGTACAACACGCTCGGGACCGCCACGGGCGCGGACGGAACCGCCGTTCCGTTGATCGAGGTCGAGGGTGCGGAGACGTTCGACACCACGGGCGCGCTCGACCTGACGACCGTCCAGGTGGTGGGGAATCGCGAGCGGACACCCACCTGGCTCGAACTCATCGGCGCCTGGTTCGACCGCTCCCGCGCCGTCGTCCCGCTCGACTCGGTGTTCCCCGCGGGTCAGACGAGCGAACAGCGCACGGAGCAGAACGCGCAGCTGATGGTGGACTCGCAGCACGAGGCCACCGTGGCGGCGCTGCGCGAACTCGGATACGAGGTCTATTCGCGCGTGCGGATCCACTCGCTGCCCGAAGGTTCTCCCGCCGAGGGGGTGCTCCAGGCGGACGACGTCGTCACCGCCGCGAACGGGCAGCCCATCAGCGACGTCACACAACTGCGCGACATCATTCAGCAGGGGGGCGGGGCGCCCGTCGCCCTGACGATCGAGCGCGGCGGCGCCGAGCAGACCGTCGAGGTGAGTCCCGTCTACAGCGAGGACGATTCCGCCTGGCAGATCGGCGTGTCCACGATCCTCGACTACGACTTCCCGGTCCAGGTGACGATCCAGCTCGACAATGTGGGCGGACCGAGCGCCGGGCTGATGTTCGCCCTCGGCATCATCGACACCATGACCCCCGACGAGCTGAACGGCGGACGCCAGGTGGCCGGCACGGGAACGATAACGGCGGACGGTGTCGTCGGCCCGATCGGCGGCATCCGGCAGAAGCTCTACGGAGCACGGGGAGCGGGGGCGGAGTACTTCCTCGCGCCGGAGGCGAACTGCGACGAGGTCGTGGGGCACATCCCCTCCGGCCTGCGCGTGTTCTCGGTGGCCGACCTCGATGATGCGATCACCGCTCTCGACGCCGTTCGCGACGGCGGGGACCTCGACGCGCTGCCCGCGTGCGCGGTTCCGTGACCGTGCGATGACGATGCCGTGATCGAAACGTGGCCGGTTACCCGGCCTTCTCCCGGTCTGCGCACGGACTGCGCGCGAAACCGGGCGCCTAGACTGGTGGGGTGACCACGACTTCCTCGAAGCCAGCGGCCCCCCGCACTACACGACGCGTTGTGACCATTTCTCTGGTCATCATCGCGGTACTGCTCGTCGGGTTCTTCATCTTCGCTTCCCTGTACGCAGACTTCATGTGGTACCGGCAGATCGGGTTCGACTCGGTGCTGGTGACGCAGTGGCTGGCCCGCGCGACGATGTTCGTGATCGGGTTCCTCGCCATGGCCATCCCGGTCTGGCTGACGATCCAGCTCGCCTACCGGCTCCGCCCGGTATACGCGCGGCTGTCGAGTCAGCTCGATCGCTACCAAGAGGTCGTGGAGCCGCTCCGCCGCCTGGCGATGTGGGGGATCCCCGTCTTCTTCGGCTTCTTCGCGGGCTTCTCGGCGTCGACCCAGTGGGAGACCGTCTGGCTGTGGATGAACGGCGTCACCACCGACATGACCGACCCGCAGTTCGGTCTCGACACCGGCTTCTACCTGTTCGCGATGCCGTTCTACAGTGCCGCCCTCGGTTTCGCCTCGGCCGTCCTGCTGATCTGCCTCGGCCTGACCGCCGTCGTCTCGTATCTCTACGGCTCCGTGCGTGTCGGCCAGCGCGAGGGCGGGCGCTGGGAACTGCGCATCTCGAAGTCCGCGCGCATTCAGCTCGCGATCCTCGCCGGGCTCTACCTGGTCGCGCAGGCCGCCAGCCTGTGGCTCGACCGCTACAAGACGCTGAGCGAAACGGGCGACCTGATCACGGGCCCCGGCTACACGGGCGTCAATGCGGTCATCCCCGGACAGGCGATCCTGGCCGGCATCGCCGCGTTCGTCGCGCTGCTCTTCTTCGTCACGGCCATCATCGGTCGCTGGCGCTTCCCGCTGATCGGCACCGCCCTGTTGATCGTCTCGGCGATCGTCGTCGGGGTCGGCTACCCGTGGATCGTCGATCGTTTCCAGGTCGCGCCGAACGAGTTCTCGCTCGAGCAGCAGTACATCGAGCGAAACCTCGACATGACCAAGGTCGCGTACGGCATAGATGGACTCGAGAAGACCGAGACGACCGCCGTGACGGCCGCCGAGCCCGGCGCGCTTCGCGCGGACGCCCAGACGACCGCATCCATCCGCATCATGGACCCCGCGATCATCAGCCCGACGGTTCGCCAGCTCGAGCAGTTCCGCGCCTACTACCAGTTCACCGACCCGCTCGATGTCGACCGCTACGAGATCGACGGCAAGTCGCAGGACACCGTCGTCTCGGTCCGTGAACTGGACATGGATGCCCTCGGCACCGCGGGCACGTGGCAGAACCGCACCGTCGTGTACACGCACGGATACGGCCTCGTCGTCGCCGCGGGCAACCAGCGGACGACCGACGGCAACCCCGTCTTCCTCGAGCGCGGCATCCCGGCGACAGGATTCCTCAGCGAAAGCGAGAACTTCGAGCCCCGCGTGTACTTCGGTGAGGCATCACCCCTGTATTCCATCGTCGGCGCGCCGGAGGGCACGGCCCCGGTCGAACTCGACTACCCGCGCGGTTCGGAAGAGGGCCAGAGCGAGACGAAGACCACTTTCGAGGGCGATGGCGGACCGAAGATCGGCACGCTGTTCGACAAGCTGATCTACGCGCTCAAGTTCCAGTCCACCGACATCCTGCTCTCGGACTACGTCAACGCGGACTCGCAGATCCTCTACGACCGCGACCCGAAGACGCGTGTTCAGAAGGCGGCGCCGTACCTCGACCTCGACAACGACCCGTACCCGAGTGTCGTCGACGGCCGCATCGTCTGGATCGTCGACGGATACACGACTGCGTCGACCTTCCCGTACTCGCGCACGGTGAGCCTGTCCGACGCGATCGCCGATACGACGAATCCCACGCCGCGATTCACGATCGACGACATCAACTACATCCGCAACTCGGTCAAGGCGACGGTCGACGCCTATGACGGCAGCGTGACGCTGTACGCGTGGGACCCGGAAGACCCGCTCATCCAGGCGTGGCAGAAGGTGTACCCCAGCACGATCAAGCCGATCAGCGAGATGTCGGCCGAACTCATCAGCCACGTCCGCTACCCGACGGACCTGTTCAAGGTGCAGCGGGCGACCCTCGGGCAGTACCACGTCGACGACGCGCAGTCCTTCTACCAGCGCGACAACGCCTGGTCGACGCCGACGGACCCGCAGGACTCGACCTCGACGCGCCTGCAGCCGCCGTACTACCTCACGATGCAGATGCCGGGCCAGACGGCGCCGTCGTTCTCGATGTTCACGACGTTCATCCCGCCCGGAACGGGCACGGCGTCGCGCAACATCCTGACGGGCTACCTCGCGGTAGACGCCGACGCCGGATCCGACAACGGGGTCAAGGCCGAGGGGTACGGCAAGCTGCGGATGCTCGTCGTGAGCGCCGATACGACGGTGCCCGGCCCCGGCCAGGTGCAGAACACCTTCAACGCCGACCCGGTGGTCTCCTCGCAGATCAACCTGTTGCGGCAGGGACAGTCCGAGGTGCTCAACGGAAACCTGCTGACACTCCCGGTCGGCGGCGGATTCTTGTACGTACAGCCCGTTTTCGTCCAGTCATCCGGTGGCACGCAGCTGCCGACCCTGCAGAAGGTTCTCGTCGCATTCGGTGACGAGATCGCCTTCGAGGACACGCTGAACGAGGCGCTCGACACGCTCTTCGGCGGCGATTCCGGTGCCGATGCGGGCGATGGGGCGGTCGAACCCGACCCCAGCGCGACGCCGGGTGACCCGAGCGCGCAGCCGACCACTCCGTCGGACGGTGGCGGGTCGACGGTCGACGTACAGGAGCAGGCGCTGCTCAACGACGCACGTCAGGCGATGCTGGACCGCGACGCGGCCCTGAAGGCGGGCGACTGGGCCGCGTACGGTGCGGCGGATGCCCGCCTGACGGACGCGATCGACCGGTTGCTCGCGCTGACCGCCGGCTGATCCAGCCCCGTACGAGACGGTGTCGCCCTTCGGGGTGGCACCGTCTTCGTCGTTGCAGGCCGCCGACACGACCCGTTCCCCGGGCACGAGATGTCGTCGAGGAGGACGTGCGATCGCGTTTGGTGCCGGGCGAGCCGCCCGGGCGGGGGATGCCTCAGGGAGTGAGGAGCCACCACCAGATCAGCAGCAGTGTCACGCCGAAGCCCGCGAGCTGGTTGATCCACAGGAACGCCCGCCAGCCCCGCGTGGCCTCGTGCGATGCCGCGTCGCTGACGTGGCGGTACGGCCATACGGCGGCCAGGTAGGGGATGGCGAGCAGCCCGGCGAGCGGCCCCGGCCACTCGGATGCGAGCATCGCGACACCCGCGAGCGCGTAGCAAACCAGGGCGAAACGGACGGTCCAGGCCGCGCCCCGGGCCGTCGCGATGGACGAGATCCCGGCTTCTCGGTCTGCCGAGACATCCTGCACCGCGCCGAAGGCGTGCGACGCGACCCCCCACAGGGCGAACGCGACGATGATCGCGAACAGCCCCGGCGTCCACGCGACCCCCGCCAACACGAGGCCGTACACGGCGGGCGAGAAGAAGTGGATGCTCGAGGTCATCGAGTCCGCGAACGGCACCTCTTTGAGGCGCAGCGGGGGAGCGGAGTAGAACACCACGAAGAACAGGCTGATCGCCAGCACGAGCCACGAGAGCGGATTTCCGACCCACACGAGGTAGGCGACGAAAGGCAGGCACGACAAGCCAGCGGCCCACAGCGTGACGGGATGCAGGCGTCGATCCAGCACGGCGCCGTGCGCGCCGCCCTTGCGCGGGTTGCGCAGGTCGGACTCGTAGTCGAAGACGTCGTTGATGCCGTACATCGCGAGGTTGTAGGGGATCAGGAAGAAGATCGTGCCGACGATCAGGGCGACATCGATCTGGCCTGTCGCGAGCAGGTATGCGGCCGCGAACGGGAACGCCGTGTTGACCCAGCTGATCGGCCGAGACGACACGAAGAGGGTGCGGATGATTCGGCCCGGACCGATCCGCTCCCCGGTGCTCACGCGGGTTCCCTCGGGGTCAGGAGCGTCCACACGGCCGGGATGAGGAACGCAGCCGCGAGAGGGTACGAGAAGTCCTCGATCGGAGCGAGCCCGATGTGCAGGCCGCTCAGGTGCTGGTCCGGATACGTGAACAGCCCGGCGGCGATCATGATGTTGTCGAAGACGGCGGTGAGGGCCAGCAAGACGAGCGCTGCGAGCCCCGACGCGGCCATCCGTCGCCCGAACCGCTCGCGGCGGATCGTGAGGGCCGTAACGACGGCTGCGAGCAGCAGGAACGGGACGACGATGAGCGGGTAGGTCATCCGCGGGCGCTTCCATCGGTTTCGGATGTTCGAGATTCGGATGCATCCCGGCGTCCGAGCACGCGCATCCCGGCGGCCGAGCAGATGAGAGCGAGGTAGCACAGGAAAGCGAGGAAGAACACCTCTTCGACCGGGAGCTCGGCGGCGAGAACGATCCCCGTGTACAGCGGGCTGTCGCCCTTGACGAAGACGCCGGTGATGATGCCGGCCGCGTCCCAGGCGAGGAAGAAGACGACCCCGATCGCCACGGTTGCGAGCGTTCGCCCGCGAGCGGCCCAGAACGCGAGCCGGAATCGCCAGTCGATCACTGCCATTCCCGCCGTCGATGCGAGGATCGCGAGAAGGTACAGGCCCGGCACGCGTTCAGTCTCCCACGACGTCGAGGATCGGCTCGGGCAGCCTTCCCGCCCCGTCGTCGCCGCGCACGCGCTTGAGGACGAGTTCGGCCGAGATCAGACACATCGGCAGGCCGATGCCGGGTAGTACGTCCGCGCCGGCGTAGAGCAGTCCGTCGACCTTGCGCGAGGCATTCCGCGGTCGGAATACCGCGCTCTGGAGCAGCGTGTGCGACAGCCCGAGCGAGTTGCCACGCCAGGTGTGGAGGTCGGCCGCGAAGTCGGCGGGAGCGATCGTGCGCCGGACGACGATCCGGTCGGCGAGGTCGGGGATGCCGGTCCACGCCGCGATCTGCTCGATCACGGAGTCGGCGGCAGCCTCGATGCGCGGGTCGCCCGTGCCGTTCACGCCACCGCGGCCGAGGGCGACGTCCGCGGGCATCGGCACGAGCACGAACAGGTTCTCCTGGCCCGCGGGCGCGACCGAGGGGTCCGTGGCGCTGGGGCGGCAGACGTAGAGCGACGCCGGATCGGGAACGTAGGGCTGATCGCCGAAGATCGCATCGAAGTTGCCGCGCCAGTCCCGGGTGAAGACCAGGGTGTGGTGCGCCAGGCGGGGGAGTTCGCCCTCGACACCGAGCAGCAGCAGCAGCGCCCCGGGGCTCGGTGTGCGCTTCTTCCACCACGACTCGGGATAGGTCTGCCGCTCGGGGGGTAGCAGCTCGGTCTCGATGTGGTGCAGGTCGCCCGCTCCGACCACGATGTCGGCGGGCACGAACCGTGACGCACCCGAGACATCCTGAACCCGGACTCCGACCGCCCGCGAACCGGCGGTTTCGATCGCGACGACGGGGGTGCCGGTCTCGATCGTGACGCCGCGGTCGCGCGCCAACCGCGCGATCGCGTCGATGATCGTCGTGAACCCGCCCATCGGATACGCGACGGAATCGCCCAGGTCGAGGTGGCTCATCAGGTGGTACAGGCTCGGCACGTCGAACGGCGAACCGCCGAGGAAGACGGCGGGGTAGCCGAGCACCTGACGCAGTCGCGGATCGTGGAAGCGGCTCTCGATGTGGCGATGCAGCGGACGCGCGAGCAGGGGGAGCAGCTGCGGCAGGCGACGGAGCAGGGCGGGATCCCGCAGCCCCTTGCTCGAGGCGTAGGAGTCGTACAGGAACCGCGTGACGGCCAGTTCGTAGGCGTCCTGCGCCGAGGCGAGGTACTCGCGCAGGGCCGGGCCCGAGCCGGGTTCGATGCCCTCGAAGAGCTCCGCGACGTGTTCGACGCCCGACCGGATCTCCAGGGGCTCGGGGTCGCCCTCCGTGTAGATGCGGTACGCGGGATCCAGGCGGACGAGGTCGAGCTCCTGCTCCGCGCTCGTGCCGAGCAGGCGGAAGAAGTGGTCGAACACCTCGGGCATGAGGTACCAGCTCGGGCCCGTGTCGAAGCGGAAGCCGTCACGTTCCCACGATCCGGCGCGTCCCCCCAACTCATCCCGAGCCTCGAACAGCGTGACGGCGTGCCCGTCCTCGGCCAGCAGGGTGGCGGTCGCGAGACCCGCGATGCCCCCGCCGATCACGACGATTTTTCGGGGGGTGCTCATGGTCGTTCTCCTGGCGTCGGTTCGGACCGGGGGAGGGAGGAGAGTGTGTCACCGGCTCGTGTGGTGCGAGGCGAGCGCGGCGCCGCACCCGACGCCGCCCGCGCGAACAGCGCCGCTTTGACGGGGTTCGGAACGCGGACCCGCCCGGCCGACGCATCCGCTCGTCGCAGGCGCGAGCTCAGCTCGGCGAAGAGGTCGTGGGCGCACGTCACGGCCCGTCGGCAGTCGCGCGGCAGGCGCGGGATGACGGATGCCGCGGCGGCGAGGTCCGCGTCGATACCCTCGAGGACCGCAGTCCGGGTCGTGGGCGAGCCGTCGAGCCCGAGGTAGTCGCGCCCGAGCGTGCCGCTGTCGTGCCCCGCATCGCGCAGGAAGTTCACGTTCTGGAACGCCGCGCCCAGGCGCCGCGCGCCCGCGACGATCTCCGGGTCCGCCGGTCCGGGTGTCGCACTCCCCGCGTTGACGAATGCCTGCAGGCACATGAGCCCGACGACCTCGGCCGATCCGTAGACATATGCGTCGTGCGATGCCGCATCATGCTCGGAAACCGTGATGTCGGTCCGCATCGAGGCGAAGAAGGGGCGGACGAGCGACTCGTCGATCGCACACTCGCGTGCGGTCAGGGCGAACGCGTGGACGATCAGGTTCGCGCTGAAGCCGGTTCGGATCGCCTCGAGCGTCTGAGTCTCGAGGGCGTCGAGCTCGCGGGACTCTTCGGCGGCGGTCAGTCCCGCCTCTCGCGCCGGTCCGTCGACGATCTCGTCGGCGACGCGCACCAGGGCGTAGATGCTGCGCACGTGCGGCCGCACTCGCGGCCCGAGCAGACGAGAGGCGAACCCGAACGAGGTCGAGTATCGGGCGATGACGGTTTCCGCCGCGGCTCGTGCGGTGCGGTCGTAGAGGTCGAGTCCGGTCGCGTCGCGCGATGATCCGACGGCGCCGGAGGACGATCGGGCCGCGCTGGAGGACCATCCGTCGGGGTCGGGGGACGATGGGCGCCGTGTCACGGGATCCGGGCTTCCACGGCGCTGACGAGGTCGCCGAGCATCCGTGCCGTCGCGGGCGGCAGGGAACTCGCGACGACCAATGCGCGGGCTTCCGTGAGCGCGCCGTTCACGAGGCGCTCGAGCTCGCGGCGTGCACCGCTGCCGTCGAGCACGTCCTGCGCATGCCGCACGGCGATCGGTCCGGTGTGAGCCAGGGCGAGCGCGTCGCTCACCTCCGACCAGGACGCAGTAGCCCGCGCCAGGGCGATGAGGGCCGTCTGTTTCGCCTCGCGCAGGTCGGCCCCCGCGGGGCGTCCGGCCTGCTCGTCCGTGCCGAACGCGCCGATCAGATCGTCGACGAGCTGGTAGGCGAGCCCGAGTCGGCTGCCGAACTGCGCCAGCATCGCCTCGGTCTCGGGGCTCGCGCCGGCCAACAGGGCGCCGGCACGCAACGGTGCGGCGAACGAGTACACGGCCGTCTTGTCGTGCGTCACGGCCAGGATGTCGGCGGCGGCGGGTTCTTTGTCGAGCACCGAGTGCGCGACATCCGCCAGCTCTCCCGCGGCCGATACCAGGACGGCCTCATCGAGCAGATCGAGCAGACGTGCGCGCTCGTCGTCCGAAGCGGGACACAGCGCGATCAAGCGCTGGGACTCGTGCAACAACAGGTCCCCCGCAAGAAGGCCTGCGGCGTCTCCGACGAGGGCAGCACCCGAGGCATCCGCTCCCCACCGCGACGCGTAGGACCGGAACTCGCCGGACACGTTCGGTACTCCGCGACGCATCGTGTCGTGATCGAGGATGTCGTCGTGCATGAGGAACGCGGCGTGCAGGAGCTCGAAGGCCGCGGCGACGGGATAGACGCACCCCTTCGTCGACGCGTCACCGCCGAGCGACTCGAACGTCGCCACGACGAGCGCCGGCCGGAATCGCTTGCCGCCTCGCGCCGACCGGTGGATGGCGGCACCGAGTTCGGCGAAAACGCCCCCGAACGGCTGAGCGCGGCGATCTATGCGCGCGAGGGCCTGATCGATCGTCGCATCGATCTGTGCCCGGGAGTCGGCGCTGAGCAGGCTCGTCGAGATCAGGCTCATCGAAAGGGGCTCATGACGCGAGACGGCGATCGCCTACGGAACGGTGTGCCGCGAACAGGTCCAGCTGCTGAGCCTGCAGGACGAGCCACGGGCTGAACGCCCAGGGTGTGGCCTCGAGGGAGCGGGCGAGGTCTGCGGGACGTACCCACATCGCATCCACGACTTCGTTCGGGTTGAGGACGAGCTCGTCGGCCGTCCGTGCCGTGTAGACGGGGCAGATCTCGTGCTCGACGATGCCGCTCGCGTCGACGGCGCGGTACCGGAACAGGGGCAGGGCCAGATCGAGAGAGGTGACGCCGATTCCGAGCTCGTGCTCCGCACGTCTGCGCACCGCCGAGACGACGGGCTCGGCCGGTCTCGGGTGTCCGCAGAAGGAATTCGTCCAGACGCCGGGCCAGGTCTGTTTGTGCAGCGCACGTCGCGTGACCAGGATCCGGCCTTCGTTGTCGACCACATGGCACGAGAATGCAAGATGCAGCGCCGTATCGGTACCGTGGACGCTGGCCTTCGGAGCGGTTCCGATCTCGTTTCCCGCCTCATCGAGGAGGACAACGTAGTCGGTTTCGGGCATATACGCGCTCCCCTGTTAATTCGCTAGCTTAGCTAGCTAATCGCTGTCTCCCGATGATACACATGAGCCCGAGGGGGTGTCCACGCGTTGACTGAGCCGCAAGACCCGGTGCGCTCGTCGCTGCTCGCGCTCCGCAGTCTGGGAGATGCCCTCGACCGCATGCACGGTGAAGTGGGAGACGGGATGGCGATGAATCTCACCGACCTGCGCGCGCTCCGCATGATGGTCGAGTGGGAGCGGCGCGGCTCCGATGTGCGTCCGCACGATCTCGCCCGCCACCTTCGGATCTCGACGGCATCGACGTCGAAGATGGTTGACCGGCTCTCCGCAGCGGGCCACGTCGAGCGGAAGCCGCACCCCACCGATCGGCGGGCGCGTGTCGTCGTCCTGACGGACCACTCGCGGGCCACCTTCTATCGGCACTTCGGGGGGCACCTCGGTGTGATGCGTGAGATCGCGGGCGATTACGACGCGGATCAGCTCGCCGTCATCACGGAGTTCCTGCAACGCATGGCGCGGGCGCTCGACCCCCTCCCGTGAGTCGCGACACCCGTGCTCGTGAAAGTCTTCGACGACACGCCCACGCATTAGTCGAAACTATGTTCGTGGCTGGATAGGCTCCTGCACAGGTGGACGAGGTGCGCTCTCTCCACGAAGGCGACGGGTCGAACGACGGATGTCGGAGGCCCTTCCTAACGTGAGAAGCACACCGAGCCCCGCTCACGCCTTGTCGAAGTATCCGGATCGCCGATCCGGCCGCGCGACAGACTGCAGGCGATGGATCGCGAGAGAGAAGGAGCATCCCATGCCCAACCCCGCCGACCGCGAGAAGGCCCTTGAATCGGCCCTCGCACAGATCGACCGTCAGTTCGGAAAAGGCTCGGTCATGCGCCTGGGCAGCGATGACCGCGCCCCGGTCGAGGTCATTCCTACCGGCTCCATCGCCCTCGATGTCGCGCTCGGCGTCGGCGGGCTGCCCCGCGGTCGCATCATCGAGATCTACGGTCCCGAGTCGTCGGGTAAGACGACACTGACGCTGCACGCCATCGCCAACGCCCAGCGCGCGGGAGGCATCGCCGCCTTCATCGACGCCGAGCACGCACTCGACCCCGAATACGCCATGAAGCTCGGCGTCGACATCGACCAGCTTCTGGTCTCGCAGCCCGACACGGGCGAGCAGGCGCTCGAGATCGCCGACATGCTCATCCGCTCGGGATCGATCGACCTCATCGTCATCGACTCGGTCGCGGCCCTCGTGCCGCGCGCCGAGATCGAAGGCGAGATGGGCGACTCGCACGTCGGTCTGCAGGCGCGCCTCATGTCGCAGGCTCTCCGCAAGTTGACGGGTGGTCTGAACCAGACCAACACGACGATGATCTTCATCAACCAGCTCCGCGAGAAGATCGGCGTGTTCTTCGGTTCTCCCGAGACCACGGCCGGCGGTAAGGCGCTCAAGTTCTACGCCTCCGTGCGCCTCGACATCCGTCGTATCGAAACGCTCAAGGACGGATCGGATGCCGTGGGTAACCGCACGCGCGTCAAGGTCGTCAAGAACAAGATGGCCCCGCCCTTCAAGCAGGCCGAGTTCGACATCCTCTATGGCACCGGCATCTCTCGCGAGGGTTCGCTGATCGACTTCGGTGTCGAGCACATGATCGTCAAGAAGTCCGGCGCCTGGTACACGTACGAGGGCGAGCAGCTGGGACAGGGTAAAGAGAACGCCCGCAACTTCCTGCTGAAGAACCCCGACACCGCCGACGAGATCGAACACAAGATCAAGCAGAAGCTCGGCATCGGAATGCCCAAGGCTCTGCCGCAGGTCGCGGCGGACGACGAGCTCGCTCAGCGTCGCCCGGCGTGATAGTGCCGACCAACGACGGTGAGGGGGGCGACCGCGTGGCCCCTGTCGCCTACCTCCCGGGTGCGGAGCCTCAGCGTGGGCAGGCCGCGCCCGAGAGGGCGGTCGCGCCCCCGAGGCGCAGGGTGACGTTCTCGCCGGAGTACTGGGCCGAAGATGAGCCCACCGCTGACCCGAAGCGTCGTCCGGTCCCGATCGTGGCGCGCGACGACCAGCCGGACGATGATGAGCGACCGGACGGTGACGAAGAACCCGGCGTGGACGTGGAAGGGGCGACGCAAGCGCTCGTGAAGCGTCTGCGGACACGTCAGCTCTCGGAGAGGGAGGCGAAGGGGCTTCTGTCGGAGCGTGGGCTCGACGCCGATGCCATCGAAGGTGTCATCGCGGACTTCCAAGCGCGGGGCTACCTCGACGATGCGCGTCTCGCCGAGCAGCTCGTCTATGCCGCGACGAGCCGCAAGGGTCAGGGGCGCCGGGCGATCTCGCAGACGCTGTCGGGCCGCGGCATCCCGCGTGACGTCGTCGATGCGGCGCTCGACGAACTGCCGGACGACGAGGCGGAGCGGGCCCTGGACTTCGCCCGGCAGAAGGCCCGTTCGATGGGCTCACTCGATCGCGAGGCGGCCGTCCGTCGTCTGCATGGTCAGCTCGCGCGGCGCGGGTTCGGGGGGTCACTCGCGATGACCGCGGCGAAGCAGGCCCTCGATGAGGTCGGCATCGGGGCATCCGGCGTGCGCTTCCGCTGACGCCCGCCCGCTCGGTCCGGCGACCACCCGCTTCGGGTCTTCGGGCCGAGACACCCCGTGCGCGGCGAGACACCCTCTCACCCGCGGGGTTTCTCGCGACGGGCGGGGTGTTTCGCGGGCCGTCGACCTGCCTAGAGCCCCACCATGCAACGGGCTCGTAGAATCAGACGCATCATGTCTTCTCTTTCCTCGGCCCCGACGCTCATCGCGCCATCTCCGGCCGCACGCGCCGACGACGGTGTCGCCCGCACCTACGAGGTGCGCACCTTCGGCTGCCAGATGAACGTCCACGACTCCGAGCGCCTCTCCGGATCCCTCGAGAGCGCCGGCTACGTTCGCGCCGAGACCGGCGACGAGGCCGACGTCGTCATCATCAACACGTGCGCGGTGCGCGAAAACGCTTCCGGCAAGCTCTACGGCACACTCGGGCACCTGGCGTCCGTCAAACGACGCAAGGACGGCATGCAGATCGCCGTCGGCGGCTGCCTCGCGCAGATGGACAAGCAGGCCGTTCTCGACAAGGCGCCCTGGGTGGACGTCGTCTTCGGAACGCACAACATGGGTTCGCTGCCGCGCCTGCTCGAACGCGCCAGGCACAACGGTGATGCCGAGCTCGAGATCCTCGAATCGCTCGAGGTCTTTCCTTCGACGCTCCCGACCAAGCGCGACTCGGTCTACAGCGGCTGGGTGTCGATCTCGGTCGGCTGCAACAACACCTGCACGTTCTGCATCGTCCCGACGCTCCGCGGTAAGGAGCGCGACCGCCGCCCGGGCGACATCCTCGAAGAGGTCGGCCTTCTCGTCGACGACGGCGCGATCGAGGTCACGCTGCTCGGTCAGAACGTCAACTCGTACGGCGTCGAGTTCGGTGACCGTCACGCATTCGGCAAGCTGCTGCGTGCCGCGGGCGAGATCCGCGGGCTCGAGCGCATCCGCTTCACGAGCCCCCACCCGGCTGCGTTCACGGACGACGTGATCGACGCGATGGCCGAGACGCCGTCCGTGATGCCCCAGTTGCACATGCCGTTGCAATCGGGCAGCGACCGCATCCTCAAGGCCATGCGCCGCTCGTATCGCAGCGAGAAGTTCCTCGGCATCCTCGACCGGGTCCGGGCGCGCATCCCGAATGCCGCGATCACGACCGACATCATCGTCGGGTTCCCGGGTGAGACGGAAGAGGACTTCGCCGAAACGCTCCGCGTCGTGGAGCAGGCCCGGTTCGCCAGCGCCTTCACCTTCCAGTACTCGATCCGTGAGGGCACGCCCGCCGCGACGATGCCCGACCAGGTGCCGAAGGCCGTCGTCCAAGAACGCTATGAGCGACTCGTCGCCCTGCAGGATCGCATCTCACTCGAAGAGAACCGGGCCCAGGTCGGACGCGAGGTCAACGTGCTGGTCTCGACCGGCGAGGGCAAGAAGGATGCGGAAACCCACCGCCTGACGGGGCGTGCGGAGGACAACCGTCTGGTGCACGTCGAACTGCCGGAGGGGTCCGAGACCCCCCGCCCCGGTGACATCGTGACCGCGGTCGTGACGCACGCGGCGCCGTTCTATCTGCTCGCGGACTCGCCGGACGGGGCCCCGCTGCGCATCCGGCGCACACGCGCGGGCGATGCGTGGGACCGCACACAGGCCGAGTCCTGCGCGGTGCCCGCACCCGCGGGCGGAACGCCCGGCGCACCCCGCGCCGTGTCTCTGGGCCTGCCCGCGATTCCGCCCCGGGCGTGAGAGCAGCGCCCGCCCCGGCAGCGGGGGTCGATCGCGGGGCGCCCCGGCTCTTCGCGGTCGTCGGGGCGACGGGCACGGGCAAGAGTGCGCTCTCGCTCGACCTCGCGGAAGCGCTCGCGGCACGCGGCGAACCGGCCGAGATCGTGAACGCCGACGCCATGCAGCTGTATCGGGGCATGGATATCGGTACGGCCAAGCTGCCGCTGCCCGAGCGGCGCGGCGTCCCGCACCACCTGCTCGACGTCCTGTCCGTGGACGAGGATGCCGCAGTGGCCGCCTACCAGGTCGAGGCCCGACGGGCGATCGAGCAGATTCACGCACGGGGCGCGCACGCCATTCTGGTGGGAGGTTCGGGACTCTACGTGTCGAGCGTGCTGTACGACTTCTCGTTCCCGCCGCGCGACGAAGCGCTCCGCGCCGAACTCGAGACCGAGCTCGAGGCGCACGGACCCGGACTCCTGTTCGCCCGGCTGCGCGAACAGGACCCGGCCACAGCGGCGCGAATCGACGCGCGCAACGGTCGGCGGGTGGTGCGCGCCCTCGAGGTACTCGCCCAGGGCAGCGCGACGCACGGCGCGGCGCTCCCGGACCAGCCGGTGCCGTGGCATCCGTCGACCGTGGTCGGGCTGCACGAGGAACGTTCCGTGCTCGTCGCTCGCCTCGACGAGCGGGTCGAGGACATGTGGGCGCGCGGTCTCCTGGACGAGGTCGAGGCGTTGCGGCCCCAGGGGCTCGAGCGTGGCACCACGGCGCGCCGCGCGATCGGCTACGCGCAGGCACTCGCGCAGCTGGCGGGCGAAGTCGACCGCGCCGAGGCCATCGCGCAGACCCAGGCGCTGACGCGGCGGTACGCGCGCCGGCAGGTCTCGTGGTTCCGCCGCTACGCCGACGTCCACTGGCTGCCCGCCGGTGAGGCCACGGCGCGGCTGGTGCTCGCCGGCTGAGCGCCAGCGGTCCCGGATAGACTCGTGCCCATGCCCGGAACCGTCACATTCACCAAAGGTCACGGCACGGGCAACGACTTCGTGATCGTCGCCGATCCGGACGGGGCGCTGTCTCTGACGGACGATCAGGTCGCCGCCCTGTGCGACCGACGCTTCGGCATCGGAGCCGACGGCATCCTCCGCGTCGTCCGCTCGGCGGCCATCGACGAGGGGGCCTCCGCTCTCGCGGCGGGCGCCGAGTGGTTCATGGACTATCGCAACGCGGATGGCTCGAAGGCCGAGATGTGCGGCAACGGCATCCGTGTCTTCGCGCACTACCTGGCCGAGTCGGGCCTCTCCACCATCGGCCCCGACGGCATCGCGATCGGTACCCGGGCGGGTGTCAAGGCGGTGACGCGTTCGGCCAACGGGTTCGAGGCCGACCTGGGCGCATGGATCGTGGACGAGCGTGCGCCGACGGTGCTCGCGCGCGGTCTGAGCGTCGCCCGGCCCGGGCTCGGCATCGACGTGGGAAATCCGCACGTCGTCGTGGCCCTGCCCGGCGAGGACGAGCTCGAGGCACTCGAATTGACGTACAAGCCGGTGCTCGATCCCGAGCCGGCGGCGGGCGCCAATGTGGAGTTCGTGGTTCCGGCTGAGCCCCTCGTGCAAGACGGGGTGGGTGTGATCCGGATGCGCGTCTTCGAGCGCGGCGTCGGCGAGACCCTCAGCTGTGGCACGGGTGTCGCCGCGGCGGCGCTGGCAGTCCGGCACTGGGCGGGCGCCGGGGCCCCGGACGCGTGGAGCGTGGACGTTCCGGGTGGAACACTCGGGGTCCGGATCGTGCCCCGTGGTGACGAGTTGCACGTGCTGCTGTCGGGCCCGGCCGTGCTCGTCTTCTCGGGCGACGTCGCTCTCGCCTGACGCCGGGGTCGTCGCGCGTCAGGCGACGATGTCGAGGGGCGTCGTCTGCGGCGAGCCGTGTCGACGCACGCGGAGCACCCGGTACCCGCGCCCGGTCGCGGCCCGGTGCACACTGAACCCGCGCTCGAATGTCGCGGCGAGCCAGCGCTGGAGCGAATCCGAGCCGAGGTTCCGCTGCACGACCAGCCATGCATCGCTGCGTTCGTCCAGCCGCGGGATCCAGCGCTCGAGCAGTCCGTGCAGCTCGTTCTTCCCCACCCGTATCGGGGGATTGGAGCGGATGCTGCGAAACACCACGTCGTCGGGAACACCATCGGGCAGCACGGCGTTGACATTGGAGAGCCCGACCTTAGCGGCGTTTCGGCGCACGAGATCGAGGTCTCTCTCGTTGACATCCACAGCCCAGACGGTTGCGTGCGGTGCCTGCATCGCCAGAGTCAGGGCGACCGGACCCCACCCGCAGCCGAGGTCGAGGAGATGACCCCCCGGAGGGGCCGTCGGGGTGTTCGCAAGCAGCACGGCAGTCCCGGCGTCGAGACGGTCGGGGCTGAAGACGCCGCCTGCGGTCGTCAACTCGAGTGTCCGGCCATCCAGATCCACGCGGATCTGACGAAGATTCTCGGGGCTGGCGGGGCTCGCAGAGAAATAGTGGTCGCTCGCCATGGGTGCGAGCGTAGCGGAGTACCCGTGTCGCGCGGGAGGCTAGAGTTTTACGACGTCGCGCGGACACGACGACCACGGATGCCTGAACAGCCCCATCGCGGGCGCGAGGCATCCGGAGAGGAAATACATGACCGACAGGATCTCACCCCCCGGCGATGCCGTGGGCACCCACGAAGCCGCCGCGCCGAGCACGGGCGCGGGCACGATCGACGATGCGTCCGACGACGTCGTCGCGCGGGTTCTGGCGCGCGCCGAGTCTCGTTCCGGCCTGCGCACCTTCGGGGCCGCGCAGGCCCTGCAGGACGCCTCGACGACGGCGGGCGCGTCCTCGGACGGGGATCAGTGGGACCGCGAGGACCGGCAGGCGCTCCGGCGTGTGCCGGGGCTCTCGACCGAGCTCGAGGACGTCACCGAGGTCGAGTATCGACAGCTGCGCCTCGAGAACGTCGTGCTGGTGGGTGTGTACCCGCAGGGAGAGCAGGAGGACGCCGAGAACTCGTTGCGCGAGCTCGCTGCTCTGGCCGAGACGGCGGGCGCGATCGTGCTCGATGCCGTGCTGCAGCGCCGCCCGCATCCGGATCCCGCGACCTATCTCGGGAGCGGTAAGGCACACGAGCTGCGCGACCTGGTCGCGGCGGTCGGGGCCGACACCGTGATCGCCGACACCGAACTCGCGCCGAGCCAGCGCCGCGCGCTCGAGGACGTCGTCAAGGTCAAGGTCATCGACCGCACCACCGTCATCCTCGACATCTTCAGCCAGCACGCGAAGAGCCGCGAGGGCAAGGCGCAGGTCGAGCTCGCACAGCTCGAATATCTCTTGCCGCGCCTGCGTGGTTGGGGTGACTCGATGTCCCGCCAGGCCGGTGGACAGGTCGGCGCGGGCGGCGCGGGCATGGGCTCGCGTGGGCCCGGTGAGACGAAGATCGAGCTGGACCGTCGCCGCATCCGCACGAAGATGGCGCTGCTGCGCCGTCAGATCCGTGACTTCGCCCCGGCCCGCGAGGCCAAGCGCGCCGAACGCACCCGCAACACGATCCCGTCCGTCGCGATCGCCGGGTACACGAACGCCGGCAAGTCGAGCCTGCTCAACCGGCTGACGAGCGCGGGGGTGCTGGTCGAGAACGCGCTGTTCGCGACCCTGGATGCCACGGTCCGCCGCTCCGAGACGGTCGACGGACGCGTCTACACGCTCACAGACACGGTCGGGTTCGTCCGCAACCTGCCGCACCAGCTCGTCGAGGCGTTCCGCTCCACACTCGAAGAGGTCGCGGGCGCCGATGTCGTGCTGCACGTCGTCGACGCCGCGCACCCCGACCCGGCGAGTCAGCTGGCCACGGTCCGCGATGTCATGGCCGAGGCGGGCGCGCGCGACGCGCACGAGATCGTGGTGTTCAACAAGGCAGACCTGATCGGGCCGGACGACCGGATGGTGCTGCGCGGGCTCGTGCCGGACGCGTTGTTCGTGTCGTCCCGCACGGGAGAGGGCATCGATGAGCTGCGCACCGCTGTCGAGGCGGCGCTGCCGCTGCCGGCCGTCGAGGTGCGCGCGCTCGTGCCCTACGACCGGGGCGACCTGGTCTCGGCGGCCCACGACTCGGGCCTGATCGTCTCCGAGGGGCACGAAGAGGGCGGCACGGCACTGCACGCCCACGTGTCGGCACGCCTCGCGGCCGAACTCGCCCCCTTCCTCCGCTGACCCGGTGACGGCGCCCCCGTCGTCTCGGGCGATTCCCCTGGCACGTGTTGTCGTTCGCGGGCCCGGTTCGCCGCATCTCCTGCCCGGTGAGGCGCTCCGTGTGTGCCGCTCAGGACTCGAGCGGTAGGACGGGAACGCCCGGCGTCGCGAAGCCGAAAACCTGGCCGAGGAAGCTGAGCTCGCTCTCGAGGGCGTGCTGGATGGTCTCGGCGCGACGGAAGCCGTGTGACTCGCCCTCGTAGACGACGAGGGAGTGGCTGATGCCCTTCGCGGCGAGGGCGTCTCGCATGGCGTAGGCCTGCGCGGGAGGCACGACCGGGTCATCCGCGCCCTGCAGCAGCAGCACGGGAACGCTCAGGTTGTCGATGCGGCCGAGCGGAGAGCGTCCCGCGTACACGGCTTCGGCGGCGGGGAGCGGCCCGACGAGTCCGTCCAGATAGTGCGCCTCGAAGTCGTGGGTATCGGAGGCCAGTGCACGCAGATCGGCGACTCCGTATCGGCTGATGCCCGCCGAGAACGTCTTCGAGGTCGTCAGGGCGGACAGGACGGTCCATCCACCGGCGGAGCCGCCCTTGATCGCCAGCCGGGCACCGTCGGCGAACCCCGCGGCGACGAGTCCTTCGGCGGCGGCGACGACATCCTGGACGTCCACGATTCCCCACTGCCCGGCGAGGCGCTCGCGGTATGCGCGCCCGTAGCCGCTCGATCCGCCGTAGTTGACGTCGAGCACGCCGACACCGCGACTCGTGAAGTAAGCGACGGCGGGGGATGCCTCGCCCGCCACGTGTGCGGTCGGCCCGCCGTGCACGGTGACGATGTACGGGGGGCGTTCGTCCGCCGGACCCTCGACCCCCGGATTGGTGGGCGGGTAGGCGAAGGCGTGCACGGGTCCGCTGGGTCCGTCGAACGTCATCGTGACGGCCTCGGGCAGCCAACCGTCGCTTCGGGCGGAGACACCCCCGCGGAGGGGCCGGGCAGTAAACGGATCGTCGACATCGAGCAACCAGAGACCGGAAGGGGTCGTGGCACCCGCCCCTGTGACGAGCGCGCGCGTGCCGCTCACATCGCGTATCAGCACCTGCGCGGACAGCGGCGTGGGGACGCTTCGAGCCCCGCCATCCGTGTCCTGCACGACGAGCTCGTCGCGGCCGTGCGTGCGCACCGCCAGGATCCGCCCGTCCTGGAGTGGGGCGAACCACCGCGCCCCCAGGTTCCAGAGCGGCCCGCCGGTGTCCGCGTCGGAGCTCTCGGCGGCGATGGGCTCCGGAAGCCCGCCGAGTCGTCGCCGCTCGAGTGCCCACCGACCCGAGCGATCGGTCGAATAGGTGAGTTCGTCCGGCCCGGTCCATTCCGGCTGCAGGACGGACTCGTGAGCGCTGCCGGCGACGATGCTGAGGGTGCCGGACGCGATGTCGAGCACGACGAGCTGCGTCGCATCCCACGGCATGTTCGGGTGGTTCCAGCCGATGAACGCCAAGCGATCGTCGTCGGGGGAGAGACGCGGGTAGGCGAGGAAGTCATAGCCGGATGCCAGGGGCGTGCCCGCAGAGGGTGCCGCAGCCTCGTCCGCCGCCGAGCCGATCTCGACGATGGCACGTTCGGGTACACCCCCCTCGCGCGCTGTTTCGCGCACCGCGAGCAGCCGTCCGTTCGCCCACGTCAGATCGCCGTAGTGCGCCCGGGGCGACGCAGGGGTGAGGGCGCGCGGCTCTCCGCCGGGCGTCAGCCGCCAGACGCGCTGATCCGACTGCTCGACGAAGTACAGCGCCCCGTCGTCATCGACCGTCCATGCGCCGCCGCCGTACTCGTGGACGCGCGACCGTGCGCTCCACGGAGCCGGAAGGACCACGTCCGCGTCCACATCCGCGCCGGCCTCGATCGTGCGCCGCAGGATGGCCGTCCGGCCGCTTTCCTGCGGCAGTGACTCGCTCCACCACACCGCGTCGTCGACGAATCGTGCGCCGTCGATGCGGGGTGCCGAGGTCGTGACCTCGGCGGCCGAGATGGGGGAGGGCCAGGTTCCGAAAGGCAGGATCGTGGTCATCCCGACAGGCTACGCGGCGCAGCCGACACCACGGGTGCCGGGCCGGGCGCGCTACACCGTGGCGCGATCGGGCTCGACGTCCTCGGCTTCGCCCGGCGCGGATACGACGACGTCCGGCTCGCTCTGCGCGAGTTCGGTCGCCCACCAGGCCAGGAGCGCGACGATGAGCACGAGCGAGACATCGCCGATCGAGAGCGGGCGGAGCGCCAGCAACCACAGGATCGCGAGGGTGGCGAGCGCGACGCGCACCAGGAGGCGGTAGGTGTACATCCACCGTCCGACGCGGCCGGTGTCGACGCCGCTGGAGCGCAGGGACGACCGCAGCCGGTGGTTGACGCCTGCGGCACCGGTACGGATCGCGATGGCGGCGCTGCTGCGTCCCTGAACCCAGGCCAGGACGGCGAGGAGCACGCCGATCAGCGCGACGACCGCTGCGGTGTCGCGCATCGCCGCGACGATCTGCTCGTAGATGGCATCGACCGCCGTGATCGGGATCGCGAGCCGCGTCGCCGCGATCGAGGCCACGGTCGCGCCGACCGCGAGGGCGACGGCGAGGGTGCCACCGCCGATGGCGATGGCCACACCCGTTCCGACGAGGGCGACGCTCTTGCGGCGAGCGAGGAGCACCCCGCCGATGAACAGAGCGAGGGTCACGAGCGGCAGCCACCATCCGACGGTCGCTGCGATCCCGTAGACGATGCGCACGCTCACGAGCGCGTCGCTCTGAACGAGGACGATCGTGCGGTCGACAGACGGAATCGCGGAGGCGAATCCCACGCCCTGCGCCACCAGCCGCTCCTTCACCTCGTCGATGATCGGGGCGAGCGAGATCCCGATCTCGCCGGAGTCGCTGATGGTCACCGCACCCGTCGGAGTCGCGCCCGTCGCCGCAGCGGCGAGGCCGCGGTGGCTCGCGCGGAGGGCCGTCTCCCAGACCGAGGCGAACACGTCCGAGTCCACGAGCTGCGTGACGGATGTGCCGACCAGGCCGCGGAGCCCCTCGACCGCTGGACCGCGCAGCAGATCGATCGCTGCCGTCGCGCGGGGCGGCAGCCCCAGACCCTCGAGCCCGTCGAACAGGTCGTCGGTGAGGCCTTGCAGATCGAGGGATTCGTCGATAGCCGCGGTCGCTTGATCGACGATCAGGGCCTGCACCGCAGGGTCCTGCGCGAGCGGGGCGAACGTCGCGACGAACGCGGTCTCGTCGACGAGCTCGGTTCGTGCCCACGCCGACACGATCGACACCGGCACCAACAGGGCCGCGACGATGATCAGGACGGATGACAGAACGCCGCGCCAGGTGCCTCGACGGGGACGCGACATGCGCTCCGGGCGTGCGTGCGTCCCGTCGAGTTGTGAGCGAAGACGCTCGTTCTCGGCTTCGAGTTCGGCGAGCCGACGCGCGACATCCGCCTCGTTCGCGGGGGCAGGGGTGGGGTTGGTCACATCCCCTTATACCGCTCCGACGTGTGTTGCCGCATCCACTTCGGCAGGGCGTCGGCCGCCGGAAGATGGCGTCAGACGGCCCGCAGAACCGCCACCACCTTGCCCAGAACGGTCGCGTGATCGCCGAGGATCGGCTCGAACGCGCTGTTGCGGGGCAGGAGCCAGGTGTGGCCGTCGCGACGCCGGAACGTCTTGACCGTCGCCTCACCGTCGAGCATGGCCGCGACGATGTCGCCGTTCTCGGCCGTCGCCTGCGTGCGGACGACGACCCAGTCGCCGTCGCAGATCGCGGCGTCGATCATCGACTCGCCGGAGACACGCAGCATGAACAGCTCGCCCTTGCCGACGAGCTGACGGGGTAGGGGGAAGACCTCTTCCACCTGTTGGTCGGCGGTGATGGGCACACCCGCCGCGATGCGACCGACGAGCGGCACCATGGCCGCGTCGCCGACCGGGGGTGCCGAGTCTGCGGGGTTCTCGGCGGCCGTTCCGGGAAGGTCGATCAGCACCTCGATGGCCCGGGTCTTGCCGGAGTCGCGACGAAGGTACCCCGACAGCTCGAGCTGGTTGAGCTGGTGCGTCACGCTCGAGAGCGAACGCAGTCCGACGGCGTCGCCGATCTCGCGCATGCTCGGCGGATAGCCGTGTGTCTGAACCGAGCGCTGGATCACCTCGAGGATCGCCAGCTGCTTGTCGCTCAAGCTCTTGCGACGCCGTGTGCGCGGACGCGGTTCGGTCGTCTCGCCGACATCGGACGCGTCCGCGGCGCGGTCATCGCGCGCGTCGCTCTGTGCATCGGCGTCCAGATCCGCGTCCGGGTCGGCCAGGGCCGAGTCCCAGGGCTCATGCGTCATGTCGTGCTCCTCCCGCCATGAGTGGCGTCGCTCTCGATGCGATGTCGGTGGTCGCTGGTGTACTGCTCTTGCACCAGCGCGACCATCGAAACACTATCCGGTCCTCGGTCGTTTTCGGCACATCTGTTCGAGCGTGTCGATCGATTCGGGCCACACAGAGGCGCAGAAGGACTTGACAAGATGAATTACTCGAAGATAACTTCGGAACACAACTTCGCATCCGGCTCTCCCGGCCGAGAGTCGGATGCGGAGCTGGACTCGCGAACGGGCCTTCCGACATCGCGTGCAGCCTTCTCAACCCGCGTTATTCAGCACCGCACGATCCAGGAGGACAAGATGACGACCGCACTCATGCCGATGCCATCGCCCACCCGCCTGCGCATGACGGCACGCGGTCGCCGCGTGATCGTCGGCATGGTGTCGCTGCCGCTCGTGGTCGCCGTCTTCGTCGGCGTCCTCGCCGGTGGCGAGGCGCTCGCATCCCGCAGCGCGTCTGCGCCCGCGGGGGAGTTCACGACGGTTCTGGTCGAACCGGGCGATTCGCTCTGGTCGATCGCACTCGAGGTGGCGCCCGCGGCCGACCCGCGCGACGTCGTGGATGAGATCGTCCGGCTGAACGCGCTCGGCTCGTCGAACGTGGACGCGGGGCAGCGCATCGCGATCCCCACCGAGTTCACGTCCTGAGCCTCCAACCCCTCGCGAGCGCCGACGGGAACGCCTCCCGCGTCCCGCTCGGGACACGTCGTGTGCCCCGCTCGTCGTAGCATGGGAGGGGTGAGCGCATCCCTCGAAGACCTTCCTCTCCGTGACGATCTCCGGGGAAAGACCCCCTACGGGGCTCCCCAGGCCAGTGTGCCGATCGCGTTGAACGTCAACGAGAACACGCACCCGGTTCCGCAAGAGGTGGCCGATGACATCCTGGACGGCATCGCTGTCGCCCTGCGTGAGATCAACCGCTATCCCGATAGGGAGTTCGATGCTCTCCGCGAGGGATTCGCGGACTACCTGGGGCACGGCCTCACGTCCCAGAACATCTGGGCGGGCAACGGCTCGAACGAGGTGCTCCAGCACGTTCTGCAGGCCTTCGCAGGGCCCGGCCGCAACGCCTTCGGATTCGGTCCGACGTACTCGATGTACCCGCTCCTGGCGTCCGGCACGGGTGCGGGATGGATCGCGGGCGAGCGCGGACACGACTTCACGCTCACGCCGGAGTTCGCCGCCGAGCAGGTCGCCGCGGCCGACCCGGATGTGATCTTCCTCTGCTCCCCGAACAATCCCACGGGCACTCCGCTGCCGATCGAGGTCATCGAGGCGGTGTACGAGGCATCCCGGGGCGTCGTCGTCGTCGACGAGGCGTACTGGGAGTTCGCGCCGCACGATCAGCGGTCGGCGCTGACGCTCGTGCACGATCGCCCGCGACTGGCGGTCTCACGGACCATGAGCAAGGCGTTCGCTTTCGCCGGCGCCCGCGTCGGGTATCTCGCGGCGAACCCCGCCTTCATCGATGCTCTGCGGCTGGTGCGGCTGCCGTACCACCTGAGTTCGCTCACGCAGGCCGCGGCCCTCGGCGCGCTGCGTCACTCCGACACGATGTTGGCGATGGTGGACGACATCGTGCAGCAGCGCGACCGGATGGGCGCCACGCTCTCCGCGCTCGGATACGAGCCGTACGAGTCCTGGACGAACTTCATCCTGTTCGGGGGAGTCGCCGATCCCGCCGCGACGTGGCGCGCGCTGTTCGAGCGCGGTGTGCTCGTGCGCGATGTCGGGCTGCCCGGGACGCTGCGCGTCTCGGCCGGTACCGAAGAGGAGACGACCGCGTTCCTCGATCAACTCGCGTCGATAGACTCGCAGGCATGAGCAGGCGCACGGCGAGCAGGACTCGCCGCACGAGTGAGTCATCCGTCGACCTCGAAATCGACCTCGACGGGACCGGTCGCAGCAGCATCGACACGACCGTGCCGTTCTTCGACCACATGCTGACGGCGTTCGCGAAGCATTCGCTGACCGATCTGACGGTGCGGGCGACGGGCGACACGCAGATCGACGCGCACCACACGGTCGAGGACGTCGCGATCGTGCTGGGGACCGCCATCCGCGAGGCGCTCGGCGACAAGGCGGGCATCTCGCGCTACGGAGACGCGCTCGTGCCGCTCGACGAGGCGCTCGCCCAGGCCGTCGTCGACATCTCGGGCCGTCCGTACCTGGTGCACTCCGGCGAGCCCGCCGGATTCGAGCACCACCTGATCGGCGGACACTTCACGGGTTCGCTCGTGCGCCACACGTTCGAGGCGCTCGCGTACAACGGCGGTCTGACGGTGCACGTCCGCGTTCTCGAGGGACGCGACCCCCACCACATCGCCGAGGCCGAGTACAAGGCGTTCGCGCGCGCGTTCCGCCAGGCCAAGTCGCTCGATCCCCTCGTGGAGGGAATTCCGAGCACCAAGGGCGCGCTGTGACGGATGCCTCGGCGTCAGCTGTCCGTCGGCCCCTCGTCGCGGTCCTCGACTACGGATCGGGAAACATCCACTCGGCCGTCAAGGCGCTGCAGGCCGCGGGCGCCGACGCGCGTCTGACGTCGGACCCGCAACTGGTGCTCGAGGCCGACGGTCTCGTCGTGCCCGGCGTCGGCGCATTCCGGGCCGTCATGGACGCTCTGCGAGCCAGCGGCGGGGATCGCCTGATCGATCGTCGTCTGGCCGGTGGACGTCCCGTGCTCGGCATCTGCGTCGGCATGCAGGTGCTGTTCGAGCTGGGCGTGGAGCGCGGCGTCGACACCGAGGGAATGGGGGAGTGGCCGGGTGTCGTGCGCGAACTCGACGCCCCCGTGCTGCCCCACATGGGCTGGAATACGGTTCGTCCGGATCCGGGATCGAAGCTGTTCGCCGGGCTCGAGAACGAGCGCTTCTACTTCGTGCACTCGTTCGGTGTGCAGGAGTGGTCGCTCGAGGCCGACGGACCCTTCGCGAGCCCACACCTGACGTGGACCGACTACGGCGCGCCCTTCCTCGCCGCCGTGGAGAACGGTCCGCTCTCGGCGACCCAGTTCCACCCCGAGAAGTCCGGTGCCGCGGGCATCCGACTGTTGGCGAATTGGATCGACGGTCTGCCCGCGACTAAAATCTAGGCTTCGTGCCCATCCGGCCCCCGGCCCGCGTCCCGCGGCTGTCGGAACCGGTGTCCAACCGGCGCATCCGCCCACGCACGAGGATCCATGAACGACTTCTCCGCTACACCCGAGCTCGTCCTCCTTCCCGCCGTCGACGTCGCCGGGGGTAAGGCCGTTCGCCTGACCCAGGGCGAGGCCGGCACCGAGACCTTCCACGGCGACCCCGTCGACGCGGCCCTCGACTTCGCCCGCCAGGGCGCGACGTGGATCCACCTCGTCGACCTCGACGCCGCGTTCGGCCGCGGGAACAACACCGCGGTCCTGCGCAAGGTGATCAAGCAGGTCAAGGGCGTGCGGGTCGAGCTGTCGGGAGGCATCCGTGACGACCGTTCGCTCGAAGCCGCGCTCGAGAGTGGTGCGAGCCGCATCAACCTCGGTACGGCCGCGCTCGAGAACCCCGAGTGGGCGGCCGACGTGATCGCCCGCTACGGCGAGGCCATCGCCGTCGGCCTCGACGTGCGCGGCACGACTCTCGCCGCGCGCGGCTGGACCGAGGACGGCGGCGACCTCTGGACGGTCCTCGAGCGTCTCGAGGCCGCCGGATGCAGTCGCTACGTCGTGACCGACGTCACCAAGGACGGCACGCTCAAGGGACCGAACATCGAGTTGCTCCGTCAGGTGACGTCGCGCACGCCCAAGCCCGTCGTGGCGTCGGGCGGCGTCTCGAGCCTCGATGACATCGCAGCGCTCCGCGAACTGGTGCCGCTCGGAGTCGAGGGCGCGATCGTGGGTCGCGCTCTGTACGCCGGTGCGTTCACGCTGGCCGAGGCGTTGGATGTCGCGGCCGGCTGATCCGGACGACGCGAGCGGCGTCGGGCACACGCACGGCGCCGACTCCGCGGGCGTCCCATGGGAGGGGCGCGCGTTCCAGCCGAACCCGCATGCCGACGACGACGGGTCGGCGCCCGAGGCGTTCCTCGTCGCCCTTGCCGCCTTCCGTGCGGGCGAGGTGGGCCAGGCGGCCGTGGTCGACGCGCTGAGGGACGTGCGGCTGCTCGTCCCGTTGGTCGCCGAGCGCGGCGAGACCGGCGTTGCGCCGTCGGGGCTGGTCGTCGACAAGACCCAGGAGCTCTCGATCGTGACCGTGGCCGCCCCCGACGGGCGGACGGTTCTTCCCGCCTTCTCGAGCGTGGCCGCGCTGCAGGCGTGGGATGCCTCGGCCCGGCCGATCCCGACGCCCGTCGGGCGGGTGGCGCAGGCCGCCGTGGGGGAGGGCACCGACCTGATCGTGGTGGACCCCGGCTCCGAGACCGAGTTCGTCATCCGTCGACCCGCGGTGTGGGCGCTCGCGCAGGGCGAGCCGTGGATCCCGTCGTCGGAGTCGGTCGAGGTGCGACAGGCGTTCCTCGAGTCGATCGCGACGGAGCTGGCCGCGGTCGACATCGTGCTCGAACCCGGAGACCCGTCCGCGCGCTTGCGCGGCCCCGAGACGATCGTCCGGCTGAGCCTGCTCCAGGGTCTCGATCGTCAGGAGCTCGATCCCGTGCTCGCGCGCCTGGCTCAGCGCTGGGCGGCGGATGACCGCATCGCGACGCTCGTCGACTCGCTCACCGTCCGCCTGGAGCGCTCGGCGACCTGACGGTGATCCGTCCGCACGACTCGGAGGCGACACGCCGGGCCGACGCAGGCCCATACGGTGTGTCGCGTCATCGGTCGTGCGGACGGCACGCCGGTCGCGCCACGCCAGGGGTCAGGTGACCGGGCCCGTCCACTTCTCGCCGGGACCCTTGCCGATGGGATCGGGGATGACGGATGCCTCGCGGAACGCCAGCTGAACCGACCGCAGGCCATCGCGCAGCGAACGGGCGTGCATGTCGCTCACCTCGGGTGCGGCCGCGGTGATCAGTCCTGCCAGGGCGTTGATGAGCTTGCGCGCCTCGTCGAGATCGGTCTGGTTGCCCGGGTCATCGGCGAGACCGACCTTGACGGCGGCAGCGCTCAGCAGATGGACGGCCGTCGTCGTGATGACCTCGACGGCGGGAACGTCCGCGATGTCGCGGGTTGCGGCCGAGGCTGCGCGTTCTTGTTCCTCCCAGCGAGCTTGCGTGGCGGCATCCGGTTCGTTGCCGACTCGGACGTTGTCTTCGGGGGGAATCGTGCTCACGTGTCGCTCTCTGCTAGACTTCTGCGGGCTCCGGGACTTTTGTCTCGGTTCGAAGAGGATTCGCATCCCACCCGCGCCGACCTTAGGTCAGGCTACCGGGTCCACGTGCTCCGCCGGCTCGTCTCGATCTGAGGCATTCGGTGGTCTGGGCACAAAGCCGGCGGGCTGTTTCGATACCGCGCCGGGTGGAATGCGACGTTCGCTTCACCCGGAAACTCTCGTCTCCGGGTGCTTCCACCCCGCACGGCTCCGTCGTGCGGTTACCCAGATCTAGAGGAGTTCCGCATCAGCGATCCCCGCACCAACGACCGCATCCGCGTGCCCGAGGTCCGACTCGTCGGCCCCGCAGGAGAGCAGATCGGTGTCGTCCGCATCGAGGCAGCGCTACGCCTCGCGCAGGAGGCAGAACTCGACCTGGTCGAGGTGGCCCCCAACTCGAAGCCGCCCGTGGTCAAGATCATGGATTACGGGAAGTTCAAGTACGAGGCCGCTCAGAAGGCCAAGGAAGCGCGCCGCAACCAGGCGAACACGGTCCTGAAAGAGGTCCGCTTCCGGCTGAAGATCGACGAGCACGACTACGAGACCAAGCGCAAGCGCGCCGAGGGCTTCCTCAAGACCGGAGACAAGGTCAAGGCGATGATCCTCTTCCGCGGTCGCGAGCAGTCGCGTCCCGAGCAGGGCGTTCGTCTTCTGCGCAAGTTCGCCGAGGACGTCGCCGAGTACGGCACGGTCGAGTCGAACCCCACGATCGACGGTCGCAACATGGTCATGGTGGTCGCACCGCACAAGAACAAGTCCGAGGTCAAGACCGAGCAGAACGCCAAGCGCGACGCCAGCAAGCAGGCGGCGCGCGAGGCTCGCGGTCCCAAGCCCGAGTCCGAACCGGCCGAATCGGTCGCCGAGTAGGACCCTCACACCACTCCCGCTCCGGCGGGTGCACACCCACGACGCCCTCCCGGGCCTCAGCAAAGGAAAACGAGATGCCGAAGCAGAAGACCCACTCGGGTGCCAAGAAGCGCTTCAAGATCACCGGCAGCGGAAAGCTCAAGAAGCAGCAGGCCGGTATGCGCCACAACCTCGAGGGCAAGTCGAGCCGTCGCACGCGTCGCCTGAACCAGGACCAGGTCCTGTCCAAGGCCGACACCAAGGTCGCCAAGAAGCTTCTCGGCCGCTGAGCGCGCCGAATCAGGATAGGAAACAAGACAAATGGCTAGAGTCAAGCGGGCAGTAAACGCCCACAAGAAGCGTCGCGTCATCCTCGAGCGTGCCTCCGGTTACCGCGGACAGCGTTCGCGCCTGTACCGCAAGGCCAAGGAGCAGGTCACCCACTCCCTCGTCTACGCGTACCGTGACCGCCGCAAGCGCAAGGGCGACTTCCGTCGTCTGTGGATCCAGCGCATCAACGCCGCGTCCCGCCAGAACGGACTGACGTACAACCGCTTCATCCAGGGTCTCGGGCTCGCGGGTGTGCAGGTCGACCGTCGCATGCTCGCCGAGCTCGCGGTCAACGAGCCGGCCACGTTCGCCTCGCTCGTCGCCACGGCCAAGGCCGCTCTGCCCGCCGACACGTCGGCGCCGAAGGCGTCGGCGTAGTCCGACGGCACCGCACGTCGGCGCCGAAGGCGTCCGCGTAAGCAGCTGTCGATCGAAGGCCCCGTTCTCTCCGGAGAGCGGGGCCTTCGGCGTTCACGGGCGCAACGCCCCGGCGCCCTAGACTGTGCACGTGCTCGAGAACCCGCGCTCGCCGCGCGTGCGCGCCGTCGCGAAGCTGACCAAGCGAACCGCGCGCCAAGAGACCGGCTTGTTCCTGCTCGAGGGGCCACAGGCGGTCCGCGAGGCGCTGACCTACCGGCCCGAGGCGATCGTCGACTTCTTCGCCACCCCCACGGCGATCGAGCGGCACGGTGAACTGCGTGAGCTCGCCGCTGCAGCCGATCTGGAGATCGAGTACACGACCGAGGCCGTGCTCGATGCGATGGCCGACACCGTCACACCGCAGGGCGTCGTGGCGGTCGCCCGCCAGTTCCCCGTCTCGGCGTCCGCAGTCTTCGCGGCATCCCCGCGCCTGATCGCCGTGTGCGAAGAAGTCCGCGACCCCGGCAACCTCGGAACGATCATCCGGGCAGCGGATGCCGCGGGCGCTGACGCCGTCGTGCTGACCGGCCGCACGGTCGATCCTTACAACCCGAAGGTCGTCCGCGCCACGACCGGGTCGCTGTTTCATCTGCCGATAGCACTGAGCGCCGACCTCGCGGAGGCCGTGGAACTGGCCCGAGGAGCGGGGATGCGCGTCATCGCCGCGGACGTCAAGGGCGACGACCTACTCGCTGCGCGCGATGAGGGACTGCTCGCTCAGCCGACGGCGTGGTTGTTCGGAAACGAGGCACACGGCCTCGAGGACGATGCGCTTGCCCTCGCCGATCGTGCCCTGCGGCTGCCGATCTACGGACGCGCGGAATCGCTGAATCTGGCGACTGCGGCGAGCGTCTGCCTCTACGAGAGCGCCTTCGCGCAGCGTTCCGGATCTATTACGAACGGGTGAAGGTCCTGTCAAGGCACTAACGGTTCCACCGAACTGCTCATATGTTTAGCCGATGGCAGATTCCGGCACGACTCGCGCGCAGACGGGCACGCCCCTCGTCGTTCTGAGCGACGTTCAGAAGCACTACGGCGAATTCCAGGCGTTGACCGACATCAACCTCACTGTGGACAAGGGCGAGGTGGTCGTGGTCATCGGCCCGTCGGGCTCCGGCAAGTCGACCCTCTGCCGAACGATCAACCGTCTCGAGACGATTACGAGTGGCACGATCACGATCGACGGCAAAGAGCTGCCGAAGGAAGGCAAGGGTCTTGCCGAGCTCCGCGCGGATGTGGGTATGGTCTTCCAGTCGTTCAACCTGTTCGCTCATCTCTCGATCCTCGACAACGTCACGCTCGGACCCATCAAGGTCCGCGGGATGAAGAAGGCCGACGCCGAACGCGAGGCCAAGGTGCTTCTCGATCGGGTCGGTGTCGGCGAGCAGGCAGCCAAGCTGCCCGCTCAGCTGAGCGGCGGTCAGCAGCAGCGCGTCGCGATCGGGTCGGTGCTCACGTCCCACC
>CAYZEL010000007.1:0-32202 GCA_964477515.1 uncultured Microbacterium sp.
CGGACGAGATGTCGACGTTGTCTCTGCGATGTACCCGTACTACTGGTCGTTCCTGCTCGGCTCGGGCACCGCCTCGACCATCAACGATCCGACCATGTCGTGGATCCCCGGTGGCAACTTCGTCGCCAACGCGCTGTCCGTCGTGAACGACCCGGCGGTCAACTTCTGGGTCGCCCTCGGGAACTCGATCTTCAGCTCGACGCTCATCGCTGCATCCGTCGTGGTGTTCTCGACGCTCGCGGGTTGGGCGTTCGCGAAGCTGCGGTTCCGCGGCGGCAGGTGGCTGCTCGCGTTCGTCGTGGCGACGATGGCCGTGCCCATGCAGCTCGGCGTCGTCCCTCTGTACATCCTGTTCTCGGATCTCGGCTGGACCGGCACGATCGGTGCCGTCATCGTTCCGGCCCTGACGAGCGCGTTCGGCGTGTTCTGGATGACCCAGTACCTGAGCCAGACCGTGCCGGACGAACTCATCGAGGCAGCGCGAGTGGATGGGGCATCCATGCTGCGCACGTTCTGGACGGTGGGTGTCGTCGCCGCGCGTCCGGCGGCGGCGATGCTCTTCCTCTTCACGTTCGTCGGGGCGTGGAACCAGTTCTTCTGGCCGTTCATCGTCCTCGACCGGCAGAGCCCGACGCTGCCCGTCGCTCTCTCGTTGCTGCAGGGCAACTATTTCGTCGACTATTCGATCGTCCTCGCCGGCGTCCTGTTGGCGACGATCCCGCTCCTGCTGTTGTTCGCGTTCGCGGGTCGACAGCTCGTCAGCGGCATCATGGCCGGGGCAGTGAAGGGTTAGCATGAGCACCGACATCAGGAAGGCCCCCTCTCGCATGCCTACACGGACCGCGCGATCATTTCCCTCCGAGTTCCTCTTCGGAGCGGCCACTGCCGCCTTCCAGATCGAAGGTGCGGCTCACGAGGGTGGGCGCCGCGATTCGATCTGGGACGCGTTCTCGCGCGTGCCCGGCGCGGTCATCAACGGTGACAACGGCGACGTCGCGTGCGACCACTATCACCGGTACCGCGACGACGTCGCGCTCATGAAGTCGATGGGTCTGCAGACCTACCGGTTCTCGACGTCGTGGTCACGTGTCCGTCCCGACGGGGGAGACCTGAACCCCGAGGGGGTGGACTTCTACGAGCGGCTCGTCGACGAGCTGTTGGCCGCCGACATCCTTCCGTGGCTGACGCTGTACCACTGGGATCTTCCTCAGGCGCTCCAGGAGCGCGGCGGATGGACGAACCGCGACACGGCCGATCGGTTCACGGAGTATGCGCTCGACATGCACGACGTGCTCGGCGATCGCGTCAATGTGTGGACCACGCTGAACGAACCGTGGTGTTCGTCGTTCCTCAGCCACACGGCGGGCATCCACGCCCCGGGTCACTACAGCAAGACCGAGGGCATGCTGGCCGCTCATCACCTGCTGCTCGGCCACGGTCAGATCGTGCGCGAACTGCGTGCGCGCGATGCCTCCCTGAATCTGGGTGTGACACTCAACCTGACGGTCGCCGATCCCGTGGATCCCGCCGATCCGGCCGACCTCGATGCCGCGCGCCGGATCGACGGCCAGTTCAACCGCTGGTTCCTCGACCCGATCTTCCGGGGCGCATACCCCCAGGACATCTTCGATGAGATCGCGGACGACGAACTGCGCGCGGCGATCCTCCCGGGCGACCTCGAGACGATCTCGACGCACATCGACACGCTCGGGGTGAACTACTACCACGGTGAGCTGGTGGGCGGTCACCGTCCGGAGTTCCCGCCGCGACCGGGGGAAGCCCCGACCGACCGTCGCAGCGAGTCGCCCTTCCCGTCGTCCGAGAACATCTACTGGCACGAGCGCGGGCTCCCGCGCACCCCGATGAACTGGGAGGTCCAGCCCGAGGGGCTGACTCGCCTGCTCGTCCGCGTGTCGGAGGACTACGCCGAACCGGCCGGGACGTCCCTGTTCGTGACCGAGAACGGCGCGGCCTATGACGACGATGCCGTGCTCGAGGACGGTGTGGTGCGCGTGCACGACGACGAGCGGGTCGACTTCGTGCGCGCCCACCTCGGGGCGACGCTCGACGCGATCGAGGCGGGTGTCGACGTGCGCGGATACTTCTACTGGTCGCTGCTCGACAACTTCGAGTGGGCCTGGGGGTACGAGAAGCGGTTCGGCATCGTGCGGGTCGACTACGACACCCAGGTGCGGTCCATCAAGGACAGCGGCCGGGAGTACTCTCGGATCATCGCGACGCGGGCGCTGGACGACAGCACGGAGCCAACCGACGCGACCGGGTAAGTCCGCGGAGGAAGGCACGACATGGTCGACATCGGGACTCGCTCGCTCGGCGGAGCGGTCACGATCGAAGAGGTCGCGGCGGCGGCCGGGGTGTCGCGGTCGACCGTCTCCCGAGTCGTCAACGGATCGACCTCGGTCAGTCCGGCGGCGCTCGAGGCCGTTAATCGCGCCATCGCCGACCTGAACTACGTGCCCAACCGCGCCGCGCGATCGTTGGCGACCCGACAGACGCACGCCATCGCGCTCGTCGTGCCCGAAGAGACGACCCGCTTCTTCGGCGACCCGTTCTTCGCGGCGGTGGTCTCCGGAATCAATGCGCGGGTGAACCGGTCCGACTACGTCCTCAACCTGTTCATCGCCAGTGATGACCCGGGAGACAAGACGACCAGCTACCTCCGCAGCGGGAGCGTCGACGGCGCGATCATCGTGTCGCACCACACGAGCGACACGTTCATCGACCGCATCGCCGCGGCCGTCCCGGTCGTCTTCGGCGGGCGGCCCGTGCGCGCGCGAGAGCGCGACTACTACGTCGACGTCGACAATGTGCGCGGGGGTCGGGAGGTCGCCGAGTTCCTCATCGGGCGGGGGTACCGTCGACTCGGGATGATCGCGGGGCCCCTGACGATGCCCGCCGGCGTCGACCGGCTGGAAGGGTTCCGCCAAGCGCTCGACGCGGCCGGGCTCGAACCCGGGCCCGTCGAGGACGGGAACTTCACGGCGGATGGGGGAGCACTCGCGATGGAGCGGATCCTCGCCGCGCCCGAACGCCCGGAGGCGCTGTTCATCGCGAGCGACCTGATGGCGCGTGGTGCGCTGGCGATCCTGGCGCGGGCGGGCATCCGGGTTCCCGAAGACATGGCGATCGTCGGCTTCGACGACTCACCGGTGGCGACATCGGTATCACCCCAGCTCACGACCATGCGCCAGCCGTCGTTCACACAGGGGGAACGGATGGCCGATGTGCTGCTGGATCTGCTCGCCGACCGCGACCCGCCCCGCATAACCGTGCTCAACACCGAACTCGTGATCCGCGACTCGGTGCTGTCGGTGGCACCCGCCCGCTGACGCGGCCCGTCAGGACCCCGCGACGCTCGCGTGCAGAGTGTTGTTCCAGGGGTCGTCGAAGCGGATCGTGCGACCGTCGTCGCGCAACGGAGTGCCGTAATGCCCGAGACGTTCGGCGAGGGCGCCGAGCGCGTCGGAGTCGGGAAGGGCGAGATCGATACGACCGAGGCCCAGCGCCGGGCTGCGCCGGCCCGCACCCCTCGATCCCCACACGTTCATCGCCATGTGGTGGTGATATCCGCCCGCACTGACGAACAGCGCCTGATCGCCGAGGCGGAACGTCGTGTCGAAACCCAGCCGGCCGACGTAGAACTCGTGCGCCGTGTCCACGTCCCCGACGGACAGGTGCACGTGGCCGACCGTCGCGGGTTCGGATGCCGTCGCGCCCGCGAGACCCGCCTCGGTGAGGTGAGCGCGGATGAACTCGTTCGGGTCCAGGGCGAGCGTCGCCATCTCGACCTGGCCGTGCACCCACGACCATTCTGTGCGCGCGCGGTCCCAGTAGAGCTCGACGCCGTTGCCCTCCGGGTCGGTGAAGTAGAAGGCCTGACTGACGAGGTGATCGGCGCTGCCGGTGAACGATCTGGGGTGGGCGCGGGCGACGCTGTAGAGCGCGGCGGCGAGGGCGGCCTGCGATTCGAACAGGATCGCGACGTGGTAGAGCCCCGCAGAGCGGGCGGGCGCGAACGCGAGGCCGGGCGCGTGCTCGAGCACGAGGAGTGCGCGGCCCGCGCGCCCGAGCGTCACGGTATCGCCGTCGGCGCTCAGGACGTCGAGGGTGACGGCATCGCGGTAGTAACCCGTCATGGCGTCGAGATCGGCGACCCGGAGGGTCACGGCGCCCATGGCGGTGTCGGCGGCGATGCGCGTGGACGCGCCGTCCGGATTCTCATTCATGTGCATATGCAACCATCCGGGGCCGGCTCGCATTCCGCCGAGGGCGTCGGCCGGGTCGGGTGCGCTAGTGTTCGCTGGTCAAGCGATCGAGCAACTCGCGGTACCGGTCGGCCGTCCGCACCACGATCTCGTCGGGGAGCGCCGGGGGCTCGCCCGTCCGGTCCCAGTTCGCCGCGAGCCAGTTGCGCACGATCTGCTTGTCGAAGCTCGCCATCCGCTCGTCGGGAGAGCCGCCACGTGCCCACGCCTCGGCGTCCCAGTAGCGGGACGAGTCGCTCGTGAGTACCTCGTCCGCGAGCCGCAGCACGCCCTCGGCGTCCGTGCCGAACTCGAATTTCGTGTCGGCGAGGATCAGACCGTGGGCGGCGGCGCGGCGGGCGGCGCGCTCGTAGATCTCGAGCGAGGCGTTGCGGAGCGCCGTGGCCGGGGCCTCGCCGACCAGCTCGATCGTGCGCTCGAAGCTGATGTTCTCGTCGTGCTCGCCGAGCTCGGCCTTGAACGCCGGCGTGAAGATCGGCTCGGGCAGGCGATCGCCGTTCTGGAGTCCTGCCGGCAGGGGGATGCCGCAGACGGTGCCGGCCTCGCGATACTCCGCCCAGCCCGAGCCGGTCAGGTAGCCGCGTACGACGCACTCGATCGGCAGCATGTCGAGTCGGCGTACGAGCATGGCTCGTCCCGCGACCTCGGCCGGGATGAGGCGCACGGGCTCGTCGTCGTCCGACAGTGCGGTATCGGGTGCGAGGTGGTTCGGCACGGCCGGGCCGCCGTCGCCGCCCGCGAGGAGATCGAACCACCACAGGCTCAGCGTCGTCAGCAGCTCGCCCTTCTCAGGGATGCCCGGAGACAGGACGTGGTCGAAAGCGCTGACGCGATCGGATGCGACCACCAGCATCCGCTCGGCGCTCGCACCATCGGGGGTGTCCGCGGGGACGTAGAGGTCCCGCACCTTTCCGGAGTAGACGTGGCGCCAGCCGGGAAGATCAGAGGTAGGGGTCACCCGACCATTATCCCGTGGACGCCGTGTCCGTGCCCGGCGTGATCGAGTCGACGAAGGCATATGCCTCTTCCATCAGCGGCCCCCAGTGGTCCGCTTGCGTCGCGGGCACGATCACCCACTCGCGCATCGGGCGCCCGCGCATGACCACCCGTTCGGCCCCGCCCGCGGCGATCAGTTGCTCGGTGCGCGGGGCCGGAATCTTGATCATGACCCCGCCGTCGAGGGCGACGAACGCGAAGATCTTGCCGCGGATCCGCAGCCCTTCGCTGGCGAACATCCGGCCGATGTCGACGCCTTCGCGCGTCAGGAGAGTCTCAGCGATCGGGTCGAAGATCTCGCGCGTCGTCCGACGCAACCGGGCTCGCTCGGCATCGACCATCGGAACCCCCTCGGTTTGAGCGCCAGGTTAGTGGGCGCGTCTTGCCGTGTCGAGGGTTGCGGTGACTAGCGCTCGATGATGCCCGCGGCGATGTCCGTGCGGTGCTGCGAGCCCTCGAGCGCGATCAGATCGACGGCTTCGTAGGCGCGCTTGCGAGCCTCGGCGAAGGTCGTGCCGAGCGCGACGACGTCGACGACGCGTCCGCCGGACGCGACGAGACCCCCGCCGTCCTGCCCTGCTTCTGAAAGGGCCGTGGCCGCATGAGCCAGGTGCACACCTTCAACGGATGCCGCGGCATCCAAGCCACCGATCGGCCGACCCGTGACGGGCGCGGCCGGGTAGCCCTCGCTCGCGACGACGACCGTGATCGCGACAGCCTCGGCGAAGGCGGGCTGGGCGACGTCCTCGAGGGTGCCCGAGGCCGCCGCCATCAGCAGTTCCGAGAGGGGGCTGACGAGGCGCGGCAGAACGACCTGCGTCTCGGGGTCGCCGAAACGGGCGTTGAACTCGATCACGCGCACCCCGCCGTCGGTCACGATGAGCCCGGCGTAGAGCAGTCCGATGAAGGGGGTGCCCGCCGCATCCAGGTGTCTCACGACCGGGAGCGCGACCTCGCGGGTGATGAGTTCGACGAACTCGGCCTCGCCGCCGAAGCGCTCGGTCAGCCACGGCAGCGGTGAGTAGGCACCCATCCCGCCGGTGTTCGGGCCCGCGTCGCCGTCGAAGGCGCGCTTGTAGTCCTGCGCGGGGCTGAGCGCTCGCACGGTGTCGCCGTCCGAGATGAAGAAGAGCGATACCTCGGGGCCGGACAGGTGCTCTTCGATGAGTACCGCACCATCGGCGAGGTACGCATCGGCGTGCTCGAGGGCGGCGTCGCGGTCGGACGTGACGAGCACGCCCTTGCCGGCGGCCAGTCCGTCGGCCTTCACGACGTACGGTGCGCCGAACGAGTCGAGGGCGTGGGCGACCTCTTCCGCCGTCCGCGCGTGGAGCGCGCGCCCTGTGGGCACACCCGCCGCCTCCATGACCCGCTTGGCGAAGGCTTTCGACCCCTCGAGCTGCGCCGCGGCGCGGCCGGGACCGAAGACGGGGATGCCGCGTTCGCGCAGTGCATCCGCCACGCCGGCGACGAGAGGCGCCTCGGGCCCGATCACGACCAGGTCGATGGCCTCGTCGTTCGCGAACTCGGTGACCGCGCCGGGATCGACGGCGTCGACGGCGACGATCGTCGCGTCGCGCGCGATGCCGGCGTTGCCCGGGGCCGCGAAGATCTCGTGCCCGGCGCCTTCGGACCGCAGCGACAGGATGATGGCGTGCTCGCGGGCACCGGAACCGAGGACGAGGATGCGCACCCGCCCAGCCTATCGACGTGCGGTCCGGCGGCGTCGTGCGGGGTTCTGCGTCCGGCCTCCGCAGCGTCCGGCGCCGCGGTCGGGCGCCGTCGGCGTTCGGTATTCAGTCTGCCCGTCCGGGGCAGGGGAGCCGGGCCACTGATTCTCGCGTCCCGGCTCGGGTGGTTCCGCCCGCGAGACTGAATACCGAACGCGTTAGCGTGGAGACATGCCGCGCTCCATCACCACCGAGGCGGGCCGCGCCGCGCTCGCAGCCGTGCGCGACGCCGAAACGCCCGCCCGTACCGATCTCGCCACCGCCGTTCGCTACCTGCTTCAGCTGCTCACCGAGAAGGCGCCGGGCAACACGGTCGAGGTGCGGATTCCGCCGTTCGGCCCGGTGCAGGTCGTGCAGGGCCCCCGGCACACGCGCGGCACACCGCCGAACGTCGTCGAGACGGATGCCGCGACCTGGATCGCCCTCGCGACCGGGGCCGAGCCGTGGCCCGCCGCCGTGGCATCCGGTCGGGTGCATGCCTCGGGTAGCCGGGCCGACCTCGCCGACCTGCTGCCGCTGAACCCCTGATCGGGCCGCGCGACGGGTCGACCTCAGCGCCGCGGCACGACCAGCGGAACCCCCGTGATCGGGTGGGGGAACACGTCGACGGCCTGCCGATAGACCGCGGCGATCCGTTCCGCCGTGAGGACGTCTTCCGGCGCTCCCGAGGCCACCACGCGTCCGCCATCGAGCAGCGTGAGGCGGTCGGCGTTGGCGAGAGCGGCGTTCAGATCGTGCAGAACGATGGCGACCGCGTCCCCGGCGCGAGCACGGTCGCGCACGACCCGCAGCACGTCTTCCTGGTGTTTGAGGTCGAGGGCCGCCGTCGGCTCGTCGAGCAGCAGGATGCTCGTGGCCTGCGCGAGCACACGGGCGAGCGCGACCCGGGCGCGTTCGCCGCCCGAGAGCGAAGTGACCGTGCGATCCGCGAGTCCTTCGATCTCGGTCGCGCGCATCGCCTCCGACACCCGCGCGTCGTCGTCCGCCTCGTCTGCGGTGCGTGCCCACGGTGCGCGGCCCATCCGCACGACCTCGGCGACCGAGAACGGAAAGCTCACGGCGTTCTGTTGCAGCAGCACGGCCCGACGCCGCGCGAGCTCGCGGGGTGGATGCCGACGCAGGTCCGTCCCGTCCAGAACGACGGTGCCGGTGGCGGGCGTCACGTCGCCGGCGAGCACGCCGAACAGGGTCGACTTGCCCGCGCCGTTCGGCCCGACCAGGGCGTGCACCTCGCCCGCCCGCACCTCGATGGCGGCGTCGTCGAGGATCGGTCGACCCGAGCCATCCGGCATCACGCGGACTCCGGATGCGGCGATCCGCGGCTCATGAGCGCGCCCGGTCATCCCCATCCCCCGGCTCGCCTGCGCGTACGTACGAGCAGCCACAGGAAGAAGGGCCCGCCGACGAGCGACGTGATCATGCCGATCGGCAGGTCGGCCAGCGGCACGGCCGTGCGCGCGACGAGGTCCGCGAGGGCAAGCAGCAAGGCGCCGCCGAGCGCGCTGGTGACGACGAGAGGCAGGTGCGCGGGTCCGATCGCCATGCGCATGAGGTGCGGCACGACCAGTCCGACGAAGCCGATGATGCCGGCAAAGGCGACGGCGGCGCAGACCAGCAGGGCAACGGTGATGATGACGCCGATGCGCAGGAGTTCGACGTGCACGCCGAGGTGCCGAGCGGTGCGCTCCCCGAGCGCGAACAGGTCGAGGCGACGCGCGACGCCGACGCCGATCGCGACGCCGACGACGATCAGGGGCACGATCAGGGCGATGTTCTGCCAGAGCGCGCCGTTCAGGCTTCCGAGCTGCCAGAAGACGATCTGCTCGCGGGTCGACGTCGTTCCGACGAACGTCAGAAACGCAAGCCCGGCGCCGGCGATCGCGTTGATCGCTATGCCCGTCAGCAGCAGGGTCACGACCTCGGTTCGGCCGCCCGAGCGGCTGATCAGGTAGACCGAGAAGACCGCGATCAGCCCGCCGACGAAAGCCCACGCGGGCGTCGTCCACAGCCCGAACATCGTCAGCCCGAACGTCAGGCTCGTGGCCGCGCCGAGCGCCGCGCCCGACGAGACGCCGACGACGGCCGCATCGGCCAGCGGATTGCCGAAGATCGCCTGCATCAGCACGCCCGAGACCGCGAGCGCGGCCCCGACGAGCAGGCCCATGACGATGCGGGGCAGTCGGATGTCGAGCAGCACACCCGTTGCGGTGGGCGCGTCGGGTGCCCAGAGGGTGTCGATGCCGACGGCACGGAGCAGGATGCCCACGACCTCGGTCGGCGAAACGGCGAACTGGCCCGCGCCGAGCGAGATGACGATCGTCACGGCGAGGGCGACGACCAGGGTGATCGTCATGATCATGAAGCGCAGCCGGCGGTTGGTGGCGGGGGTCGGCAGCACCACCTCCGCGCCGGGGGCCGCCGAGGTCTCGGCGGTCACGGCGTCGCGCCCGGGGATGCCGCGGCGGGGGTGGGAGAGTCGGCCGGGGCGTAGAGGGCGCGAGCGAGAGCGCGGATGATCTGGGCGCTGCGCGGACCGAAGCTCAGGATCTCGGTGTCGGCCATGTCGACGACCCGGCGGTGCTGACCGGCGGGGGTCTGGGCGAGCGCCGGGATGCGCTCGATGAGTCCGTCGATTCCGCCGACCGAGGCGAGGCCGTCCGTCATCATGACGAGCACGTCGGGTTGTGCGGCGACGAGCGCCTCCGCCGTCATGGGCTTCATGCCCTCCCAGCCGATCTCGGCGGCGACGTCTACGCCGCCCACGGCATCGATGAGCGAGTCCGCCCCCGAATCGCGTCCGAAGATGTAGTAGATGTTCGCGTTCCCGCGGACGTAGAGGAAGATCATCCGCGCACGGTCCGCCGTGTCGGTCGGGGTGATGGCCGCGATCTCGGCCCGGGCTTCGTCGACCTCGGCGGTGAGCCGCGCTGCGAGGGCCGCACCTCGTGAGGGCACGCCGAGGGCCGCCGCGATCTCGGTCACGAGGTCGTCGACGGTGTCGACGCGACGCTCGGACGAGACGACGACCACCGGGATGCCCGCCTCGCGCAACTGCTGGCGAACCTCTTTGGGGCCGATCGAAGTGTCGGTCAGCACGATGCTGGGGGCCAGTTCGAGGATCGCCTCGGCGTTGAGGGCGTGCCCGCTCTTCGTCACCACGGGCAGGTCTTCTGTGCCCGCGAATCCCGTCGACAGGTCACGTCCGACGACGTTCTCACCGAGTCCGAGGCCGAAGACGGTCGCGGCGATCGTGCCCGAGATGTCGATGGGCAGGATGCGGCTGACGTCGGTGATCTCGACCTCGCGACCCTCGGCGTCCGTGACGGTCACCGGGACCTCGGCTGCTGTCGCGTCGCCGATCGGCGTCACCCCGCGTGTCGAGAGGCAGGCGGTCGAGCCGCCCGTCGCCGCACGGACGTCCTCGGTCAGATCCAGCGAGGCCAGAGGTGCGTCGGCGTGGACGCAGGTGTCGGATGCCTCGGCCCCGGCGACCGCGCACCCCGATAGGCCGGCCACGACGGCGACGAGCAGAAGGGAGAATATGCGTCGCATTAGGCAAGGCTAACCTAAATCTTGACGAATCCTGAGTCGATCCCCTACGGTCGATGAGGTATCGAGTTAGCCAAGCCTAACCTCATTCAACCCGACCATTCGGCATCGCCGATGATCTCGTTCCCCGTCGAACGAGCGCCGCTTTGCGTGTCTTTCGGAGACCCATCATCGTGACCGCAGCATCAACGATCACCCCCGTACGCAGCTTCTTCGCGGCGTTCCTCGCCGTACTGCTGATCGCGGCCGGCGCCCTCGGGGCCGTCCCGGCCCGCGCCCTGGACGGCGCGTCGATCTCGGGAACGGTGACCGCCGCGTCCGAACAGACAGGCCTGACGGTGGCGGTCGAGGCATCCGGTCTCGGCACGGCAACCCAGGCCTACGCGGCACTGATCGTGAAGGGCACCGAATCCGGGCTCAGCGGTTCGGGAGGATACGCCGCGTTCGCCGCGCCGTTCCCGTCGATCGTCGACGGCATCACGTCGTTCGCGCTGACGGCCGCGCCCGGCTCCCTCGACCGGACCCAGGCGTACGAGGTGTTGATCTGGCAGGTGCACTCGCCCGCGAACGCGGAAACGATCTATGCGCGCAGCGATGTGGCGATCACCTCGGCGCAGTGGGAGGCGATCTTCCCACCCGCCGAACCGACGGACGAGCCGTCCACGGACCCGACGGACGAGCCCACGACCGACCCCACCCACGAGCCCACGACCGACCCGACCGACGAGCCGTCGACCGACCCGACCGACGAGCCCACGACCGACCCGACCGACGAGCCGACGAGCGAGCCGACGGAGCCCCCCGCATCCGCTCCCCGGCTCGCCGTCTTCCTGGCCGACGGTACAACGCCCGTCGGCGACACCGTCGTTCGCGCGGGGGACACCCTCGTCGTGCGGGGCACGGGCTACGACCCGACGGCGAACGTCGGCGGCCGCGGTGCGCCGATCCCGAGCACGCTGCCGCAGGGCACGTACGTCGTGTTCGGCCACTTCGCCGAGTCCTGGCAGCCGTCACAGGGCGCCGCGAGCGGCACGCGCAAGGTCGGATCGCAGAAGTGGGCGCTCGCCGAGGAGGTCCTGAACCAGGTTCCGAGCAACTACCAGGGCGCGGTCCGTGCCCAGTGGACCCCGATCGCCGCGGACGGATCGTTCGAGACCACCCTGACCGTCACCCGCCCGAGCGCGCTCGCGGACGGCGGACGCTACGGCGTCTATACCTACGGTGCGGGCGGCGTGACGAACGCGGCCCAGGAGCGCGAGGTCGTCGTCGACATGATGCCCGCCCCAGCGCTCACGGTCTACCTCGCCGACGGAGTGACGCCGCTCGGCGACGACGCCGTCGAGTTCGGCGACACCCTCGTTGTCGCGGGCACCGGGTACGACCCCGCCGCGAACGTCGGCGGACGCGGTGTGCCGATCCCGAGCACGCTGCCGCAGGGCACCTACGTCGTGTTCGGCAGCTTCGCCGAACAGTGGCGTCCGTCCGAGGGCGCCTCGAGCGCGTCGCGCAAGGCGACCTCGCAGAAGTGGGCGCTCGCCGAGAGCGTGCTCGACCAGGTGCCGAGCGCGTACCGGTCGCTCATCCGTGCGCAGTGGGCGCCGATCGCAGCGGATGGCTCGTTCCGCACGACCGTCACGGTGACCGAGTCCGCGACCCCGCCCGCGGGGGGAACGTACGGCGTGTACACCTACGCGGCGGGCGGCGTCACGAACGCCGCACAAGAGCTGAGCGTGCCGGTGACCCTGACGCCGCCCCCGTCACTCGACGTCTCGGTGCCGACGGTTGCGCAGGCGGAGAGTGCCTCGGTCCGCGTCGTCGGATCGGACTTCGGCGACATCGCCGGTGCCTACGCGGCCGTGATCGAGAAGGGCACGGAAAGCTCCCTCACGAGCGGGGGCGGTTACGTCGCGTTCGGCTACTGGATGACGCCGGGCGCCATCACCGGCGGGGCGTTCGACAAGACCCTCGTCGCCCCGACCGACGAGCTCGACCGCACCAAGCAGTACGAGGTCATCGTCTGGCGCGGCCACAGCAACCCGACCGCCGAGACGATCTACGCGCGAGCCGATGTGCCCATCTCGTCGACCCAGTGGGACATCCTGTTCCCGGGCTCCGGGCCCGGGGTGCCCGGGGTGCCCGGAGAGCCCGGGGTTCCGCCGACGCCGGTCGTCCCCGCCACCCCGGGGGCATCCGTGGCGGGAGGCTCGCTGCGCTGGGGCATCTCGAGTTCGTTCGCGGACTATGTCACGGGGACCATCGCGCACGGCAGCATCACGGTCTCGGGTGGCGCGACACGCTCCGGCGGACTCTTCCAGTTCGGCCAGGCTTCGGGTTCGACGTTCGACCCGGCCACCGGTGTCGGCACCGTGTCTTACGGCGGCGGCGTCCGGTTCACGGGCCACGGCGGTCTGCTCGACCTCTCGATCGCGAACCCCGAGTTCCGCTTCACCTCGCCGGCATCCGCTCAGCTCTGGGTCACGAGCAACGGAGCGCGCACGCAGCTCGCGACGGTGAATGTCGGCGTCGCGGCACGCAGCGTCGACGGGGGTGCGGTGACCTTCGCCGACGCCCCGGTCACGCTGACGCCCGCGGGAAGCGCCCTGTTCCAGGGTCGCTACGGCAACCTCGACCCGCTCACGCTGACGATCGGTGCCCCGGCGGCCGCACCGACCGGGTCGACGGGCACCGTCGCCGCGGCGAAGGTCACCACCGCGGCCTCGCGGACGATTCCTCCCACGCCCCCGGCGACGACGGGCATCGTGCTCGATTCCGGTTCGCTCGCGGCGCTTTCCACGGGCGCGCCCGTCACGATCCGGGTCGACGGCTTCCGCGCGGGCGAGACCGGCATCGCCGTCGTTGTCTACTCGACGCCGACCGTGCTGGCGACCGACCTCGTGGCCGATGCATCCGGTGTCGTGACCTGGACCGGATCGCTCCCGGCGACGCTCGCCGACGGCGATCACACGCTCACGTTCCAGGGCTCGGTCTCACGTGGTGTCACGTTCACGCTGGCGCGCGGCGCGGCTCTCGGCGCGTGTGTCGTGGACGGTGCTTCGCTGCGCTGGGGCTTCAAGGAGTCCTTCCGTACCTACATCGAGGGCGTCGCGGGCGGCGGTTGGGAGCTCGACGGCGTCGCCTACGAGTACCCCGACTTCGTCTGGACGGGTGGATCGGGATCGCTCGACACCGCCTCGGATGCGCTCGCGGGCGTCGTCGACTTCGGAGGCACGATCCGATTCACCGGACATGACGGCGCGCTGGACACGACGCTCGGCGTCGCGCGCATCGAGTTCGCGGGTGACGTCGGTTACGTCGTCTTCGACATCACGGGCACGACCCAGTCCGGGGAGTCCATCGCGATGACGGGCGTGCGTTTCGCCGAGTTCGCCGTGCCGACGGATGCCGTGGGCCCGGACGCGATCACGCTCGATGGTGTCGCGGCGACACTGACCGCCGCCGGAGCGACCGCGTTCGGCAGCTACCCCGAGGGCGAGCAGCTCGACCCGCTCACGCTCGAGGTCCCGCTGCCGACGGACTGCAAGGCCGGGGCCGCGGCCGTCCCGATCGATGAGGACGAACCGCTTGCCGCGCCCGAGACGGATGCCGCGGGTTCCGCCGACCCGCTGCCCGTCTGGCCGTGGATCGCCGGGGGAGTCGCCCTCGCCCTCGTCGTCGCGATCGGTGCCACGATCATCGTCCGGCGTCGTCACACGGCCGAAGCAGCCACGACGGCATCGGGTTCCGGCGGCCAGGCCGGTCCGAGCGTGTAGGTGCGACAATGGAGGGGTGAGCAACGAAATCGTCGAGGGACGCGTGCGCCGGGCCCCCAGAATCGGCGTCTTCCTGACGGTGGGCGCGTTGCTCGGAGTTCTGGTCGCACTCGTCCTCACCTTCGCGACGGGAGAAGAGGCGACCAGCCCGCTGACCGACGTCACGTACTCGTCGATGCAGGTGTTCGGATTCCTCGGGCTGATCGGTGTCGCCGTCGGCCTCGCCGTCGGGGGTTTCGTGGCCCTGCTGTTCGATCGTGCGTCGCGTCGACGGGCTCGCACCGTGAGCTTCGACCACGAGACCGTCGCCGACTGACGCCCGCTCGCGGCGGCCGAGTTCGCCGGTTCCGGTCGACCTCGCGGTCGTTCCGCTACGCCAATTCGGCGATGATCGGATGGATCGCGGCGTCGAATGCGACGACGTCGCTGCGCAGCCCGTCCGTGACCGCGATCGTGAGCGACCCGATCCACCACACACCACGCTGGGTGAGCGGTAGCACCTGCACGTTCAGTTCGAAGGCGTGCGCCCGACGGCCGACCTCCCGTTCGTGTTGCGCGATCGCCCCGGCATACGCGCGGTACGAGACACCGGCTCTGCCGAGGGCGTTGCCCGCGTGGCGATCGTGTGCGGCTCGGGCGAAGCTCACGGCACTCGTGTGGGGCGCGATCGCCGCCCGCAGGTCGTCGAAACCCTCGATGGGGAGCGCGACGTAGGTCTCGAACCCGCCGACCAGATCGAGGGGGCTCGAGGCGGGGTGCGCCTGGGGTTCGACGGTCATCGCCCAGTATTCGCGCCACTGCCGCTCGAGGCGGGACTGCGCCTGGTCGTCGCGTTGGACCTCGTTCGACGGCAGACCGCGCAGCGGCGGCAGTTCGTCCGGCCATCGCACGCCCACGAGCTGGCGCAGCGCAAGGGACAGGATGACCGCGATGTTCGCGTCCTCGCGGATCACCCACTCCGGAACGGCGGCGCTGGGCATGCCGTCATTGTAGGTGGCGCTCCCCGCGCGCACCGAGCGCCGGAGCCGAGCCGGTGCCCGATCGAATCCGCGACCTCGGGCGGGCCGGTAGGCTGTGCGGGTGGCCTCAGCCTCGCTCAATCCTTATGCCGCCGCCGGAGTAGACACCGCGGCCGGCGATCTCGCCGTAGAACTCATGAAGTCCGCGGTGCGCGCCACGCACGGTCCGGAAGTCCTCGGCGGCGTCGGTGGTTTCGCCGGCCTGTTCGACGCGCGCGCGCTTCGTGACTTCGATCACCCGCTTCTCGCGACCAGCACGGATGGCGTGGGCACGAAGATCGCGATCGCCCGCGCGATCGACAAGCACGACACGGTCGGCATCGATCTGGTGGGCATGGTCGTCGACGACATCGTCGTGGTCGGCGCCCGGCCGCTGTTCATGACGGATTACATCGCGTGCGGCAAGGTCGTGCCGACGCGCATCGCGGACATCGTCGCCGGTATCGCCCGCGGCTGTGCCGAGACGGGCACGGCCCTCGTCGGCGGCGAGACCGCCGAGCACCCCGGTCTGCTCGCCGATGACGACTACGACATCGCGGGAGCGGCGACGGGCGTCGTCGAGGCCGCGGACGTCCTCGGTCACGAGCGGATCGTCGCGGGCGACGTCGTGCTGGCCCTGGCCTCGAACGGTCTGCACTCGAACGGCTTCTCGCTGGTTCGCCGGATCGTCACCGACCGCGGGATCGAATACACCGACCGTGCCGACGAGCTCGGTGTCGCGACATCCTGGGGCGAAGCCCTCCTCGAACCCACTCGGCTCTACACGACCCCCCTCTTGCGTCTTGTCGACGAGCTGCGACCGGAAGCCGGGGTACACGCACTGAGCCATGTCACGGGTGGCGGCATCGCGGCCAACCTCGCTCGGGTGCTCCCTCGGGGAACCTGGGTGGACGTCGACCGTGCGACCTGGTCGCCGTCGCCGGTCTTCCGCGTGCTCGCCGACGCGGGCCGCATCACGCTGGAGCAGACCGAGGGCACGTGGAACCTCGGCATCGGATTCCTCGCGGTCGTCGCGGCCGACCACGCCGACGCGGCGGTGGCCGCGCTCGGTCGCGACGGCATCGCCGCCTGGCCCGTGGGCGTCGTGCGCGGCGATGCGCTGCCCGAGGGAGATTTCGAACAGGGAGCGAAGGGGGTCGACGGCGGCGCCGTGCGGCTCGTCGGTTCCTACGCGGATGGAGCGAACTAACCCCCATGTGCGGCATCGTCGGAATGGTCGGCCAGGGGCCGGTCAATCAGGAGATCTATGACTCCCTGCTGCTTCTGCAGCACCGCGGCCAGGACTCGACGGGCATCGCCACGGCCGAGCCGAACGGCATCTTCCACCTCGCGAAGGCGCGCGGGCAGGTGCGCGAGGCGTTCCGCACCCGTGACATGCGTGCGCTGCTCGGCACGATCGGGCTCGGTCACGTCCGCTATGCCACGAAGGGCACGGCGGGCAACGAAGAAGAGGCGCAGCCGTTCTACGTCAACGCCCCGTACGGCATCGTGCTGGTGCACAACGGCAACCTCACGAACACACGAGAACTCACGGAAGAGTTGTTCTCGAAGGACCGGCGTCATCTCAACACGAGTTCTGACACCGAACTCCTGGTCAACGTCCTCGCCAACGAGCTGCAGGCGTCGATCTCGGGTGTCGACCTCGACCCCGACCAGATCTTCCAGGCCGTCTCGCGGGTGCACGAGCGCGTCGAGGGGTCGTACGCCACGATCGCCCTGATCGCGGGCCACGGGCTGCTGGCCTTCCGTGATCCCTTCGGCATCCGTCCCCTCATCCTCGGCACGCGCAAGACGGCGGCCGGCGGGTACGAGTGGATGGTCGCATCGGAGTCCCTCGTGCTCGAGAACGGCGACTATGACGTCGTCCGCGATGTCATGCCCGGCGAGGCCGTTTTCATCGACCTCGAGGGGCACCTCCACACGCGCCAGTGCGCGAAGGACACACGGCTGGCACCGTGCTCGTTCGAGTACGTCTATCTCGCGCGTCCCGACTCGATCATGAACGGCATCTCGGTCTACGAGGCCCGCCTGCGCATGGGCGACCGTCTCGCCGACACAATCGCGAAGTACACGCCGACCGGGACGATCGACGTCGTCATGCCCATCCCGGACTCGTCGCGGCCCGCCGCCATGCAGGTCGCCCGCAAGCTCGGCATCGAGTACCGCGAGGGGTTCTACAAGAACCGCTACGTCGGGCGGACCTTCATCATGCCGGGGCAGGCGGTGCGCCGGAAGAGCGTGCGCCAGAAGCTCAATGCGATGTCGAGCGAGTTCAAGGGCAAGAACGTCCTGCTGATCGACGACTCGATCGTGCGCGGCACGACCAGTCAGCAGATCATCCAGATGGCACGGGATGCCGGCGCCAAGACCGTCACGTTCGCCTCTGCCGCTCCGCCCGTCCGGTACCCGCACGTGTACGGCATCAACATGCCCTCGCGTCAGGAGCTCGTCGCGCACGGGCGCACGATCCCCGAGATCGCGGAAGAGCTCGGCTGCGACTACCTCGTTTATCAGGAGGTCGACGACCTCAAGGCCGCCATCCTCGAGGGCTCGGACGTGACCGACCTCGACATGAGCTGCTTCGACGGTCACTACGTGACCGGCACGGTCTCGGACGAGTATCTGGCGTGGGTCGAGGGATCCCAGACGTCCTGACCCTCGGACCGTTACGCCGACGTCGCCGGCCCAGGGTACGATCGCGCGCATGCCGTTCATCGAGGCGAGCGATCTCGTCAAGACTTATCAGCCCAAGGGCGCTCCGACCGTGCGGGCGCTCGACGGGCTCACCCTGACGGTTCCCGAGGGCACGGTCACAGCTCTGCTCGGGCCCAACGGCGCAGGCAAGACCACCACGGTCAAGGTGCTCACGACGCTGATCAAGCCCGATTCCGGATCGGCCCGCATCAACGGCATCGATGTCCTCGCCGATCCCCAGGCCGTCCGTCGCATGAGCGGGGCCAGTGGCCAGTACGCGGCGGTCGATGAGAACCTGACCGGTTTCGAGAATCTGCTCATGGTCGGCCTTCTCTATCACCTCGGTCGCAAGCGGGCGGCTCAGCGCGCGCGTGAGCTCATCGAGCTGTTCGATCTGGTCGAAGCGCAGAACCGCCCGGTGAAGGGATTCTCGGGCGGAATGCGGCGCCGGATCGACCTCGCGGGCGCCCTCGTGATCAACCCGCCCGTCCTCTTCTTGGACGAGCCGACGACGGGGCTCGATCCGCGAAGCCGACTTGCACTGTGGGACATCATCGAGTCTCTCGTGGCCGGCGGCACGACGGTTTTGCTGACCACGCAGTACCTCGAAGAGGCGGACCGCCTCGCCGATTCGATCTCGATCATCGACAACGGGCGGGTGATCGCCGAGGGCACGGCGGACGAGCTGAAGTCGTCGGTCGGGGGGCAGCGGGTGGCGATCAGCTTCGCTCAAGAAGCGGATGCGCCCACGGTCGAGCAGATTCTGCAGCGTTATGGCACCGGTGCGGTCGTGTCCGATGGGGGACGCACGTTGGTCGTCCCCGTCGCGGACGGCGCGGACGCGCTCGGCAGCATCATGGCCGACGTCGCGGCGGCGGGCATCGAATTGCACGACGCGGGGATGCGACGGCCGACCCTCGACGACGTGTTCCTGCAACTCACGGGCCACGCGGCCGAGGCGACATCAGACGAGGAGGCGGTGGCATGACGACGATCCCCACCCCGGGCGGGTCTGCCTCCCGCACGTCCACCGCGGCACTCCCGCCCCTTCCCGGAAGCGCGCTCAGCCGGTTCTTCTCCGACGGCTACGTCGCGACGTGGCGGAACATCAAGAAGATCGTGCGCGTTCCCGACATCCTGGTGTTCACGCTCATCCAGCCGATCATGTTCGTGCTGCTGTTCACCTTCGTGTTCGGATCGTCCATCGACATCCCCGGCGAGAGCTACACGTCGTTCCTCATGGCGGGCATCTTCGCGCAGACGATCGTGTTCGGCTCGACCTATTCCGGCTCGGCCATGGCGCAGGACCTGAAGGACGGCATCATCGACCGATTCCGCACGCTGCCGATGAACGGGTCTGCGGTCCTGATCGGGCGCACCGTCGGTGATCTGGTCATCAACGTGCTCTCGCTCGTGGTGATGATGCTGACCGGGTTGCTGGTCGGTTGGCGCGTCGAGTCGTCTGTCGTGAGCTTCTTGGCGGGCGTCGGCCTGCTCATCCTGTTCTCGTACGCGTTCTCGTGGGTGATGAGCTTCCTCGGACTCTCGGTGCGGAGTCCCGAGGTCATCAACAACGCCTCGTTCCTCATCCTCTTCCCGCTCACGTTCATCTCGAACGCATTCGTGCCGAGCGAGAATCTGCCGGGGCCCCTCCGCGTCTTCGCGGAATGGAACCCTGTGTCGGCGTTGGTGCAGGCGGCCCGCGTGCTCTTCGGCAATGTTCCCGAGAACTCCCCGACGGCCGACGCATGGCCGTTGCAGCACCCGGTGATCTATGTGCTGATCTTCGCCGTGGTCATGCTCGTCGTGTTCGTGCCGCTGTCCGTGCGGAAGTTCGCCTCGCTCAGCCGCTGATCACGCCTGTCACCACCCGGCCGGTGGAGCGCCCGCGCGGTTACCCATGACCGCGGTCGCGATCGTGTTCTCAATCGCGATCGTGTTCGCAATTCAGTCCCGTCATGCGCGTGCCGACGACTCGCGCGCGAATTCACACGGTTCCACCGCGCGCGCCACTCGCAGGGACTGAATACCGAACAGCGCCGAAGGGGATGAACGCGCGGTGGCGCGCTCTGACGTGATGTCGCCGAGGAGAGGCTTAGGCCTTCTCGTCCTCGTACTCGTCTGCCCACTTGTCGACGTACAGGTCGTCGTTCGTGTGCCCGAGCTCGCGTTCGAGCGCGGTGTAGTTGACCGACGGGCTGTAAGACTTGAGCTCGCGAGCGATCTTTGTGTGTTTCGCCTTCTGACGGCCACGACCCATGCGAGACCCCCTCACGACTAGAGCGGCGGACATGTCTGAGGTGCCCGATGCATTCACGAGACCGGCTCGAGGGCCGGTAAGAGTAGCATTCAGAATAGCACGGGCGCACGCGGGCAAGCCGGGGGCGCCACCACCGTGAGGGAGCAGCGATGACCGCCATCAACCCGGAATCCGCGAACGGCGACACGGATGGAGCGCGTGATGCCGCCCTCCACGGGGCTGTCATCGTCGCCGTGGTGCCCGGCCAATCCGCGCGAGTGATGCGCGAGGGGGCGCACTTCGCCCGCCTCATGCAGGCACCGCTGGTGATCGTGCACGTCGACATGACGCGATTCGTCACGTACGAGGACCCCGATGGCTACGTCCACTCGGCACCCATCGACATCGATGTCGCGCCCGGCTCTGCAGAACTCGAAGCTGTGCGTCAGGCCGCGCACGACGCCCTCGATGCCCAGGGCGTGGCGTGGGAGATGCGCCAGCTCGTCGGTGACCCCGCGATCGCGCTGAAGGGCCTGGCCGAACGTCTCGACGCCAAGCTGCTCGTGGTCGGCACCCGGGACCGCGGAATCGGCGAATCGATCCGCGAGTTCTTCACGGGATCGGTCGCCGCGCGCCTGGCCCATCGCCAGCATCGCCCGATCCTCGTCGTGCCGCTCGGCACGGCCGCGGCCGACGACGAGGATCTCTGGCCCCAGGACTGAGAACGGGGCGGCCACTGCAGCCGCCCCGTCACTCGTTCCTGATCGACACCCCGTCACTCGCTCCCGAGCGGCGTCAGTTCTCGTCGATCACCGCAGCGCGGACCGCAGATCGCGCATCGCGTTCTCGACGTTCGTCGCGAGATCGTCGACGACGGATGTCTCGAGCACGCCGCCGCGTGCCACGTGCGTGCGCAACTCGGCGCGAAGGCGACCGCGGAAATCGTTCACGATCGCATCGGCGCGGTGTAGCTCTTCACGACTGCGCGTTCGCGGGTCTTCCGAACGAGGTGCCGCGGTGTCCGCGTCGAGTTCTTCGCGGGCCGATGCCGCCAGATCCGCACGCAGGCTCTTCATCGCCTCGCGTACGCTTCCGCGCACCTCGTCCGCGATGAGGCGGACGGAGTCGGCGAGGCCCGCCTCGATGCCCTCGAGGTCGCCCGCGCGGGATGCCACCTCGGCGCGCCCGGCCGACGTGATCTCGTAGATCGTCTTGCGTCCGTCGATGCTCTTCGTCACGAGACCCTCCTCCTCGAGCTTCGCGAGGCGCGGATAGATCGTGCCGGCGCTCGGGGTGTAGGTGCCGCCGGTGCGGTCCGAGAGCGCCTGGATGATGTCGTAACCGTGCCGGGGTGCCTCGTCGAGAAGGTTGAGCAGGTAGAGGCGCAGGTCGCCGTGTGAGAAGACGGGACTCATCGTGCGTCCCCGGAATCGTGGTCGGAATCGTCGCCGGTGTCGTTCCTGCCCGCGCCGCCCGCGTCGGTGACGGGTGCGGCGTCCACCGGGGGCCGCCGGAGGACGGTGACGTCGCCGGACACCGTATTGGTGCGGATGTCGGCGAAGGTTCCGCTGAGTTCACCGGTCGAACCGGTGAAGTTGGTGGGTCCCGAGCCGGATCGAACGACACCGTCGATCTGGACGCGCCCGCTGACGCTCCGCGCGACGTAGTTGGCGGCCAGCGCCTGGTCGAGCCGAACGGTCGCGTTCCCGTTGACGGTGTTGAGGCCGATCTGGTGCACGGCTCCCGTCGTATCCAGCATGATGTTGCCCGACACGGTGTCGACGGTGGCCTTGCGCAGGCTACCGGTGGCCGCGACGTCGCCCGAGACGCTGTTCGCGCTGAGGGCCCCGACGACCTGGTGTGCCTGCACGTCGCCCGAGACGGCGTTGACCTGCAAGTCGCCGGTGAGCCCGTCGACGATGATGTCGCCCGAGACCGTGTTCAGGCGCACATCGTTCTCGAGACCCGCGACGAGCGCGCTCGCCGAGACGACGCCGAGGTTCAGGGCGATGCTGCGCGGCACGGCGACGCTGATCTCGGCCTTGGGGCCGCCGGTACCGAAGTTGCGGAACACCTCGAGAAAGTTGTCCCATCGCAGCTGCGGGTGATCGATCTCGATCGTGTCGCCCGTCGCTTCGATGCGGAGATCCTTGATGGTGACCGCGTGGACCTCGATGCGGACTCCGGGCTCATCGTGGGCGATGACGTCGATCTGGCCACCCACGAGGCCGACCTTCAGCTTGCGGACGGACTCGATGTCGATCACGCGCGATTCGCCCGGGTGGACGATCCACTTTTCCAATGTCATGGCACGCTCCTTGAGGTTCGAAGACACGATATATCGTGAATCTCAGAATAACACGATATATCGCGTTCGCAAGGGCGTCTTCGGGGAAGAACGAGCGGTTGACATTGACGTGACGTCAACCCCTAGCGTTGCTTCGCGAGGGGGCGAAATGGAATGGACGATCCAAGACGTGGCGCGGAGCGCCGGAACGACGAGCCGTGCGCTCCGTCACTACGACGCGATCGGGCTGCTGCGTCCGATCCGCGTCGCATCCGGTGGGCAGCGGATCTACGACAGCGCCGGTCTCTTGCGCCTGCAACGGATCCTTCTGCTGCGCGGCCTGGGAGTCGGCCTGTCGCGCATCGCCCGCATGCTCGACCAGGCGGCGACCCCCGACGAAGCAGAGGCCCTGGCCGAGCACGCTGCGGCACTACGCGAAGAGCGCGAGCGGCTGACGCGGCAGATCGCGGCCGTCGAGAAGACGATCGCGGCATTGAGAGGAGGTGAAGAATTGATGATGGACACGATGTTCGATGGATTCGACCACACGGCGTACCGCGACGAGGTCGAGACCCGTTGGGGAGCGAAGGCCTATTCCCGCAGCGACGCCTGGTGGCGCGGGATGTCGGCCGACGAGAGGTCCGCGTGGCAACAGCGCGCCGCGGACCTCGCACGCGACTGGATCCGGACCGCCGAGAGCGGCGTCGCGGCTGACTCGCCGATCGCTCTGGGCGTGGCCCGACGTCACGTCGAGTGGCTCACGGGTATGCCCGGGACGCCCTCGGGCGCGCAACGCCGTGCGTACGTCACGGGTCTCGCCGACATGTACGTCGCCGACCCGCGGTTCGGTGCGAATTACGCGACGTCTGCCGGAGGCAGCGTCGGGGCGGAATTCGTTCGGGACGCGCTGCACGCCTATGTGGAGCGCGCGCTGTAGGCAAGGGCGCGGACGGGAGAAAGAACGGATGCCGCGGTCCAGCACGATAGCTGGACCGCGGCATCCGCGGGGGAAGGCCAACGCGCGCACCCGAAACGCGCGAGGCCGGACGGTTCTAGACCTTGCTGCGACCCGTGATGAGGCGGAGCAAGAACATGATCAGGGCGATCACGGCGAGCACGATGGCGACCCAGATCAGCCAGTTGGCTGCAGACCAGATTCCGCCGGTGATGGCCAGGACGACCGCGATGATGATGATGATGAGGGCTGCGAGGTTCATGGTGAGGCTCCTTTAGTGTTCTGTCCGCTCGGTCGTGCACCGGGGTTCTGACTCGGCGGACGCACGCGGACGATGTGCGGGTGGCACTGACAGCAGACGCTATGCGGGTCCCCGAGAGCGTGCGAGGGGGTTGACGGCCCCGCACCGACGGTGATATTCGCGACGCGGGTACGGTCACGAGGGCGATGACCGTGCGTGGGACGCATGTGGCGCCCGCGGATGATCGTCCTCGGTCGACTCCGGACGCCGGGTGTCAAGTCCTCCCTCGACGGACGCCGAACGAGCTAGATTTCGTCTGGGTCGCACGTCGCGATCGGCGATGGAGAGTGCGGGCAGATGGCGGCTGGACGAGCAGGGAGTTCTGGCGCACGCCGCCTCGTCCGGGTCCGTCCCCTCGAAGACCCCGGTTTGCGTCGCATCCGGTCCGGATCCGGATTCCGTTACACCGACCACCGCGGCAAGCCGGCGTCTGCACGTGATGTCGCGCGCATCGAAGCGCTGGTGATCCCGCCCGCGTGGCGGGAGGTCTGGATCGCCCGTGATGCTCGGGGACACATCCAGGCGGTCGGCACGGACGATGCGGGCCGACGACAGTACCTGTATCACTCCGCCTGGAGCTCCACGCGGGACCGCGGCAAGTTCGCGCGGGCGTTGCAGCTGGCCGAGGTCATCCCCCGAGCTCGAGCGCGGGTCACGACGGCTTTGCGTCGTGAGCAGCTCGATCGCGAACGAGTGCTCGGCGCGGCATTCCGGTTGCTCGATCAGGCTGCGCCCCGCGTCGGGTCCGCCCGCTACCTGAAAGCGAATGGCAGTCGAGGCTTGACCACGCTGATCCGCAGGGATGCGACGGTCGAGGGCACGGTGGTCACCCTCTCGTTTCCCGCCAAGAGCGGCAAGCAGGCTCTGATCGACGTCGACGACGCGGATCTCGCCGCCGTCATCACGGAACTCGTGCAGGGCCGACCGCGGTCGCCCCTGCTCGCCTATGAGCAAGGACGGCGGCGCGTCGCGCTCACGCCGCGCGACGTCAATGCTCACGTGCGCGCGCTGACCGGTGGATCCTTCACGGCGAAGGACTTCCGAACGCTGCGCGGCACGATCCTCGCGGCGGAGGCGCTGGCGCGGATCGGTGCGGTCGACACCAAGTCCGATCGCAAGCGGGCCGAACAGCTGGCCGTCCGGGCGACGGCGGAATCGCTGGGGAACACCCCCGCGGTGGCACGAGGCAGCTACATCGATCCGCGGGTCTTCCGCGCCTACGAGAGGGGACGGCTGCTGGATCTGGACGTTGCCGCCGAGACGGCCATTCGCGAACTGCTCACCGGGTAGAGCGCGCCGACGGGTGCGATACTGAGAAGGATACGTTCACGTATCGTTCTCCGGACTCCGGCTCGGTGTCCGCGCCATCCCACATCGAAGGCCGACCGTGTCGAATCTCGCCATTCTGAGCCTGAAGAACCGCGCGCTCATCGCCCTGATCACGATCGTGGCGGCCGTGTTCGGCGGCCTCGCGCTGACCAGTCTGAAGCAGGAGCTGATCCCGTCGATCGAGTTCCCGCAGCTCGCCATCGTCACGGCCTACCCCGGTGCTTCACCGGAAGTGGTGAACACGGATGTCTCGACGCCGATCGAGACGGCCATTCAGGGCATCGCGGGGCTCGAGTCGACGATCGCGACGAGCACCACGAACGCGTCCATCATCTCGGCGTCGTTCACCTACGGCACGAATCTCGCGACGGCCGAGCAGAAGATCACCCAGGCGATCAACCGCATCGACGCTCAGCTGCCCGAGTCCGTGGAACCGAACGTCATCTCGGCGAGCTTCGACGACTTCCCCGTCATTCAGCTCGCCGTCACCGGGTTCGATGATGCGCTGTCGATCCAGGCACAGCTCGAGAAGAGCGTGATCCCGGATCTCGAGGATGTCGACGGTGTGAACGCCGCGCAGATCGTCGGGGGCATCGGTCAGAGGATCACCATCACGCCGGACAGGGCGTCGCTGGCGGCCGCCGGATTCGGCCAGCAGGCCATCCGGGACGCGCTCGATCAGAATGGCGTGCTGTTTCCCGGCGGTCAGATAACCGAGGGGGATCAGTCGCTCACGGTGCAGACCGGTGCGAAGATCACGACGGTCGATGAGCTCGCCGCCCTGCCGCTCGTGCCGACGAGCGCCGATCAGTTCGGATCCGAGACCGTGACGATCGGAGATGTCGCCACCGTCGTCGAGGACACGGACCCGGTCACGTCGATCTCTCGCGTCGATGGAGAGCCGGCTCTGACGATCGCCATCACGAAGCTGCCCGCTGCCAATACCGTCGACGTTTCGCGCGGCGTGCTCGCGCTCCTGCCGGAACTCGAGCGGAGTCTGGGAGGACCGACGTTCACGGTCGTGTTCGACCAGGCCCCGTACATCCAGCAGTCGATCGAGTCGCTCGCGCAGGAGGGGCTGCTCGGTCTCGTCTTCGCGGTCCTCGTCATCCTGCTGTTCCTGCTGTCGGTGCGCTCGACGCTCGTCACGGCGATCTCGATTCCCACGAGCGTTCTCATCACGTTCATCGGGATCCAGGCGTTCGGGTACTCCCTCAACATCCTCACCCTGGGAGCGCTGACGATCGCCATCGGGCGGGTGGTCGATGACGCGATCGTCGTCATCGAGAACATCAAGCGCCATTACGTGGGCGACGCCGACAAGACAGCATCCATCCTGCTGGCCGTGCGCGAGGTCGCCGCGGCCATCACCGCGTCGACGCTCACGAGCGTCGCCGTGTTCCTGCCGATCGTCTTCGTCGGCGACGTCACCGGCGAGCTCTTCCGGCCGTTCGCGCTCACCGTCACGATCGCGATGCTCGCCTCGCTGTTCGTTGCGCTGACGATCGTGCCCGTGCTCGCGTATTGGTTCCTCCGCCCGGGGAAGCCGCTGGTCGACGCCGACGGTACCGCCGTCGACCCCGAGTCGCCCAGGGCACCGCACACGCGTCTGCAGAAGTCGTATCTGCCGATCCTCACCTGGACCCTCAAGCACTCGTGGATCACGCTGGCGCTGGCGCTGGTCGTGCTCGGCGGCACGGTCGCGGCCGCGCCGTTCATGAAGACGAATTTCCTCGGCGACTCCGGGCAGAACACCTTCACGGTGACACAGAATCTCGGCCCTGCGGCGAGCCTCGAAAGCGAAGACGCCGCCGCGGTGCGGGTGGAAGAGGCGCTCCTGGGCATAGATGGCATCGAAACCGTCCAGGTCTCGATCGGATCGAGCGGGTCGGCCCTTCGCGACGCCTTCTCGGGTGGCGGTGCGGGTATCACCTACTCGATCACGACCGATTCGGACGCGGATCAGGTCGCGTTGCGTGAGCGTGTCCAGACGACGCTGACCGATCTCGACGGTGCCGGCGAGATCGCCGTGGCCGGCTCCGGAGGTGGCTTCGGCTCGAGCGACATCGAGGTCGACGTGAGCGCCCCCGACCGCGCGACGCTCGAGCAGGCGACGGCGGACGTCGCTGACGCACTCGGGGGGCGCGACGGCATCGGTCAGGTGACGAGCAATCTGTCTGCATCGCTGCCCTACATCGCGGTCGTCGTCGACCGGGACGCCGCTGCCGCGCGTGGCTTGTCCGAGGTCGCGGTGGGCGCGCTCGTCTCGGGCGCGATGCAGCCCCAGTCGATCGGCTCGATCGAGATCGATGACACGGCGTTGACCGTCTACCTCGCGGCATCCGTGTCTCCCGCCAGCCTCGACGAGCTGCGGGCGCTCGAGGTGCCGACGGCGGCCGGCCCGGTTCGGCTGGACGAGATCGCCAGCGTCGACGAGACGGACGGGCCGACATCGATCACGACTCAGCGCGGGCAGCGCACCGCGACGATCACCGTCACGCCCTCGACGGACAACCTGAACGCCGCCTCGGCCTCGGTCACCGAGGCCCTGGCCGACATCGACCTGCCGGTCGGCGCCGACGCCGAGGTGGGCGGGGTGATTTCGCAGCAGCAGGACGCCTTCACCCAGCTCGGCATCGCGCTGCTCGCCGCAATCCTGATCGTCTACATCATCATGGTCGCGACGTTCAAGTCGCTGCGGCAGCCTCTGCTGCTGCTGGTATCAGTGCCGTTCGCCGCCACAGGCGCGATCCTGCTGCAGATCGCGACAGGTGTTCCCCTCGGCGTCGCATCGCTGATCGGAGTGCTGATGCTGATCGGCATCGTGGTGACGAATGCCATCGTGCTGGTCGATCTGGTCAATCAGTACCGGGAGAAGGGACTGAGCGCGTACGAGGCCACCATGGCGGGGTCCGCGCGACGTCTGCGTCCCATCCTGATGACGGCCCTGGCGACGATCTTCGCTCTGCTGCCGCTGGCGCTCGGAATCACGGGCCACGGGGGATTCATCTCGCAGCCGCTGGCGATCGTCGTGATCGGCGGACTGGTCTCGTCGACGGTGCTGACCCTGGTCGTGCTGCCGACGCTCTACAACCTGGTCGAGGGTGCTAGAGAACGGCGAGACGCTCGCCGGGGTGGCGCCGCATCGTCTGATTCAGACCCGCACGAGCCGGACCCCCGCGGGACGGACGGCGGACGCTCGAAGCGCGAGACGGCCGAAGCGGGCTCACAGCTGCTCGGCGGGTATCCGGCGGCAGCGCCCGTGCAGCAGACCCGTCGGGTGCGCCGCGGCGAACACGACGGCTGACGAGGACCGAGCGACGCGGGCGACCCACCGCGACATCGTGGCGCGGGACGGACGCCGACACCGGCGAGGGTGCGGGAGTTGCCGCCTCGGTGGCCGGGATCGAGATCGGCGAGTGCCGCGTCTCGACGCAAGTCGCGAAGACTCCGATCCAGCCGAACATCAGGCCGAAGGCGATGATCTCGAAGGCGGCCAGATTGATCACGCCGAGGATGAAGACGGTCGCGCCCACCACGAGAATCCCCGCGATCGCGCCGGTGGCGCGCGTGAGGCGCGCGGGGAGGCCACGCAACAACCACGGCGTGAGGATGAGCAGCGCCGCGAACGACAGGGTCATTCCCGTGGCCGCGCGGTCGTGCAGGAACTGCTGCTGGTTCACCGGGATGAACCCCACCATCGCCATGTGGAAGCCCACGCACGCGACCAGGATCGCGAAGACGCGCGGTGCGCGGACGCTTCGTAGGCGCTCCTGGCGTCGGGCGTTGATCAGAACGCGACGGACGCGGAACGAGAACGCGACGATCAGGGTGCCGGTCGCGATGAGCGTGCCGTTGAACATGTAGCCGGAGAAGACGTGGAACGTTCCCAGCTGGCTGAAGTGCAGCTGCCACCAGTTCGGGTCGGGCGTCGTCAGGATGGACGTGAGCGACCCGAGAACCGTCAAGGACATGAGCATCCCGACCGCGTGGATCGTCTCGTTGCGCGACGCCGCCAACGTGGCGATCAGCGACACGACCGCGATGCTCACCCCGGCTGCGACCGTCGCCTGCAACGCCGTGACGTGAGCGCCCCCCGTGAGGTTGTTCAACAGGATGAATACGAGGGCGACGAGCAGTCCCGAGATGAGCGCCTGTGCCAGGCCCGCCGAGATCGCGTCGATCCGGTGGCTCCAGTGGCCGTCGTGGTGGCCGCGCGCGACCGACATCTCGGTGCGCCGCGTGTACGCGCGATACGCCAGAACCCCGCCCGTCGCGGCGGCCGCGAATGCGGCGAGCATCCCCACCGACCAGTGGCCCCAGAGGGGTACGGTGGGGTCGCCAGGGGTCGCTCCGAGCGCGAGCACCGTGGCGCCCACCGCGAGAATCGATGCGCGGAGGGCGCGCCAAGGGCGCAAGTTGGACGGGGCGATGTTGACGGAGGGTGTGACGAGACCGGGGGGTGTCACGTCCAGACCTTTCGGGGGGTGTCGGGATGCGTGGCTATTGCGAGGATTATAGCGGGCCATAGTTTCCAAAAACGGCCATTCAGCCCCCTGGGGCGTGTATATGAGAGCTATCTCATGTACGGGTCAGTTCAACCCCCCAGCCCAGTGACCACGATTCGGCGGGGGCGAGCCATCTGAGGCCTCTTCCGGAGTTGAAAGCATCGGCGGGCGCGGTCATCGGCTCGATCGCTATCGCGAGCGACTGCCCCGGGTATCGGTCCGTCGTGAAGACCTGAGCGAAATCGAAGCCCGGGCCCTGCCAGAGGACGAGCGATCGACCGTCGGGGGCGGTCAGCGAGTGCCGGATGAGGCCGTCGTCATCGCGGGAAAGTCCCGAATACGCGGTGTCGAGGGTGATGTCGCCGAGCCGCCGGCCCTCACGCAGGTCGTTGGCCGAGCCCACAGGCTCCTCACCGACGGGCACGAGCTGCTTGTCGACCACGAATCGATGGGTGCCGGACGAGCGCAGGACGAGGTCACGCGTGGGGACGTCGCCGATCATCAGGTAGGGGTGCGTCCCGACGGCTACCGGCGCAGCATCCTTCCCGACGTTCACGATCTCGTGTGTGACGGCGACGCCCGTCTCGGTCAGTGCGTACATCACGCGGGTCGACAGGTGGAAGGGGTATCCGGTCTGCGGGTAGACATCTGCCCGGAGCGTCACGCGGTCCGCCTCGACCTCGATCGCCTCGTATGCCGCGAAGCGCAGCAGGCCGTGCGAGGCATTGTTGAGTGCGGGCTCGGTGATCGCGAGTCGGCGGAGCGTGCCGTCGTGCGTCCAGGCGCCGTCACGAATCCGGTTCGGCCACGGTACGAGGACGACGCCGGATGCAGCGGGGGATGGTGCATCGGCCGGGTAGGGCGGAACGAGCTCGACGCCGCCTACCGTGAGACCCCGAAGCGCGGCGCCTACTTGCGCGATATGCGCGCCGACACCGGTGTGCGGATCGCGAAGGAAGAACTGCGCTCCCGTCGGTCCCGTTCGCACATCGCGTGCCTCTGAGGTGATCGTCACGGGTGGGGCCTCCTTCAGTCGACCGCGACCGGCCGAACTTTTCCATGCTAATCAACCGTCGGCGCGCTTTCCGTCGCGCAGCACCCGGCTTCGTCCCAGCCCCGGAGGGGCCCCGTGCGGTAGTGTTGTGCGGTCGGCTCTGGACACCGCGCGTATGTGCGGATGGGTTTGTGAGTCCAAGGGGCCGATGGTGGGGGCGAATCCGCCCCGGCGACCATCACGTTGAATGGCCCCCGGCCGACGAGAGTCCGGGTAACTCCGACCGCGATCAGACGCAGATCTGACCGGCGCACTTCGGTGCGATCAGTGGAGTGCTGTTCTCACATGAGACAACCCAGAAGGACACCACCATGCCCAAGAACAAGAAGCCGGCCGGCGGCCGACCCGCCAAGAACTTCGAACCGCGTCGCGGCGAGAAGACCCCGTACCAGGACCGCAAGCGTCAGGGCGCGGCGACCGAGGCCCGCTCCCAGAAGCCGGGCAGCCGCAGCGCCGGCCACCGCGGCTTCCGCGGTTCGTCCGAAGAGTCGGGCGCTCCCAAGGCCCGCTGGACCTCGGCGCAGCGCGCGGGTCGGGAAGAGGCCCGCGGCATCCGCACGCACGCGCAGGGCGACCGTCCGGCTCGTTCGTTCGATGAGCGTCCGGCCCGCGGCCGCGACGAGCGTCCCGCCCGTACCTACGGCGAGCGTCCCGCCCGTTCGTTCGACAACCGTCCGGCTCGTGATGGTGCGGAGCGTCCCGCGCGTCGTGAGTACGGCAACGATCGTCCGGCTCGCCCCTACGCTAAGCGTCCGGTGCGTTCCTTCGACGACCGTCCGAAGCGCTCGTTCGACGACCGTCCGGCTCGTTCGTTCGACGACCGTCCCGCACGCGGTCGTGACGAGCGTCCCGCGCGGTCGTTCGACAACCGACCTTCGCGCGATGGTGCGGAGCGTCCCGCGCGTCGTGAGTACAACAACGAGCGTCCGGCCCGCACCTATGGCGAGCGTCCGGCTCGCTCGTTCGATGACCGCCCGAAGCGTTCGTTCGACGACCGCCCCAAGCGCGAGTACAACAGCGACCGCCCCCGTCGCGATGACCGCAACGGTGCATCCGCGGGCCGTTCCGACTGGTCGAAGAAGCCCGAGCGCACGGCGTCGCACGAGCAGCACGTCGACGTCGTTCACGAGCGTCTTCAGGCCGAAGCCATCCAGGCGACGGACGTCGACGGAGTGAGCTTCGGAGATCTGGGACTGGGCGACAACATCGTCCGTGCCCTGGCCGACCTCGGTGCTGCTGCACCGTTCGCGATCCAGGCCGCGACCATCCCCGAGATCATCGCGGGACGCGACATGCTCGCCCGTGGTCGCACGGGCTCGGGCAAGACGATCGCCTTCGGCGCCCCGATGGTCGAGAACGTGCTGCGCGCCCAGGCCGGTCAGCGACGCGAGTTCGGTCGCAAGCCGAAGGCGCTCATCCTCGCTCCGACCCGCGAGCTCGCGCTGCAGATCGACCGCACGATCCAGCCGATCGCCCGCAGCGTCG
>CAYZEL010000008.1:0-8732 GCA_964477515.1 uncultured Microbacterium sp.
TTCTCGGGCGGCGGTGCCAACTCGACGCCCCTGCTCGCGATCGTCGGCATCCTGTTCGTGTTCACCGTGGCCGAGCTGCTGCTCTCGCCGATCGGGCTCTCGGTCAGCACGAAGCTCGCGCCCGAGATGTTCCACACGCAGATGGTGGCGCTGTTCTTCCTGTCGGTCGCGCTCGGAACCGCGATCTCGGGCTGGCTCGCGCAGTTCTTCGACGTCAACAATGAGGTGCCGTACTTCGCGATCCTCGGTGCGATCGCCATCGCGGTCGGACTCGGCATGGTGCTGGCCGTGCGGCCCGTGCTGAAGCTGATGAAGGGCGTGCGCTGACGACCGTTTCGCGCCCACGGCGCCCGCATCACACCAGGCGCAGCTCCGCTTCGATGGCGGCGCCCGTGCTCAGCAGCGCGGGTACGTACCGCTCGATCTGGCGCTCCGCCGTGTCGCGCGTCGTGCTCGATGAGACATTGATCGCCGCGACCACGGAGCCGTCCCGACCGTGCAGCGGCACGGCGATCGAGCGCAGTCCCGGCTCGAGCTCCCCGTCCACGAACGCCCAGCCCTGCCCTCGCACGCGCTCGATCTCGTCACGGATCGACGCACCGTCGGCCAGGGTGTGATCCGTGAACGCTCGCAGTTCGGATGCATCGAGCACGGTCGCGACCGCGGCATCCGGCATCCCGGCCAGGAGCGCGCGCCCCATGCTCGTCGCGTACGCGGGGAATCGGGTGCCGATCGTTATGCGGACGCTCATGATGCGCCTCGTCGGCACGCGCGCGACGTAGACGATATCCGTCCCGTCCAGCACCCCCGCCGACACGCTCTCGCCCACGTCCCGCGAGAGCCGCTCGAGATGCGGCTGCGCGATCTCGGGCAGGGACAGCGCCGAGAGATAGCTGAAACCGAGCTCGAGGACGCGCGGGGTGAGGGCGAACGTCCGACCGTCGCTGCGGACGTAGCCCAGGGTCTCGAGGGTCAGCAGAAAGCGCCGTGCGGCCGCCCGCGTCAGGCCGGAGCGTCGGGCGACGTCGCTGAGCGAGAGTTCGGGATTCTCCGCGTCGAACGTCCGGATGACCGACAGGCCGCGCGCAAACGACTGCACGAACGTCCCGGATGCCCCGGCATCCGGTCCCTCGTCGGTCATCCGTCCTACCGCTCGAGGACGACGGCGAGGCCTTGACCGACGCCGATGCAGATCGCGGCCACCGCGACCCCGCCGCCGCGGCGCTTCAGCTCATGTGCCGCATGCCCGATGATGCGACCGCCGGATGCCCCGAGGGGGTGTCCGATCGCGATCGCGCCACCGTGGATGTTGAGCTTGTCGGGATCGAGCTCGGGCCAGAGCTTCAGGCACGCGAGCGACTGCGAGGCGAAGGCCTCGTTCAATTCGACGAAGTCCACATCCGCCCAGGTGCGTCCGGCGCGAGCGAGGGCACGGTTCGCCGCCTCGACGGGTGCGATGCCGAAGACGTCGGGATCGTTGCCGAAGACCCCGCGGCCCGTGATGCGGGCGAGGGGTTCGATGTCCAGCGCACCCTCGCCACCGAGCAGCACGGCCGAGGCGCCGTCGTTGATCGAGGAGGCGTTGCCCGCGGTGACCGATCCGTTCTTGGCGAACAGCGGGCGCAGGCTCGCGAGCTTCTCGAGCGAGGTGTCGGCGCGGATGCCCTCGTCCCGGGCGAGCTCGGCGCCGGGCACCTGAACGATCTCGCCGTCGTAGATGCCGGCGTCCCACGCCGCAGCCGCGAGCTGGTGGCTGCGCAGCGTGAAGGCGTCCTGGGCCTCGCGCGAGATCTCGTAGATCTCGGCGAGCTTCTCGGCCGACGCGCCGTTGCTGATGGTCCAGTCCTCCCGCAGCGCGGGGTTCGTCATGCGCCACCCGATCGAGGTGTTCCACATCGTCTGGTTGCCGACGGCGGGCCACGGCTTGGGCGACTTCTCGACGACGAACGGCGCGCGGCTCATCGACTCGACGCCGCCCGCGAGGATGATGTCGGCATCCCCCGCCTCGATCGCGCGCGACCCCTGGATGACCGCCTCGACGGCCGACCCGCAGAGCCGGTTGACTGTGACGCCCGAGACGCTCGAGGGGAAGCCCGCGAGCAGTGCGCCGAAGCGGGCGACGTTGCGATTGTCTTCGCCCGCCTGGTTCGCGTCGCCGAAGATCACGTCGTCGATGCGCGCGGGGTCGAGGCCCGTGCGCTCGGCGGCGGCCTTCATGACGACGGCCGCGAGGTCGTCGGGGCGGACGCCCGAGAGCGCACCCCCGGCGCGGCCGAAGGGGGTACGGACGGCGTCGTACACATAGGTGGAGGTCATGCTGTCTGTCCTTCCGAGGATGTCGGGGCGCCGGCATCCTCTGCGCTCTATACGAGGGTGAGGCCGGTGAGCTCTGCGAGCGAGGCGATGGTGTTGTCGCCGAACGCCTCGCGCACGGCGAATCCGTCGGGCGTGACGTCGAAGATGGCGTGGTCGGTGTAGACGCGGCTGACGCAGCCGACGCCGGTGAGCGGGTACGTGCACGACTCGACGAGTTTGGACTCGCCCTGCTTGGTGAGCAGATCGGTCATGACGTAGACGTCCTTCGCGCCGATCGCGAGGTCCATCGCACCGCCGACCGCGGGGATCGCCCCAGGAGCGCCCGTGGACCAGTTGGCGAGGTCACCGTTCTGGCTGACCTGGAAAGCTCCGAGCACGCACACATCGAGGTGGCCGCCGCGCATCATGCCGAACGAATCGGCGTGGTGGAAGTAGGCCGCGCCCGCGAGTGCCGTGACGGGTTGCTTGCCCGCGTTGATCAGGTCGGGGTCGATGAGGCCCGGCTCGGGCGCCGGTCCCATACCGAGCAGCCCGTTCTCGGTGTGCAGGATGATCTCGAGGTCCGCGGGAAGGAAGTTCGCCACCAGGGTCGGGGCGCCGATGCCGAGGTTCACGTACGCGCCCTCGGGGATGTCCGCGGCGATACGCTTCGCGAGGTCGTCACGACTGATGCGGGTGCTCACGCGGCATCCTCCTTCTCTTCTTCCATGCTCGCGTCGAGGTGCCGGCCTTCGATGTCGACGCCTCCGACGAATCGACCATCACGCAGCCACGGGCGCGGGCCGACAGCGACGACGCGATCGACGAAGATGCCGGGCGTCACGACGGTCTCGGGCTCGATGGCGCCGAGCGGCACGACCTCGTCGACCTGCGCGATCGTCGTCGTCGCGGCCGAAGCCATGATCGGGCCGAAGTTGCGGGCTGTCTCGCGGTACACGAGGTTGCCCCAGCGATCCGCCCGGAGCGCACTGATCAGCGCGAAGTCTGCCCGGATCGGATATTCGAGGACGTAGCGGCGGCCGTCGATTTCGCGCTCTTCCTTGCCCTCGGCGAGCTGTGTGCCCACGCCGGTCGGCGAGAAGAAGGCGCCGATGCCCGCCCCCGCGGCCCGGATGCGTTCGGCGAGGTTTCCCTGCGGGACCAGCTCGAGCTCGATCTCGCCGGCGCGATAGAGGCCGTCGAACACCCACGAGTCGCTCTGCCGCGGAAACGAGCAGACGATCTTGCGGACCTGCTTGTTGGCCAACAGTGCCGCGAGGCCGGTGTCGCCGTTACCCGCGTTGTTGTTGACGATCGTGAGGTTCTTGGCGCCGTGCGCGATGAGGGCATCGATCAGCTCGACGGGCTGACCCGCGCGACCGAAGCCGCCGATCATGACGGTCGCGCCATCCGGGATGTCTTCGACCGCCCGTTCGACGCTCTGTACGGTCTTGTCGATCACGACGCCTCCTCGCATGTGTTCGCCCTGCGAACACTGGTTCGCTATACGTCCACACTACCGCGGCGCTCCCGCGGTTGGCCAGCCCTCGGACCGCTCGGTTGGCATTCGTTGCTGGTCGACGCATCGCCGAGCAGCATCACTGCCGGGCGAGCAGGACGACCCCCGGCGTGCGGTTCCTGCGGCGACCGGCACCGGCAGGCGGGGACGGATGCCGTGGGCACCAACCGGAGCGGTTCAGGCCTCGGCGAAGACCTCGGAGGCGACGCGGAACGCCGTGTTGGCCGCGGGGACACCGGAGTAGATCGCGGACTGCAGGATCACCTCGCGGATCTCGTCCTGCGTCAGCCCGTTGCGCAACGCCGCGCGCAGGTGCATCGCGAGTTCTTCGTGGTGCCCGTGCGCGATGAGCGAGGTGAGCACCGCGATCGAGCGCTCGCGCCGCTGCAACCCGGGACGCGACCACACGTCGCCCCACGCGACGCGCGTGATGAAGTCCTGGAAGTCGGCCGTCAGCTCGGTCGTGTTCGCGATGGAACGATCGACGTGCTCGTCCGAGAGCACGGCGCGACGGACGACCATGCCCTGGTCGTAGCGCTCCTGATCGGTCAGGCCCTCGCCCGCGGGTCGGGTCATCGGTTCGTCCCCTCGAAGAACTCCTGCAGCACCCGGGCGGTGGCCTCGGGCCGTTCGGCGGGCGGCAGGTGGGCCGCCCCGTCGATGCGGACCGCGCGACCGTCCCGCACGCCCTCCGCGATCTCGACCGCCTTCGCCTCGGGGGCGACGGTGTCGTGCTCGCCCCACGCGGCCAGCACCGGCAGGCCGATCGACGAGAGGCGACCGCGCACGTCGTACTCGGCAAGCGCCTCGCAGCACCGCGCGTAGCTGTCGTCATCGGTGTCCTGCAGCGCGTGCAGCAGCCGACCGGTCAGCTCGGGCCGCCGAGCGATCGAGTCCGGCGCGAACCAACGCTGCGCCGAACCGATAATGAGGCTCGAGGTCGACTGCGTCCGAGCCTGAGCGGCACGCTCGTGCCAGGCCGCCGCATCCCCCAACTGTGCGCCCGAGGCGACGATCGCAGCGCGTTCGAGGAGCTCCGGATGCCGGAGCGACAGCTCGAGTCCGACGGCACCACCGAGGGACACCCCCGCGTAGCGGACCGGACCGCCACCGAGTTCGCGGATGCCGGCGGCGACCGCGTCGGCCAGCTCGCCCACGGTGAACGGTGCCGCGGCGACGGGCGATGCTCCGTGCCCCGGCAGATCCCACGCGACGACGCGGTAGTCGGCCGCGAGCATCGGAACGACGTCTTCCCAGAGGATCGTCGACGTGCCCAGCGACGGGCCCAGGACGACGAGGGGCGCGTCGGCGGCCCCGACGGGTGCGGTCATCGCGATTTGCGGAACCGTCATGAGAGAACCTCCGGGTTGTCGTGCTCTGCCGTGTTGCGCTCTGCCGTGTCGTCCTGCGCGCCCCGCTCACGGAGAGCGGAGTCGAGGTAGGCGTCGGCGAGCCCGAGATAGTGGGCGGGATCGACGAGCGCATCGATGTCGAGCTCGACCGCTTCGGGGAGCTCGCGCACGAGGGCGGCGAGGTCCGCGCCCCCGGATGCCTCGGCGACGAGTGCGGCGAAGCGCGCCCGTCCGATCAGGGGTACGAGCGTCGAAGAGAGGCGCTCGCTGACGATGAGCGCTCCGGTCAGGTCCAGATTGCGGGCCACCGCCGCGCGATCCACGGACAGGCTGCCGACAACGCGCGCGGCGTTCGCCGTCGCTCCGAGCGCGAGCCGCAGCAGTTCGCGCAGCGTCGGCCACTCGGCGTGCCACGACCCGTCCGGCCGCTCATCGGCGGCCAGGGCGGAGGCGAGGTGGAGCGTCGCTCCGAGCTGGGGAGCACGCATGGCCGCCGAGCGGATGAGGACGGACCCCGACGGATTCCGCTTCTGCGGCATCGCGGACGACCCACCACCCGCCCCCTCGGCCAGCTCGCCGATCTCCGTACGCGAGAGCGTGGCCACGTCGGTGGCGACCTTGCCGACCGAATCGATCCCCTGAACGAGGGCGTCGCCGAGTTCGGTGACGGGCCACCGGTTGGTGTGCCACGGGGCATCCGGCACGGCGAGTCCGAGCGCACCGGCGAAGGGCGCAGAGAGCCGAGCCGCCGCATCCATCCCGACGTTTTCGACGATCGCGGCCAACGTGCCGCCGGCCCCGCCGAGCTGCGCCGGGAGCGCATCGACGGCAGCCTCCAGGCGCGCAGCGGCCCGCCGCACCCCCCGCAACCAGACGGCGGCGCGCAGGCCCACCGTGGTGGGCACCGCATGTTGCGTCAGGGTGCGCGCGGCCGCGACATCCTCTGCATGCTCTCGCACGAACCCCGCCAACTCCGCCTCGGTGCGCAGGAGCGTGCGCAGAACCTCGCGGCCTGCACCGCGCGCCACGAGCATGAGGGCCGAATCGAGGATGTCCTGGCTCGTCGCCCCGCGGTGCACCCACGCGCGCGCGGACTCGGGCACGCGTTCCTTCAACTCGGCGACGAGCGGAATGACGGGATTGCCCCCCGAGACGGATGCCTCGGCCAGGGCGACCGCGTCGATCCCGTGCCCGCGACATCCGCGTCCCTCGCCCTGCCAGCCGAGCGCCGAACAGACGTCGTCGACGACCGCGGCGGGAGCGACGCCCACCTCGCCGTACGCGCGCACGAGGGCGACCTCGACGGCGACGAGCGCGTCCAGCACCGCCTCATCCGACACCGGCGCGTCGTGTCCGACGCTCACGGGCGAGAGCAACCCCACATCGAACGCGGGCGGCGAGACGCGCGCGCCGGATCGATCGGGGGGTGCATCAGAAGGCAAGGAAGACGGTCTCCTTCTCGCCCTGCAGCCGGATGTCGTGCCGCAGGCTGCCGTCCGGCAGGCGCGTTGCGATGAGCGTACCGCGCTCGTCCTCGGACAGGTCGGACAGCAACGGATCGGCCGCGAGTCCGGCCTCGTCCTCGGGCAGGTAGATGCGCGTGTGCAGCTTGTTCGGCAGACCGCGCGCGAACACGACGGCCGCGAAGAACGGCGCCTTGCCGTCGATCGAGCCGGGGTTGCGCGTCCAGAACTCGTAGCGTCCCTCGTCCGTCGTCGCGGAGCGCCCGAAGCCCGTGAAGGTGTGGTCGTCACGGCGACGCGCGCCGCGACTGCGCGAGACGGTGCCGTCGCTGTCGGCACCCCAGATCTCGACGACGGCATCGGGAATCGGCGCCCCGGCCCCGTCGTACACGGTCCCCGAGAGCACGATCGCTCCGGGGGAGTGCGGGAAGGTCACCTCGTGCATCTTCGGGTAGGCGAGGCCGAACGCGAAGAACGGCCCGATCGTCTGGCCGGGTGTCGGGTCCAGGCGGGTTTCGGTGCTCATCAGTGCTCTCCCTCGGGCTCGAACCAGGTCGCGGACGGACCGTCGACCACGATGTCCCACGTGTAGCCCATCGAGAACTCGGGCACGGTGAGGTCGTGGTCGTAAGCGCCGACGAGACGGTCGCGCGCCTTCTGATCGCGGATGGTGTTGTAGATCGGGTCGAGCGCGAAGAGCGGGTCGCCCGGGAAGTACATCTGCGTGATGATGCGCTGCGTGAACGCCGTGCCGAACAGCGAGAAGTGGATGTGGGCCGGACGCCATGCGTTGATGTGGTTCTTCCACGGGTACGGACCGGGCTTGATGGTCGTGAAGAAGTACTCGCCGTTGTCGTTCGTCACCGTGCGACCCGCGCCCGTGAAGTTCGGGTCGAGGGGCGCCGGATGCTGGTCGCGCTGGTGGATGTAGCGCCCGGCGGAGTTGGCCTGCCAGATCTCGACCAGCTGGTTGGCGAGCGGCCGGCCCCAGCTGTCGAGCAGGCGACCCGAGACCGTGATGCGCTCGCCCAGGGGCTCGCCCGTGTGCTGCAACGTCAGGTCGGACTCGATCGCCGCGACATCGCGCTGGCCGTATGCGGGCGACCACAGTTCGATGGTCTCGGGGTCGACGAGCCGCGGGTTCTTCGTGGGGTGGCGCAGCACGCTCGAGCGGTACGGCGCGAAGTCGTAGAGCGTGACCGGCGCCGGGGCCTCGCCCCGCGCCTCTCGAGCCAGATGGTCGGCGTGGATCTCGGCCATCTCGGCGTTGATCTCGCGCTGCGAGGGCATGTCCGGTGAGGCGAGCAACGATTCGGGCGCCGCAGCCTGCGGGGTTGTATCTGTCATGGTGTCTCCTTCGACAAAGACCTAGGCAAATCGTGACAGGCGGGCCCCGCGCATCCTGCGCCTATTCTCACTCACTGGGACTCGTCTCCCGCAAGATCCGTGTCAGGTCCGCCGCGGCCTGCGTCACGAGCGCTGCGAGCCGGCGCTCATCGGCCCTCTCGATCCGCACGACCATGCCGAGCGCCGCGGGCGGGAGGCCGGCGACCTTGCCGAGCGCCGCAGCGACCGAGATGTTGCCGAGCGTCATCTCTTCGCGCGTCGTGGCGTAGCCGCGGCGGCGCGCGGCGCGCAACTCGGCGCGCAGTACCTCTTCCGTCGTGATGGAGTGCGTCGTCTCGCGTTCGAGGGGCGTCGAGAAGTAGTGCGCGAGCCAGTCCTCGTCCCGCGTCGCGAGCAGTGCTTTGCCGACTCCCGTCGTGTGGAGCGGATGGCGTCCGCCCATCCGGCTGAGGGTGGGGATGGATGACTGCCCGGTCACGCGACCGACGTACAGGGCGGTCGCACGCTCGGGCGTCGGGGCATCCAGAACCGCGAGGTGGACGTTCTCGGCGGTGGCTTCGTAGAGGCGCAGCATGAACGGAAGCGCGGTTTCGCGCAGTCGGAGGGACAGCGGCGAGAGCTCGCCCAACTCCCAGAGCCGCACGCCGATCGTGTACCGATGACCGGGGGCACGCGCCAGCAGGCCGAGCGCGGTGAGTCGGGTCAGCAGGCGGTGCAGCGTCGACGTCGCGAGCCCCGTGCGTTCGGCGATCACGG